>NZ_JBFAQJ010000010.1:0-191660 GCF_040677225.1 Saccharopolyspora sp. NPDC049357 | reverse complement strand
CGGCTGGGGCGGCTGGCTGGAAGGCATCATCCCCGGCATGCTCGGCGCAGGCCACGGCAGCGCACTGATCGTCTTCGCCCTACCAGACTGACCGGGAACTAGCGCCGTTCGCGGCGTGACGCCGGGAGACCTCCGGTCGGGTGCGAGCGCACGACGCGCCACCACCCGACCGGAGTTCTCTCCGTCCTAGCCATGACTCCTGCTTCGCGGGCCTCGCGTCTGCTTGATGGGCGAAGGCGTTAATCACCCGGTTACGGCGCCTCGTTCATCGGACGGGGACCGCGGTGGTCGACCGGGATCGCTGCACGCGGTTCTGGTCCGGCCACCGAAATCCAAGGAACACCAACGGAAACACCGTTGAAGGCTCCGGGTATCACTACCCGGGCAGGGCCGGACGAGCGAGTGGCTTCCGAAACAATGCTACGGGAGGATGCATTGGGGTCGACGCGACGTGTTGTCGGAATCAAAGGGGACCGGCAGGTCCTGTTCGACATCGCCGAGGTGATCGTGGCCGAGGCCGTCGGAAGGGCCGTGTGGCTGAGGACCGACCTCGGGCGGTTCCGGTGCGCGACAGACGGAATAGACAACATCGACGACAAGTACTCGGAATGCGGCTTCGTACGAGTTCACCGGAGCTACCTCGTGAACTTGAACCGCGTCCGAGAAGTGTCGCGGAAGGATGGAGGAGAGCTCGAGCTCATCGTCGAGAACTACCGCGAGATAGTTCCGGTGTCTCGTCGACGGGCGAAGTTCGTCACCGAAGCGCTGGGCCTGTGAGCATCATCGATGCGCGCACTTGCGGCCGGACTCGTCCGGCCCGCCACGCGAGTGCGCGCAATCCTTCACGCTCAGAACCATTTTCGATCCCCGGCCACCACATGTCGGGCGACATGTCTCGGATCGAGTCGCGCTCTCCGGGAGTCCCTCGGCAAGAGATCTTCTCAATGAGGCGGGGGAGAGGCCGTCGCCTCCTTGGCCTTCTCCAGGACCTGCAAAGCCGTGGCATGTGCGATGTCGGCCACTGCGGGGTCCCGCTCGAGCAGGGCCGTCGTGGTCGCCCCCTCCATCAGCTGCGCGATCTGACCCGCGACGAAGTCCGCGTTGGGCAACTCGCATTCCTCCACGAGTTTCACCACCCACGCCCGCATGGCGTTCTTGTGCTCGCGAACCGCTTTTCGGACCGGCGGTGAGGTGTCCGCGAGCTCGACGGTCGCGTTGACGAAGGCACAGCCTCGAAAAGAGGGTGATGCGAACCACTCTCGAAGAGAGTCGAAGACCGAGAGCAATCGCTCCTTGGGTGATGATGACCAGTCGACTTCTCCGCTCAAGCGCGCTCGATGGCAATCATCGAGATGATGCAGGCAAGCGACGATGAGGTCCGTCTTGGTCGGAAAATGCTTGTACAGCGTCATCTTGGCCACGCCGATCTCGCTGACGAGCGTGTCCACCCCCAGTCCGGTGCCGCGCTCGTACATCATCCGCGAGGCTTCCTTGATGATGAGTTCTCGTTTGTTCTCAGCGTGCTCCGTTGGTGACACAGACGCACTCCTGATCGGAGTAAGGAATTGTTGATCCTGATGATCCAGGTCAGGATAGCCGCGTGGTCAGGATTGTGCAACGGGTTCGCGGCGCGAATGGTGGTGTGTAGGGATTTTCGTTCCCGAATTGAACAGGAGAGGTGCCGCGAACGTCTGCGATCGGTGTTGCGGTGCGGTGCCGGAATGGATCCACCCGGGCGAATGTGGGGACCGTTCGTGGCGCAGGGCTGTCGTTTCGTGCCGAATATGTTGACCAGACGTACAGATCCGTGCAGCCTGACTACTCGGTACGCGTCCTAGATGTGGATGAGAACCGCAAGGCTGAGGAAGGGCGGCGCGGAACAATCGGCCTAGCCCCCGAGGCAGCCACCGCTTGGACATAGTGGCGATGGCCGGCTGCACCAGGAGTCGGTCGCAACGACCTCTGCTTGAGCATTGAGCAGTCAGCAATTCTGAACCGGCCGCCCGGTTTGAAATACCGCGCGCTAGGAGGCGTAAAGAAAATGTCGACCTTGACTGAAATCGCCAACACGCTTGTTTCGAGCGGGCGGGGCGTGCTCGCGGCCGATGAGAGCATCGGAACGATGTCTTCCCGCTTGGAAGGTGTCGGAGTGAAGGCCACTGACGAGAACCGGCGCGCTTATCGTGAATTGATCGTCACCACTCCTGACCTGGTCGACTCGATCAGCGGAATCATCCTGGCCGACGACACCATGCGCCAGAAGCTGTCGGATGGACGGAGCTTTCCCGATGCGCTCGCGGAGATGGGGATTCTCGCGGGGATCAAGGTCGACACCGGGGCCAAACCGCTGGCCGGGGCCCCGGGCGAGAAGGTCACCGAAGGCCTTGACGGCTTGCGCGAACGTGTCGCCGAGTACGTGAGTCTCGGGGCGAGTTTCGCCAAGTGGCGCGCGGTGATCACGATCAGCAAGGGGCAACCCACCGAGCGGGCGGTGCGCGCGAACGTGCACGCGCTGGCGCGGTACGCCGGTCTCTGCCAAGAAGGGGGACTGGTGCCCATCGTGGAACCCGAGGTGCTGATGGACGGCGACCACTCGCTGGCGCAGTGCCAGCAGGTGACGAGGGCGGTGCTCCGGACCTTGTTCGACGAGCTCGATCTGATGCAGGTGAAGCTCGACGGCATGGTCCTCAAGCCCAACATGGTGGTGGCGGGTAAGGACTGCCCGGAGCAGCCAGGAGTCGAGGAGGTCGCGCAGACCACAGTGGACACCCTGCGCGACACGGTGCCACCGTCCGTGCCGGGCATCGCTTTCCTCTCGGGTGGCCAAAGCCCGGAGACGGCGACCCGTCACCTCGGGGCCATGCAGAACTGCGGCGAGTTGCCCTGGGAGCTCACCTATTCCTTCGGGCGAGCGCTGGTCGGGCCGGCTCTGGAGACGTGGCGGGGCGAGGACGGCAAGTGGAAGGACGCCCAGCGGGCGCTGTGCGTGCGCGCCGTCGCCAACGCCGCAGCGCGCTGAGAGCGGAGGCCGCGCGCGGGCGCGGCATCAACCGGCCTGGGGTGCGGGACCCCCGGGGCTAGTCGAAGAACGCTCTCAGCGAATGGAAAAGCCGATCGGACCGGCGCAACTGCCGGTCCGATCGGTGCCTCGGCATGACGTGTGAAAGGGGTGCCGTGGATGAGCCTCCAGCCAGGAGCCGCGGCGATGAGCCGCGCTCGCGCGCTGCTGGCGCGATACCCGGTCGCTGACGGTCACAACGACCTGCCGTGGGCGCTGCGCGAACAGGTCCGCTACGACCTCGACCGCCGCGACATCGCCACGGACCAGTCGGGGACTCTGCACACCGACCTCCGTCGTCTGCGGGCTGGCGGTGTCGGCGCGCAGTTCTGGTCGGTGTACGTGCGCTCGTCGCTGCGAGGTGACAGCGCGGTCAGCGCGACGCTCGAGCAGATCGACTGCGTGCGCTCCCTCATCGCCCGCTACCCGCAGGCCCTGCGAGCCGCGTTCACGGCGGAGGACGTGGAGTCCGCTCGGGAGCGCGGTGTGATCGCCTCCTTGATGGGCGCCGAGGGAGGCCATTCCATCGCATGCTCGCTGGCGACGCTGCGTGCCCTGCACGCGCTGGGCGTTCGGTACATGACCCTGACGCACAACGACAACGTCCCGTGGGCGGACTCGGCGACGGACGAGCCCGCCGCGGGCGGGCTGACGCGGTTCGGTGAGGAGGTCGTCCGCGAGATGAACCGGCTGGGGATGCTGGTCGACCTCTCCCACACCTCCGCGGACACGATGCGCGACGCACTCCGTGCGAGCAGGTCGCCGGTGTTGTTCTCGCACTCGTCGGCACGGGCGGTGTGCGACCACCCGCGCAACGTTCCCGACGAGGTGCTCGCCGCGCTGCCCGCGAACGGAGGCGTGGCGATGGTGACCTTCGTCCCGGAGTTCCTGGTGTCCGAGGTGGGGGAGTGGAACCGGGCGCTCAGAGCTCACATGCGGGACCGCGGACTGCACCACGGTGACAGGACGCCGGAGGCGGTGGCGGTGCGAAGCGAGTTCGAGGCGACTCACCCCCGTCCGCGCGCCACGGTCCCGGTCGTCGCCGATCACCTGGACCACATGCGCGCGCTCGCCGGGGTCGACCACATCGGCATCGGCGGGGATTTCGACGGGACCACCTCCACCACTTCGGGGCTCGACGACGTCTCCGGCTATCCGCGCCTGATCGCCGAGCTCATGGACCGGGGCTGGTCCGATTCCGACCTCGCGAAGCTGACCTGGTCGAACGCGGTGCGGGTCCTCCGCGACGCGCAGCGCACCGCCTCCGAACTCGGCCGCGTGGAACCCCCGTCCAACGCCACGATCACCGAGCTCGACGACCTCGCACGACCCCCGGCCTGATGCGTGCGACGCAGTCGCACATCGAACCGGCGATCTTGATCTTGGTAATCCACGATTTGAGCTGGGCGCTCGCGCGTTCTCCCGGTCCGCGTAGCCGGGCGTGCGCTGTGTTGACGGCCTTGTCGTTGGAAAGTGGTGTTGGTTTTCGGTGCCTCAGTGGCGGCTGACGCTGATGATCCCGGTGCCGGTTGTCGGCACCGCAGTGGGTGCTGTGGTCGGCGCAGGCGTCGGTATCTTCGCAGAGCGTCGTCAGGATCCGACCTCGCTGTTGCTCAAGCGCATGTCGGAGCAGGAATGTGCCCGATTCCGGAACCGCGACCTCCGCCAGCCCGCCACCGATCGCCGGGTTCACGAGGTGGAGCTTCGAGACTGGGTTGGCGGGCTGAAGCTCCCAGCGCCGGCGTGCCACCAGCCGCTGGACGGATCTGGCTTAGCCGGAAGACACGAGCCCGTCACTTTGCCGGTCGACTGCGCCAAGTGCCTCTCGCGCAATCCCGACCCGTTCACGCCGCTGACGGTGGTCGACGGCGGACAACTCACCCTCGACCTGCGCTCGGAGGAATCCGATCATTCGTACCCAGGTGAAGTCGACCAGGAGCAGCCGTAATGCCGCGAAGAAGGGGAACGAACGCGAGGCCTGGGATCGAATGGCGCTCCGGAAGATCCGGAACGGGGTCACGTCGTCGGCTCCGGTGCGGGAGCCGGTGGTGTGACCCGCTGGGGTGCGGTCTCGGGCAGCACTGCCAGACAGACCAGAGTGAGTCCGAGCGCGCATGCGAGGTAATAACCGATGTTCGAGGCGTCCTCAGTGGCGGCGAGGATCCGGTTGGCGACCAGAGGCGAGATACCGCCGCCGAGCACCGCGCCGACGTGGAAAGCGATGCCCATCCCGGTCTGTCGTTGCTCGCGTGGGAAGAGCTCGCCGAAATAGACGTACATCGGTCCGAAGAGGATCCCGGTGGTGGTGAAGCCGAGTGCGATCGCCAGCCCGGCTGCGCCGACTGTGCCCTGCGTGGACAGCGGGAAGATGACCAGGGCGGCGATGATCGAGGTGACGGCACCGGTGATCATCACCGGGCGGCGGCCGAACCGGTCGGACAGCACGGCTGCGGCGACGTTGGCGGCACCGTGCAGCAGCAGGCCGATGATGCTGGCGTTGACGACCGCCTGGCGCGGCAGGCCGAGGCCGTCCGGTGCGGCGGCTGTGGTGTAGGACAGCATGAAGATCGACAGGGCGAAGGTCGTGGAGTTCAGGCCTATGTTCACTCCGGCGGCCAGCAGTACTCGGCGCCAGTTCGAGCGGACCACCTCCACCACCGGAGCTCGGCGCGTCTCCAGCTCGCCCGACTCGTGGATCTTCCGGAACACCGGGCTCTCCCGGACACCACGGCGGACCCACAGGCCGAGCACCAGCACGAACCCACCGAACAGGAAGGGCAGCCGCCAGCCCCAGTCCGCCACGGCGTCCGCGGGGAGGAACAGAACGAGCATGAAGGCGCCGTTGGCCAGGATCGTGCCCAACGGCGAGCCGAGGGCGGTGAACACACCCCACAGGGCTCGTCGTTCCGGTGGGGCGTGCTCCATGGCCAGCACGGCGGCGCCGCCGGTCTCACCGCCCCGGCACAGGCCGTGCACCAGGCGAAGGCACACGAGCAACAGCGGTGCCGCTACGCCGATCGTCGCGTATGACGGCAAGAGTCCCATGAGGATGGTCGCCGCGCCCATGCCGATGAACGTGAGCAGCAGGGCGGTGCGTCGGCCCCGGCGGTCTCCGATCCAGCCGAACAGGACCGCGCCCAGCGGGGCCATCAGGAAGCCGATCCCGAACGCCGCCAGCCCCATGAACGTGCTGAACCACGGGTCATCGGTGCGGAAGAAGGTGTCGGAGAACACGAGGGCGGTGGCGGTTCCGTAGATGGCGAAATCGTAGAATTCCAGCGAGGTCCCGACCCCGCTGGCGAAAGCCACCCGTGCCAGGCTGGAACGTTGGGGTTCGGTTTCTGACGAGGGTCTCATGGCGGTGCGGCCTCCTCGGATTGACGTTCGGAACGACTGCCGGAAGAGCGCTGCCCCGCAGCGCTCTTGGAGATGTGCGGAATCGTTCGCCAGAGAAAATCACCAGGTCATGCGGCCGCCTATTGGAAATACCGGCAACCCTGCTAAGGGAATCCCCAACGGCCGACAGGGTTTCCCGCCGTGCGTAGGGCCCTGATGCGCTTCCTGCACCAGACACAGCCGCAGCCAGTCCGGTTCGCCTCCGGTGTCAGCGCCTGGAAATCACGCACATTGACCCAGTTTGGAAAGTTGGGCGCATGGCCGAGCGGCGCAGCCGCTGTGGGTAGCTACTCGGAGGTCTCCGGGGCTCGGGGTTCCGGTGCGCTAGCATCTTTTCTCGGCGCGTCTGGATCTCATGGTGGACCGGGTCCGCAACCAGGTGGACGAGTTGGCGGTGGCCCCGATCTCTGCCGGTGAAGGCAATCTGTGGGGCAACGCCATCGGCCGGACCCGCATCCGGTTGAGCACCGAGCACGAGACGCAGCGGGTTGCGGCGAACCATCTCAACAGGGTGTGGGCGGTCTCGAGTGCCGAGCGCTCAAATCGGAGGGGCCAGCCCACCGCATACGTGCTCTTCCCAGAGGGGAAGCCGATAGTGCTGGCTGATCCCGGGTCGTCGATCACCAATCGTGCCACTTTCGCTCAAAGGCACCTGTGGGTCACGCAGTACGACCGCGCACTGTGGCCCTCCGGCTACAAGGTCAACCAAAATCCCGGAGTGACAAACTTCCTGCCTACGCAGCCGGGAACCGATCCGTGGACGGCGAGGACGTCGCCGTGTGGCACACCTTTGGGTTGAGTCATTTCGTGCGCCCCGAGGACTGGCCGATCATGCCGGTCGACCACACCGGACTCTGGACGTTCCGCGCGCGAGCGCGCCAGTGCGTCAGCGGGAGTCGTGGTGCCCCGATCAACGCAGCGACGAGGCGCCTCAAGGGCCACGGTCGGTGCAGGTCCCGCGCGGCAGTCACTCCTCGTCCCATGCGGCGTCGGCGACCCAGTAGTCCATCCCGCTCTCGCTGACGCCGTGCCGCCACTCGGAGGTGCGCCGCAGCAGAGGCTCGATCTTCGCGGTGACCGCGTCGGCGGCGTCCGGGCCGTCTTGGGTCACTTGCCAGTGCACCCAGTTCAGCTCGCGGCCCTCGGCATCGTGGACGAACAGGTCCACATGCCGCCAACCGTAGCCATGGGTGTCGTTGTAGCAGGTCAGCGTCATCCGAGCGCCGATTGAGGTGGTGGGTGCTTTCACTCGGGATCCCCTCCTGGTCAAGCGGCCGGGGTGCCCAGGCTGTGGAACTGGCGTTGGAAGTACACCAGGGCGCCATTGTCGTTGCTGGTAATCACGGTCTCCGCTGCGACGAACAGCACTGAATGCGAACCAAGCGCTCGTTCCGCCGCGATGCTGCCCACCACCGTCGCGGTCGCGCTCTTCAGTACGGGAACACCGTGGGTGTCCAGGTCCCATGGACCGTCGTCGAAGCGCTGCGCCGTCGGAACTTTGGTGGATCCGGCGAAGTGCATCGCGAGGTCTTCGTGGTCCGGGCCGAGCACGTTGACCGCGATGCGGCCGTTTCCGATCAGGATGTCGTGTGAGCGGCTGGACCGGTTGACGCAAACCAGGACCGTTGGCGGGGCGTCGGTGACGGAACAGGCTGCGCTCACCGTCATGCCCGCTCGGCCTCGGGGGCCATCGGTGGTGACGACGTTGACCGCTGCCGACAAATTTGCCATCGCGGCGCGGAACTCGCGCTGCGTGCGGGTCAGTTCGGGCACGATTCCTCCTGTGGCGACCGGGCGGGCTAACGCAGAGCCCACTTAGGTTCGGTACCGGGTGGGCCTCGAACGTACGCCCGGCGGCGAGGGGTGGGGAATCGCGAGTTCTTCCGGCGTCGCTAAGGATTTCCCCGAAGCGACGCGGCGTTTCCTTCCGGCTCTGCGAGTGGGAGCGCAAAGCCGAAGCAGGAGCCGCCCTCCGGGCGCCGCTCGGCCCAGATCCGGCCGTGCTGCCGGGTGATGATGCGGTAGGACAGCGCGAGCCCGATGCCGCTGCCGTGCTTCTTGGAGGTGAACGATTCCGCGAACGGGTCGTGCCGCACCCCGCGACCGCGGTCGTCCACGGTGAGCACACCTTGGTCGCCGTCCAGGCCGATGCTGATCAGGACGTGGCGCCGGTCGGGCGGGCACGCGACCATCTCTTCGATCGCGTTGAAGCAGAAGTTGAGCAGCACCTGCCCGGTGAGCACCCGCTCGCAAAGGACCGGTACCGGATCGGGATGCTGCCGGACGACGACTTCGACTGCAGCCGTCTTCGCGCGCAGTCGCACGAAGTACAGGCACTCGGAGACCACCTCGCCGAGGTCCACGACCTGCCGAACGTGCTCGAGGTGCCCGACGAAGGCACGCACCGCGTTGACGATCGTGCTGGCGCGGTCGATCTGGTGGACGGCGTGGTCGATGCCGAAGGTCAGCTGGGCGGCCGCGGCTCTGGATAGCTTGCCCACTGCTTCCATCGCCTCGGCCCGTCGGGTGGCCCCAGCTAGGAAGTTGCCCGCAGCGGCAAGTGGCTGGCCCAGCTCGTGCGCGATCGCCATGGCCATGTCGCCCATGGCGTTGTAGCGCGCCAGGTAGTTCTCCTGCTGCAGTTCGCGTTTCCGGCGTACTTCCTCGTGCACCCGCCCTGATACGTCGTGCAGGATCATCAGCAGTGCGTCGTCGCCTGCATTGTTCAGCCGCTCAATGCTGCCTTCCAGCCACACCGGCGCATCCTCGTCACCGGGAATCGACATCTGCACGACGGTCACCGGGTCGGCTCGGCCAATCACTGCGTCCCATGTGGATGGACAGCCATCCAGCAAGAGTTTGCCGTAGTGCTCCAGCTGACCAAGTGTTTGTCCGGATTCGGCCCCAAGCAGGAAGAGCGCCGTGTCGGTGGCGAAGCGCACCGCGCCGGTGGCGTCCAACATCAGCGCGATCGTGGAGGTGTGGTGGGCCAGTGCCTCGATGTAGGAGGTGGTCAGCCGCAATTCCTGCTCGATCTCCTGCTCGCGTTCGATGTCGCGGAACTGCACCATCACCGCTGGCCCCTGAGCCAGTTCCACACGCACGCCGATCGCGTCGGTGGGGATCACCCGCCCCGCCCTCGTCCGGTAGTGCCACTCGATCCGATTCGCGCCCTTTTCCACGGCTTCCTGCAGCCAGGCGCGGCCGAGCACGCGATCGTACTGCTGCGCGGAGCTGCTCATGTCGTTCGCTTTGAGCGGCCGCAGCTCGCTGACGCTCCAGCCGAGCATGTCGCACGCCGCCGGGTTGGCCCACAGGATTCTCTTGGTCTCGGCGTCGTGCAGGAGGACGCACATCCGGCTGGCGTTCATCATCGCCACGAAATCGTTCGTGACCAGTTCCGGTGCGTGTGGATCGACCTGCATCCCTACAGCGTAGGTCAGCCGAACCCGTGAGGCGCGCTGAAGAATTCCCTTACGTCTGGGAGAGCGATTCCTAGCACGGGCATGGGCAATACCAATTCCGCGCACCATTTTCGGCTGCTTACTGTCGATGAGCAACCTGCAATGACGAGGAGGCACGATGGTGCACACACAGGAGGCTGGTCATTCGACCGCCGCGAAAGCGAGCAACTCCGTGAGTGGTGCTGTCGATTTCGACGATGTGCTCGCTGAGCTCGCCGCACGAAGGCTCGAGTTCCGCGAGCAGCGGTATGTCCCCCAGGACTTCATTGCCCGCCTCAAGCAGGTCGGCATCTACCGCGCCGCCACCCCCGGCAGGTTCGGCGGAAAACCGCTGCCCCCTGCCGAGTTCCTGGACAAGATCGAACGCATCTCCGTCGTGGATGGCTCGACCGGCTGGGTGGCCAGCTTCGGCTCCGCGCAGATCTACTTGGCCGCGCTGCCCGTCGACACCCAGGCGGAGCTCTACCACGACAGTCCGGATGTGGCGTTCGCGGGCGGCTTGTTCCCCCCGCAGGCCGCCGAGAGCACCGAGCGGGGGTTCCTTGTCGATGGTCGTTGGAAGTTCGCCAGTGGTTGCATGGGTGCCGACGTGTTGGGCGTGGGGCTTCCCGGTGACGAGGCGTCCGACGGCAAGCCGCGCACTGCGGTGCTGCGGCCGGAGCAGTGCGAGATCGTTCAGGACTGGGACGTGGTCGGTATGCGTGCCACCGGTTCCTTCGACGTCGTAGTACGTGGGGTGGAGGTGCCCCGCGAATGGACCTTCATCCGCGGCGGTGAGCCCACCGTGAACGAACCGCTCTACCACTATCCGACGATCGCCTATGCCTCCCAGGTGCTGGCCGTCGTCGGCGCGGGTGTGGCACGCGCCGCGTTGGACCACGCCAAGCAGATCGGCGGCGACTACACCGGCATCACCGGGGCGCCGAAGCTCGCCGAGCGCGCCTACTACCGCACCGAGGTCGCCCGCGCTGAGGCGGCGCTGCGGTCGGCCCGCGCCTGGTTCTACGACCTGAGTGATGACGTGTGGACGACCGTCCTCGCCGGGAATACCGCCACGGACGAGCAGAACGCGCAACTGCGGCTCGCGTCGGCGCACCTGGCCAAGACCTCGTCCGACGTCGTGAGCGGCCTGGTCGAGATCTCCGGCACCGCACCGATCTACACCGGCCACCCACTGCAGGACCTCGCAGGCGATGCACTGGTGCCCAAGCAGCACGCATTCCTCGGCCCGTCCATCTACGACTCGGCCGGAGCCGTCCTCATGGGACTACCGCCGACGACCCGCGGCTTTCGCTGACCACGTGACCAGTCCGGCGCACCACCTCAAGGAGATCGGGATGAGCCCAACGCCCCTGCGCGTGCTGTTCTGCATCGGCATCAACCAGAACTTCTTCGATCTACCCGCCGACCAGCTCACCCACGGCCATGTCTGGCAGGCGTTCGTGTCCATGATGGACGGAATTAAGACGTTGCCGGGAGTGAACTTCATCGGCGACATCGACGACGACTCCCACATGGTCGGCCCGTCCGACGGCTGGCCCTGGACCTGCTACATCCTGGCCGACGTCGACACCCAGGCGACGGTGAAGACCGCCTGCAACCTCTTCCGCACCACGCCGGTGGGCGAGGGCGAGGTCAAACTCTGGCGGTTCGCCAAGATCGAGGCCCGCATCGGCCGTGCCCTCACCGTGCGCGACGACGTCGAGCTTCCCGACTGACTCTGGACGGAGAACACTGTGATGATCGAGAATGTCTACGACGTCGCGCCCGCCGATTTGGTGTTCGGCGATCGGGTCGCCGGCCGTCTCTACACTGACCCCGGGATCTTCGAGCAGGAGCTCGCCAAGATCTTCGAACGCACCTGGGTGTGGGTCGCCCACGAAAGCGAGCTGCCCGAGCCGGGCACGTTCAAGTCGACCTACGTCGGCAGCCAGCCCGTGATCGTGACCCGCGACCGCAAAGGCGTTCTGCACACGCTGCTCAACCGGTGCCGTCACCGGGGCGCGAGCCTCTGCGAGAAGCCCCAGGGCAAGGCCAACGGTTTCACCTGCCCTTACCACGCCTGGTCCTACGGACTCGACGGGACGCTGCGCGGCATCCCGTACCCCGAGGGATACGAAGGGCTCGTCGACAAGCGTGACCTGCCGCTGAAGAAGCTGCGCACGGATGTCTATGGCGGCTTGGTGTTCGCGACGTTCAACGACGACATCGAGCCGCTGGAGGAGTTCCTCGGCCACGCCCGGCTCTGGATCGACCGCTTCATGAAGCAGGGCGGCGGATACCCGATCAAGGTCCTCGGCAAGCACCAGTTCAAGTTCCGGGGAAACTGGAAGATCCAGCTCGAGAACACCACCGACGGCTACCATTTCCCGATCGTGCACCGATCCTGGATGGCCTCGGTCGACGCCGAGACCGCCGACATGATGTCGTTCATGACCGACCCCGAGGCGATCACCCACGATCTCGGCAACGGCCACAGCGTCATGCAGATGGTGCCCGAGCACTCCGACCTCGACGCAGACGACGGCAGCGAACCGCTCCAAGGCCGCTTCGACCACCTCGTCGAGGAGCTGTCGAAAAGCTTCGACCAGGCCCAGGTGCGGAGGCTGGTCCGCGCGATGCACGGCACCGGATTCAATCTCAACCTCTTCCCGAACGTATCGATGTCCTCCGCGTTCTTTCGGGTGCTGCGCCCGGTCGCGGTCGATGAAACCTGGATCGAGCACATCGCCATCGGCCCGGACGGCCCGCCCGAGATCGACATCGTCAACCGCGACAGGCTGCGCGTGCACGAACATTTCCAGGGACCGTTCGGATTCGGCACACCCGACGACGCCGAGGGCTGGGATCGCGTTCAGCGCGGAGCGCGGGGCGGCCCGGAAATGCCGATCATGGTCAACCGCGGTCTCGGCAGGGAGAAGCTGAGTTCCGAGGGCTGGCCGACCTCTCACGTCACCGATGAGACCGGGATGCGCGCGGCGTATGACCAGTGGAAGCGAATGATGGCTGATGACTGACGTAACCGAACCCGCCACCCTGGCCACCGCTCCGGTTCCGACGACCGATCCCCGTGTCGCCCGCGCGATCGAGCTGATCTGGCGCGAAGCCGAGCTGCTGGACCGCAAGGACTACGGCGCGTGGAACGACCTGTTCACCGACGACGGGATCTACGTCGTCCCGATCCAGCCCGACACCGACGACTTCGCCGGCACGTTGAACATGATCTACGACGACGCCCGGATGCGGCGGATGCGGGTAACCCGGATGATCGAGGGTTACGCCATAGCGGCCGTGGACGCCGCCCGCACGGTGCGCACGGTATCTCGGTTCGTGCCGGAGTCGGTTTCCGATGGGGAAGTCGTGCTGCGCTCGGCACAGGTGCTGATTGCCTACAAGCGCGGTCGGCATGACGTCTGGGCCGCCGACGTCGTCCACCGGATCCGACTCTCAGACGAGGGATCGGAGGCCGATCGGGTCGTGTTGAAGGTCGTCCGGCTCGTGGACAGCGAAGACGTCGTTCCTGCCGCGGGATTCCTGCTGTGAGCGCCGTTGATGGGCGCGTCGCCGTGGTCACCGGCGGAGCGAACGGACTGGGCGAACTCATCGTGCGCTGCCTGCATGCCAAAGGTTGTCACGTGGCGGTTGCCGACCTCGACGGCAACAGCGCGGCCACGCTTGCCAAGAACCTCGACGCAACCGGCACCACAGCACGGGGCTACGCCGTCGACGTCAGCGACCGAGCTGCCCTGGAACGACTGCTGGTCGACGTCCTCGCCGACTTCAACGAGGTTCACATCCTGGTCAACAACGCAGCCCGCACACAGGCGAAGCCGCTCCTGGAAATCACGCCCGACGAACTCGATGCCGTCATGGCCGTCAACTTCACCGGCATCTTCCACGCCTGCCAGATCTTCGGCTCCCACCTCGCCGATCAGGGCTACGGTCGGATCATCAACATGGCGTCACTGGCCGGCCAGAACGGCGGCACCGCCACCGGCGGCCACTACGCCTCGTCCAAGGGGGCGATCATATCGGCGACCAAGGTCTTCGCCCGTGAGCTCGCGCACGGTGGCGTCACGGTCAACGCCGTCTCGCCAGGACCCCAGGACAGTTCGGCGGTGCGTTCGATCATCGGCGAGGACAACCTCGACACCTACGCTGAAAACATCCCGGTCGGGCGACTCGGCGACCCGGCTTTCATCGCCGAAATGGTCGCGCTGCTCGCGTCTCCCGGCGCCGCCTCGGTCACCGGCGCCTGCTGGGACGCCAACGGCGGCCTCTATATGCGCTGAGAAGGGGGCGACGATGACGAAAATCCTGGTCCGCGTGGCGGAGATCATTCAAGAAACGGAAGACATCTGTGCCATTCGGCTGGTTCGCGAGGACGGAGAGCCGTTCGGCCCGTACCAGGCCGGTGCGCACATCGACGTCACAGGACCGACCGGACTGCTGCGCCAGTACTCGCTGTGCAGCCCACCCAGCGATCCGTCATCCCTGCTCATCGCGGTCAAACATGAGCCGAACTCACGAGGTGGCTCCGCAGCGTTGCACAGAGTGGCGGTGGGTGACCGCCTCAAGATCGGCGAGCCCCGAAACTTGCTGACACTGGACGGAACCGCGGACAGGCATGTCCTCGTCGCCGGTGGTATCGGCGTGACACCGCTGCTGAGCATGGCCTACGAGCTCCACCGCCAGGCGGCCGATTTCGAACTTCACTACGTTGCCCGCTCCCGCGACAAAGCAGCGTTCACCGATCTGCTCGAGAACCGGGTGGAATTCCGCGACAGGGTGCACCTGCACTTCGGGCTTCCCCGGACCGAACTGCCCGCCGTGCTCGCCGACGTGGCGCCAGTGCTCACCCCCGCTAGCCACGTCTACACCTGCGGGCCGCAAGGCTTCATGGACCAGGTCACCTCGGTCTTCGCTCAGGTCGTCGGTGAGCAGCACGTGCATGTGGAGCACTTCGCGGCCACCGAGGTCGACACGAGCCAGGACAAGCCTTTCACGGTCGAGCTCGACACTGGGGAGGTATTCGAGATCCCGGCAGGCGAATCGATCCTCTCTGTGCTGACGGAGAACGGCATCGAGGTCTTCAAGTCGTGCGAAGAGGGCATCTGCGGCTCCTGCGTCTCCGGAGTCGTCGCGGGCACCCCGGACCATCGGGACAACTGCCTCTCCACAGCTGAAAAGGCAGCCGACGACCAGATCGCGCTATGCGTCTCTCGCGCGCTCAGCGGCAAACTGGTGATCGAACTGTACTGAGCCGCCTGCCACCAGCCTCGTCGCTGCCTGCGGTCGCCGCGTGCCGCCAGCTCATGTTGGTAGGGATGCTGCCACGGTGCGGCGGCATCGAAGATTTCCCAACAGTCGATGGTCAGCTCCGGTAGCGCCTCCATGCCTTCGGCGGTGAGGAAGTCCCGGTACTTCAAGCCTGGGCAGGCGACCTGTATTCCGGATAACGTCGTGATCACGTGTCGGGCGGTCTGTCATTGTCGCATCGATTTACGGTGAGATCGCGGGTCCTGTGTGTCGGGTGTGCTCGAAGGCGTGCCCGACCACCGCGACAGCTGCCTGTCCGCTGCGGCCGTTTGCGTGTCCCCGGCGGTCAGTGCGCGACTGAAGATCGAACTTCACTGAGCCGTCGCCCCACCGGTTTCGCACTAGAATGCGTGGGAAGGTCCAGGTGGGAAGGGAAGCGATGGCAGGGGTTGCTTACGGTACGGGACGGCAGGCGTTGCTCGAAGCTGCAGTGCGGGTGGTCGCCGGGCAGGGCCTGCGCGGACTGACGTACCGTTCGGTGGCTGCCGAGGCCGGCGTGACACACGGTTCCGTCCGGTATCACTTCGGGGACTGGGCCACTCTCCTCGACGCGGCGCTCACGTATTGCGTCCAGCGCAGCGTCGAAGGCGCGGAACTCAGCTCGCCGGGGGAGGACTTCAACACGTTCGCCAGCGGCTTGGTTTCGCTGGTCGCCACTGACCCCGACGCACAGGCTTTCCAGTACGAGCTCACGATCGAATCGCGACGCCGGCCCGAACTCCGCCCCGTCATGGAGCGCGCGAACGATCTCTACCGCGCCGCGGTTCGCCGCGAACTCGCCCGCCACGGTCTCGATGACCCGGATCTCGCGGAGTTCGTCTTCGTCGCCATAGACGGTCTCGTATTCCACCAGACGGCTTTCGGGAACACAGATCGCACCGAGCGAGCTACCGCGGCGCTGCGCGCCCTGCTCAAAACCTATGCGGTGGATCGCGTCGACTGACGAGGTCCGAACTCTCGGGCGTGCAGCCAAGGGCGTATGTGAGTCGTGCTCGCTTTTGCGTCTCGGCCCAGGTGTTCTTCCCGTTGATGCTCGCGGCGCGTTCTGGCCTCGAGCATCAACGGCGTTGTGCTCGTTCCACAACCTCGGCGAAGGTATGCGGAGCGGAGGGGGTAGGTGCCTGAGACGATCACATGGCCGGGGTTCATGCGCGGGGCGGCGCTCTTGCTGACGCCCGAAGCGCTCGGTTCGGCCATCAGCGCAGCTCGTTTCGTCAGAGACTCAGGTGCCTTCGGGCGCGAGCACGATGTCGAACCGCACCCGCGACCACGGTCCGTCGATCACCCGCCCGGTGGGAGCCGGTGTCCCGGGTTGCTGGCGCTGAAAATCCTTGACCAGGGATTCCTTAACCCCGAAAACGGTGTCGACGTCGAGCAGGGTGTCCCCGCGCACGAATATGTGAGTGATCAACGTACGGCTGCCGGGGTGGCTCACCATGAAGTGCAAGTGCGAGGCACGCATGGGGGAGCGACCGACGGTTTCGAGTAGGTGGCCGACGGGGCCGTCGTGCGGAATGGGATATGGGGTGGGAGTGACGGCCCAGAAGCGGTAGCCACCCTCCTCGTCGGTGTGCAGATGGGCCCGTCCGGCGGTGCGGTTGTCGTCGTACTGCACGTCGTAGCGGCCGTCGCCGTCGGCTTCCCACACCTCGATCCGCGCCCCGGGCAGCGGGATGCCGTCGGTGCTGGTGACGGTGCCTTCCACCCAGCACGGTTCGCCTGATGCAGGTCCGGCGATGTCGCCGCCGAGGGGGACTTCGGGCGAGCCGTCGACGAAGAACGGTCCGAAGACCGTCGCTTCGGTGGCGTCGCCGTGAGCCTGATTGTTGACCGTGATCGTCTGCATCGAAGCGCCGAGCACGTCGGAGAGCAGGATGAACTCCTGGCGCTTGTCATCGCTGATGTGACCGCACCGGGTGAGAAAGTCGATCGCCGCAGCCCATTCCGGTTCGGTGAGCCGGACGTCGCGAATGTAGGCGTGCAGGTGCTCGACTAGCTTGACCATGAGTTCCTTCAGCCGAGGGTTTTCGCAGGAGTCGAACGAGCGCGTCACGCGTTCGAGCAGGTCCTGCTCCCTGGCCTGCTGCCGCGGGTCTGTGCCCGGCGCGGTGGCCCGGCTGGTCGAGGTGGTCATCGCGGAGGTTCTCCTTCCCAAGCCGCGCGCAGAAGCGCGTTGAGGTTCGCCGAGGTCAGTTGCCGCGGGTTCCCAGACGGGGCCGCGGCGAGAACGGCGGCAGCCGCGGGCTCGATCCCGGACTCGGGCATTCCGTGATCGCGCAGAGCGGTCGGGGCCTCCAGCGCGGTGTACAGGGACGCCAGCCCGGCAGCGGCCGAGGGGGCGTCGAAGGCCGCCGCGATACGCCGCGCAGCCTCGGGGGCGGCCGGGGCGTTGAACGCCAGCACGTGCGGTAGCACAACCGCGTGGGTCTGCGCGTGAGGCAGGTCGAACATGCCGCCGAGGACGTGGCAAATCTTGTGGTGCAACCCGGAACCCGCTGAAGCGAACGCGACGGCGGACAGGTAGGCGCCCTGCAGCGCCTGTTCCCGTCCGCCCAGGTCGGTCGGGTCAGCCACGATCCGAGGCAGACCGGAGTTGAGCGCACGAGCGCCTTCACCGGCGAGCGTGGCGTTGATCGGATCTGCACGTGGCGCCCACATCGCGTCGATGCAGTGAGCCAGCGCGTTGAGCCCTGACGCGACCGACATCCCCACGGGGAGGGTGAGGGTGAGTGCCGCGTCGTAGACCACGGTGCGTGGCAGCACTCGGCGATCGGTGCCGGTGGACTTGGCCGAGTTCTCGGTCAGCCCCCACACATCGGTGGCCTCGGAACCGGCGTAGGTGGTGGGAACGGCGATGATCGGCACGCCGGTGGCCAGCGCGATCGCCTTGGCCAACCCGGTCGTCGACCCGCCTCCGATGGAGATGAGTACGTCAGCGTGGTGGGCGCGTGCGACGGAGCGTGCGCGGGCGGCGACGTCGGCGGGCACGTGCATGATCACTTCGTCGTGCCAGACGGCGACCGGCAGCCCTTCGGTGACTCGAACGGCGAGTTCCTTCTCGTTGTCGGCGGCTATCACCATTGGCCGCTCGAAGCCGGCCTCGCTGATCTCAGCGGACAGTTGCCCCGCGGCGTCGCCAGTGGCGAACCGGACCCGCTGGGGCAAGGTGTCGTGCAGGAACCGCATCCACGCCCCGCTTTCCCTTTCGAATAAGGAATCGAATGTTCGGCTGACCAATTGTTGAGACTAGCGCCGAGGTTGGCGATGTCAAATGAGAAACGTTCCGATCGGCCGTAAGGGATTTCCTTAGTTTCGGTTAGCGGTTCATGATTCCGGCAGGGCGTGACGGGTTAGCTTGGCGGGGTGTAATCAGACGCTGGGGCTTGAATCAAGAAACTATCCACTTGACAAGTTCCGTCGGTGGGAGGACGCTGAGCAGCATCGTCCTGCGGTGTCCATGTGCGGCATTGCTTCCGAAAGGCCCGTGAAGCGAACTGGCGGAGGCGTTCAATGGCGAAGGCTTCAATTTCCCAAATCGGCACGAATGATCCGCGAACCGCACTGAAACGGGACGCGTTCGGAATCCCTGGCATCCTGTTCTTCGTGTTGTCGGCGCAGGCGCCGCTGACCAGCATCGTCGGTGCCGCCGCGCTAGCCGTGGCATTAGGCAACGGTTCCGGCGCGCCCGGCGCCTATCTGGTAGTTGGCGTGGTGATCGTCCTGTTCGCCGTCGGCTTCACCACGGTCACCCGTCATCTCGACGCCCGCGGCGGATTCTTCGCCGTCATCCGTGCGGGATTGGGGTTCGGGATCGGGGCGGCTGGCTCGCTGCTGGCGCTACTGTCGTACAACGCGATCCAGTTCGCACTCTACGGCCTGTTCGGTGCGAGCGTCTCGGGACTGCTGTCCCATCAGTTCGGAGTGGAAACACCGTGGTGGGTGTGGGTCGTCGCAGCCGTCGCCATGGTGTGCTTCCTCGGCTCACGCAAGATCGAGCTTGGAGCCCAGGTGCTGGCCGTGCTGGTCGGCTTTGAACTGCTGCTGCTGATCGTCTTCGCTGTCGCGGTGCTGTTCAGCAAAGGAGTCTCGGCCCTGGACGTACCGGCGAGCTTCGGTCCCGGCGCCGTACTGGCGGGAGCGCCCGGCGTCGCGATCATGTTCGCGATCGCCTCGATGTTCGGTTTCGAGTCGACTGCGATCTACTCGTCCGAGGCCAAGAACCCGCGCAAGACCGTTCCCCGCGCGACCTACATCGCCGTCATCGTCGTCGCGGTGTTCCTGTCGTTCGTGACGTGGATGCTGGTCTGCTTCTACGGTGCCGGCCAGGTGCGGGAGGCCGCTGGCGCGGCACTGGCAGGTGACCCCGCGGGCTTCGCGCTCGGTCCGCTCGACAGCGTGCTGGGTTCGTGGTCCAGCACCGCCGCGGAGTACCTGCTGTGCACGTCGCTGTTCGCGGGGTTGTTGTCGTTCCACAACATGATCACACGTTATTTCCACGCCATGGCAGGCAAAGGACTGTTCCCGCCGGTGCTCGAGCGCACCAACCGGCATCAGGCGCCCTCAATGGCGTCGCTGAGTCAGTCGCTGCTCGCGGCCGTGGTCATGGTGCCGTTCGCGATCCTGGGCATGAACCCGGTTGGCACCCTGTTCAGCTGGTTCAGCGGCCTGGGCGTCGCCGCCCTGATCGTGCTCTACACGGTCACTTCGATCGCGGTGATCGTCTATTTCCGGCGGAACCGGGTGGAACCGAACCTCTGGACCACTCTCGTCGCGCCCGCACTGGCAAGCCTGCTGATGCTCGGCATCCTCGTTCAAGTGGTGCGCAACTTCGGCGTGCTCACCGGTGGCAGCGCCGTGACGGTGGGCTTGCTGCTCGTACTCGTCCCGCTGACATTTCTGGCCGGCTGGGCCAATTCCCGTCGTGTTTCGGCCCGCGACGAGATCGCAGCCGTGACCGTCGAGGCCACCGAACCCGCCCGACCGCACAACTCGTGAGGAGAGCACGTGCTCGACGCGACGACTCAGCACACCAATTTGTTCCTCGCAGGTGCCTGGAGGCCCGGCAGGGCCGGCACCTTCACAGCGGTCAACCCCAGCACTGGCGAGCCTCTGGCCGAGATTGCCTCCGCTGGTGAGCATGACGTCGACGACGCCGTCACTGCCGCCACTGCGGCCCTGCGCGGCCACTGGGCTGACGTGGCTCCATCGCGGAGAGGTGTCCTGCTCGCACGGCTGGCCGATCTCGTCGAACGCGACTCGCAGATACTGGCCACTCTCGAATCCCTCGAAATGGGAGCACCTTTCGGACTGGCCAGTGGCCTGTTCCTGCCGAGCCTGGCCGCGTCGCTGCGTTACTACTCCGGATGGGCGGACAAGATCAACGGTGAGGTCATCACCACCGACGGCTACTTCGGTGCCCCCACCCACGCCTACACCCGCCGCGAACCCCTCGGTGTGATCGCGGCGATCGTGCCGTGGAACTCGCCGCTGATGATCCTGGGCTGGAAGCTCGCCCCCGCGCTGGCCGCCGGCAACGTCGTGATCGTCAAACCCGCCGAGGACGCGTCACTGGCGATCCTGCACCTCGCGAGCTTGATCGAGGAGGCGGGATTCCCCGCCGGGACCGTCCAGGTACTGCCCGGTTTCGGGGCGGTCACGGGAGAAGCGCTTGCGATTCATCCTGGTGTCCACAAGGTGAGCTTCACCGGTTCGACCGAGGTCGGCAGGCGGATCCTGCGCAACTCCGCGCTCAACTTCACCCGCACAACCCTGGAACTCGGCGGTAAATCACCGCAGATCGTCTTCGCCGACGCCAACCTCGACACCGCGATCCAAGGTCTGGCGACCGGGATGTTCACCAACCAAGGTCAGGTTTGTGCGGCAGGTTCTCGGATTTTGGTGCAGCGCGGGCTTTACGACGCTGTCCTCGACGGACTTAAGGCTGCTGCGGAAACACAGGTTCTCGGCGATCCGTTCGATGAAGCCACCACCATGGGGCCGCTGATCAACCGTTCCCAGCGCGACAAGGTCACCGGCTATGTGGAAAAAGGCAGGTCCGAGGGCGCCCGCTTGGTCGCCGGCGGATCCGAAGTCGACGGTCCGGGCTTCTTCGTAGCACCGACGGTGTTCGCCGGGACCAACGACCTGACCATCGCCCGAGAGGAGATCTTCGGCCCGGTCGGCACGGTCATCCCGTTCGATATCGACGCCGAGGCGATCGCCATGGCCAACGACACCGACTACGGACTCGCCGCGACCGTGTGGACCGGCGACCTCGGCCGCGCACACGCCGTGTCCGCAGCGTTGCACGCTGGCGCAATCGGGGTCAACGGCTGGTCGCCCCTGGCCCCGCAACTGCCCTGGGGCGGAGTCAAGGCCAGCGGTATCGGCCGCGAACTCGGTTACGAGGGGATCCTCGCAAACACCGAGACCAAGACCGTCACCGTCGTGCTGTGAGTCGTGTACTTCCTCGTGATGCTCGCACTGACTCTGAACGTGATGGCCGTGGGGACCCGACCAAAAACGGCCGAGATCTGAGTATTGCCAACGCCTTCGGACATGTACGTCGTACCGAAGTCCAAAATCGGCACCGATATTGAGAGGAAAGAGATTTCGATGACTTCAGACAAGACCATCGCAGATCTGACCCGCCGGGTCCGCATTCTCGAGGCCGAAGCCGAGATCCGCCGGATCCAGGCGCGTTACATGTTCTTGTGTGACACCCCATGCCCGGAGTTCGGGGTCCGGGACGACGAACACCGCATTGAACTGATCATGGAGCTCTACGCCGACGACGCGGTCTGGGAAGGTGTGGGCGAGTACTACGACAACCAGTTCGGTCGCGCCGAGGGCGCCGACGCCATCCGCGCGCACTTCCAGTCGTTCTGGGGCGAAAAGCAGGATCCCGCGTTGTTGCTCAACGCCCACTACCTCACCTCGGAGCAGATCCGGGTCGACGGCGACGAGGCTACGGGCCAGTGGATCCACATGCAGCCCTGGCTGTTCTCCAACGGCAAGTCGCTGCTGCGCTCGAGCAGGCTCAACAACGCCTTTCGCAAGGACGGCGAGACCTGGAAGATCACGCGTACTCGCACCGAAAATGTCTTCGTCGCGCCCCTCTCCACCGGCTGGGCCAG
Source organism: Saccharopolyspora sp. NPDC049357 (assembly GCF_040677225.1). Lineage (NCBI taxonomy): Bacteria > Bacillati > Actinomycetota > Actinomycetes > Pseudonocardiales > Pseudonocardiaceae > Saccharopolyspora > Saccharopolyspora sp. NPDC049357. The sequence goes on along the minus strand of NZ_JBFAQJ010000010.1, from coordinate 169,287 downwards.
CGACTACCCGTCCGCCTCGGTTCTGATGAAGCCGTAGGCACGCCAAGGCGCTTATGCGGAAAAGGGTGAGTGCGGTGGACTCGGACGAGCCGGTGAAACCGGATCCTGTGGTGCATGTCGTCGACGACGACGCCGATATGCGGAAATCGCTGCTGTTCCTGCTCAACAGCATCGGTTTGCAGGCACTGACCTATCCCGACGCGGATACCTTCCTCTCCGAGTTCGACCCTGCTGAGGAGGCCGTGGTCATCGTCGACGTCCGGATGCCAGGCATCAGCGGACTCCAGTTGCAGGAGCGGCTGCTGGAGATGGACTACCCCGCACCGGTGGTTTTCTGCTCCGCGCACGGCGACATCCCGATGTCGGTCCGCGCGGTCACCCGCGGCGCGGTCGACTTCCTGGAAAAGCCTTACCAGCCACAACGAATGGTGGAAGTGGTCCAGACACAGGTGCGCGAAGCTCGCCGACGCTTCGCCGAACACGATCAACGTATAGCGGTGCGCGAACGGCTGCGGATGCTGACCCAGCGGGAACGCGAAGTGCTGCGACTGGTGATCGAAGGAGTTTCCAGCCAACTCATCGCCCGCCAACTGGGCACCAGCGTCAAGACCGTCGACGTCCACCGTGCCCGGATCAAAGCCAAGACCGAAGCGGACAGCCTCGGTGCTCTGGTGCGCGACGTCCTGCTGCACCGAGTCAGCGTCTGACCGGCCGCTGCCAGAGCCCGAAACGGAAGGAACACGCCATGCCCCTGACCGGCACCGGAACACCAGTCGAACCCGGTGATTACGTGAACGCGACCAAGCGGTTCTGGCACCCCATGGGACCCTCGACATCCGATCCGAAGAGCGAAACGCTGATCATCATCTCCGGCGACGGGAACCACGTGACCGACACCGAGGGAAACCTGTTGCTCGACGGTGTCGGCGGACTCTGGAACGTCAACGTCGGCCACAACCGTGTCGAGGTCAAAGCCGCCATCCACGCCCAACTTGACCAGTTGGCCTATTATCAGATGTTCGACGGGGTCGCCCATCCCCGCGTCTACGACCTCGCCGACCGGATCACCGGGATGTTCGCCAAGGAGGACATGCACCGCGTCCTGTTCGGCACCAACGGGTCCGACGCGATCGAGACCGCGCTCAAACTCGCCCGGCAGTACTGGATCGCCGCGGAGCAGCCCGCACGAACCCGCTTCCTGTCACTGCGCAACGGCTACCACGGCTTGCACATCGGCGGGACCTCGATCGGTGGTAACGCCGTCTACCACTACAACCACGGCCCGCTGCTGCCTGGCGCGCACCTGCTGGATGCGCCCTGGCTGTACCGCAACCCTTGGGACAGTCGCGATCCGGTCGAACTCACGAATCACCTGATCCGACAACTCGAGGAGCAGATCGAGTTCCTCGGGCCGCAGACGATTGCCGCGTTCGTGGCCGAACCCGTTCAGGGAGCGGGAGGCGTCATCGTCCCGCCCGACGACTACTGGCGCCGCGTCCGCGAGGTCCTCGACCGCCACGACATCTTGCTCGTCGCTGATGAAGTGGTCACCGGGTTCGGCCGCACCGGCAACATACTCGGATCCCGAGGCTGGGGCGTCGCGCCCGACATCCTCTGCTTCGCCAAGGGGATCACCGCTGGCTACATCCCACTCGCCGCAACCGTGTTCAACGGCCGCGTATCGAAGACGATCGAGAATGGCCCCGGATTCTCAAACGTCATCATGCACGGCTACACCTACAGCGGGCATCCCACCGCCTGTGCCGCTGCCCTAGCCGTCCTCGACATCGTCGAAGCAGAAGACCTCCCCGGTAACGCAGCCCGCGTCGGGGAAGTGCTCCTCGAATCGATGCGAGACCTCGAACGACACGACGTGGTAGGAGAGACACGAGGCAAGGGGCTCATGGCCGCCGTCGACCTCGTCGCCGACAAGCGGACCCACGAACCCATCGATCCCGCCACCGGCCTCGCCCAACGCATCGCTGCGCAGGCACGCCGCGAAGGTGTTGTGGTGCGCCCGGCCGGAACGAAGATCATTATCTCGCCACCGCTGACCCTCACCGGTGACGAAGCTCGCACGATCGTCCGCGCACTCGACGCCGCCCTCACCGCGGTTGCCTGACCTAGCTAAGGAAAACGCATGACGATCAAGGCCGACGTCGTCCATCGCAATGCCCGCATCCATACCCTCGTTCCCGCCCAGCCACGGGCTTCGGTCCTGCTTGTCGCCGACGGCAGGATCGCCGCGATCGGCGACGAGCAGTTGCTCGAACAGGTCCAAGGCGCCCCCGAGGTCGTCGATCACGGGGGCGCGGTCCTCATGCCCGGCTTGGTCGACGTCCACAACCATCACATGATCGCCGGCCGGGCCGACCTCTTCGAGCTCCAACTCGACCCCACCGCCGATCTCCCCGCGCTCCTCCACGCGATCCGGGACTGGTCGGCCGAGCTCGCACCCGACGCGTGGGTCGTTGGCGGTGGCTGGGGCATCGGAATGATCCCGGAGCTGTCCCACCCGAAGGTGCTCGGCGCCCTCGACGCGGCCGCCGGAGGGCGTCCCGTACTACTCCGTGACGACAGCTGCCACAATCGCTGGGTCAGCTCGGCCGCACTCGCGTTCGCCGGCATCGACGCCGAGTTCCCCGACCCCACCGACGGCACCGTTGTCCGCGACCCCTATACCGCTGCCCCGGTCGGCTTGCTCTTCGAGGCAGCCGTCGCTCCCGTCGAACACGCCTACCTCGCGTCGGCCCCCCCGACCGTGGAGCAAGATGCCGCCGCATGTCGGCGGGGCGTCGAGATCCTGCACACGTTCGGGATCACCGCTTTCCAGGACGCTGCCGCCTCCCTGCCTATGTTGAAAGCACTCAAGCACCTCGACGGGACCGGCCAGCTCGACGCCTGGGTGGTGACCTCACTTCAGATCAACGACAACATCTTCGGCACCCAACCGATCGGGCAAGAACTGATCGACCAGCGTGAGGCTTACCGCAGCCCCCACCACAGGCCCGACTTCGTCAAGATCTTCCTCGACGGCGTCCCACCCGCAAGGACTGCGTCCTTCCTCGAGCCCTATCTTCCCGATGACGTTCACGGCGCCGAATGGCAAGGCAAAACAGCGATGAGCCAGTCGGAACTCACCGAATGGCTCCTGCGCGTCGCTGGACAGGGGCTCTCCGCGAAGATCCACAGCACCGGCGACCGAGCGGTACGCATGAGCCTCGACGCCATCGCTGCTGTCCGTGCGGCCGGGCACACCGCGAACCGGTTCCAGATCGCGCACGGCAACTTCATCGCGGACGACGACCAGCACCGCCTCGTTGAGCTCGACGTCATCGCCGACATCTCGCCGCCACTGTGGTACCCGGGGGATATCGTCCAAGCTCTCCGCTGCTGTCTCCCTCGTGATCGCGTCGAACGACTCCATCCCAACCGGAATCTCCTCGACGCCGGCGTCCTCGTCGCAGGCGGTTCGGACTGGCCGGTCGTGCCCGCGCCCAATCCCTGGCATGGCATACAGGGCTTGGTGACCCGTGCCGACCCAACCGGGGCCTTCCCGGGACAGTTGTGGCCGGAACAGGCGATCTCGCTCTACGAGGCTGTGTACGCCTACACCCTCGGCGCCGCGCGGGCGATGAGCACCGACGACGTCACAGGTTCACTCGAAACAGGAAAGTTCGCGGACTTCGTCGTACTCGACCGCGACCCGTTCGCCGTCCCCATCGACCAAGTGGCTGGCACCACTGTGGAGCAGACCTGGTTCGCCGGCCGCAAGGTCTACGAACTCATTCGTGCCGAGTGATCATTCGAACTCCCTGCGACATGGGAAGTTCCCCACTTGCGGTGTCCCGACAACAATCCGAACAGGACTCGACAGATGGCCACCAGTAACGTAGCTTCTGGCAAGCGTTCCAGCATGGGGCGCGTCGCTTTCGCCAGCGGTGTCGGTACCGCACTCGAATTCTACGACTTCGCGATCTACGGCACGGCCACCGCACTCGTATTCACCAATACGTTCTTCCAGACCGACGACGCTTGGTTCAGCACATTCATGGGCCTGGCCACGTTTGGCATCGGTTTTCTCATGGGCCCGATCGGTGCGGTGCTCTTCGGCTGGATCGGCGACCGATACGGTCGGCGGCGCGCACTGATGCTCACCTTCATGGGAATGGGAGCGGCCACGGTGTTGATGGGCTTGCTTCCGACATACGCGCAGATCGGCCTTGCGGCTCCGATCCTGCTCGTCATACTGCGGCTTGTGCACGGACTCACCGGCGGAGGCGAGATCGGGGGTGCCGCGGTGTTGGCGATCGAGCACGCCCCCACCGAAAAACGCGCGCGGTACGGTGTGTTCGCGGCACTTGGCGCCCCAGTCGGGACGATCCTGGCGAATCTCGCGTTCGCGTTGGTGCTGCTGGCACCTGCTGAGAGCGTCCAGAGCTGGGTCTGGCGGCTGCCCTTCCTGTTCGGTGGGATCGTGTTGCTGATCGGTCTCTGGCTACGAAGAGGTGTGGCAGAGAGCCCCGTGTTCCGGGAGATGATGCGCGAGAAGAAGAGTGTCCTTCAGAAGCAGGCGCCGCTGTCGCAGGTGTTCCGTTCCAACTGGCGACGGGTACTTCTGGCGGCCGGAGTCAGCATCGGGATCAACTCCATCGCGTTCGTCCTGTCCATCTACATGCTTTCCTACGCCACCGCTCCCGCACCGGAGGGGCTAGGGCTGCCTCGCCAACCGATCGTCGTGGGGAGCATCGTCGCCCTGCTGTTGCACGCCGTGGCTAACGTCGTCTCCGCGTTCCTGTCCGACCGTGTCGGTCGCCGCCCGGTGATGATCGGTGGTGCGGTCGCCTCGATTGGCGGCGCGCTGTTCATCTTCCACCTTGCGGCCCATGGCACGGTGGCTTCAGTGAATGCGGCGCTGGCGATCGGATTCGTCGCGACCGGCCTGCTGTTCGGCCCGTTGTACACCTATTTCACCGAACTCTTCCCACCGGAGCAGCGCCAGACCGGGCTCGGTATCGCGTTTCAGGCCGGTGCGGTACTCGGCGGGGGAGTCGCGCCGGTGATCGCCAACCGGATCGTCGCCATCACCGGGGATGCCTCGCATATCGGTTACTATCTCGCCGGGCTTCTGCTCGTCTCGCTGGTGTGCCTGATAGTTCTGCCAGAAACGGCGCCCGCACGAACGCGCGCGAGATCGCTCGACTCTCCGTCGCCGGTTACCTCGGTCGACTAACGGTCGATACCGCAGATGTTTGTGATCCGGCGCGGAACGGTCCACTTTGAAGCACCGAACACTCAGGGTGCCCGGGTGGGTAACCAGCGAAGCTGCCGCAGTGAGGATCGCACCGAGACTCCCATTTCCAGCGCCCAACTCGGCCCAGCGGCACGGAGTTCCGCTGGATCGTGGGTAGCGTTGAAGTCGTTGACCACGATCCGGCCGCTGTCGAGTGGGCTCGTGTTCTACGGGATGCAGGGCAGTCACCTCTCGCAGAGCACCTGATCGCACGTCTGGGAGAAGGCCCGGCGCGCTGGGCTGGGGGAGGACGAGTTCAGATCGCCTCTGGCCAAACGGCCGTACGTCCTGCGACACGCCGCGGTCTCGACGTGGCTCGCTGTCGGCGTGGCGCCGACGCAGGTCGCCGAGTGGGCGGGGCACAGCGTGGCCGCCCTGTTGCAGATCTACGCCAAGGTGCTCGTCGGCCAAGAGGACATCGCCCGTAAGAGGATCCAGGAGCTGGTGAGCAGTGACTGAGTGAAGCGCGTGGCCACAGATACCCGCAGGCGTCCAGATTCAGTCGGGTACAACCGCAGAACGAAACACCGGGTCCGAGTCCTGTTATTGCAGTTCAGGGCCCGGTTTTCGTGGTCAAGCGAAGTGCCCCCGGTGCGATTCGAACGCACACTAGACGGATTTTGAGTCGGCAAGGGCCTCAGGCTTGGGCAAACAGCACGAATCGTGGACGAAGATGGCGCTTCGTAGGCGCCCTTGGCTGCAGTTCACACCCTTCGCACCCAAGCTCAGAACACTGGTTATGGGAAGGTTGCTTGCCGCGGCTGCGCGTGCCCATGTCGTGCGCGGATGCAGATCGAGTTCTATGGCGCATCGTCGGCTCCCGAGAGAGCCCCACCGATCAGTCAAGCTCAAGCCGTTGGCGTTCTGCCTGCACGATCCGCTGATCAATCGGGATCGTGGTGTCGTGCAGCAGGTTCTCGTTGACCGTGGTGACGTCGGTGGCCGCCGTGTTGCTGTCCTTGGTGGTGCTTTCGCGGGCGTAGGCGTCGAACAGGCGGGTCTTGCCTTCGAGCACTTCCTGGAGTCGCTGGTCGATGGTGTCTTTGGCCATCAGACGGTGGACGTGGACCTTGCGGGTCTGACCCATGCGGTGGCAGCGTGCAATGGCCTGGGACTCGGTGCTCGGCTTGAGCTGGGGCTCTGCGATGATAACCACCGATGCCGCCTGGATGTTCATCCCGACCCCGCCGGCGTTGATCTGGCAAGGGAGGACCGCTGGCCCATCGTGCGAGCTGAACTTGTTGACGAGTTCTTGTTTGGCTTCGGGTGAGAGCTTGCCGGTCAGCGGTGGCATCGAACTCGGGCCCACGACCTTGCGCACGGATTCGAGGACGTCGAGAAAGTACGAGAACACCACGACCTTCCAGCCGTTGGCGGCCGACTCCTCGACGATGTCGCGCAGCCGGTCGAGCTTCGCTGAGTCGTTGACGGTGCCTGGCGCGTAGGCGGCTCGCCGCATTGCCATGAAACTGCCGTCGACGACCGCTTTCCGGTACGTGCGCCCGTCGGCGTCGCCGAGTTCAACCCAGTCGTCGAGTTCGAGCTTCTCGGGCAGTTCGGTGAGCACGTCCTCCTGGTTGCGACGCAGATACACCGGTGCCACGGTCCGCCGGAACGCCTCGGGAGCTATGAGCGCATCTTGCCCTCGGATCTTCCGCGCGACATCCGGCTGCAGGTAGGAGACCAGCTGCTTGAACTCCTCTACTCGGTTCTCCATGGGAGTGCCGGAGAGGAAAAGCGCGTGCTCGGCTTGCCGAACGTGAGCGGCAACGACCTGAGAACGCTTGGCGCCCGGGTTCTTCACGTAGTGCGCCTCGTCGACGACGATCACGCCCAGCCGCACTTGGTGAAACTCGGGTAGCCGCCGCAGGGTGTCATAGGTGGTCACCGCGACGCCGCCTTCGCGCATCCACCGTCGTGCCTGCTCATCGCGGTCCCGCCCGTGCAGGATGTGGACGTCGAGGCGGCTGTGCTTGCCGGCCTCGGAAGACCAGTTGACCAGCACACTCGCCGGGCAGACGACCAGGTGGTGCCGCCGGCCGGTCGCGGTGAGGTGTGCCAGCACAGCGAGGGCCTCGATCGTCTTCCCGAGCCCCATCTCATCGCCGAGGATCGCGAAGCGACGCGCCAGCGCGAACTTGGCGCCGAACTCCTGGTAGCCGCGCAGGGAGACGCGGAGGAGGCTCGTGTCGAGTGCCGTCGCGGAGATCTCGCGCTGGATCTCGCCAGGCATCGTCTCCCGCGTGGAGTCCGTGGATCGCTCGCCGGTGACGCGGCCGAGGAGGGTGTTGTAGCTGGCCGCGCGTTGCCGGTAATCGCTCCACAGGGACTTCGGGTCGGTTTGGGTGGCCTCCCCGAACCGCCGGGCTGCCGCGAATGTCCGTTCCGCGAGCGGCCCGCGGAGCACGTTCGCGAGCTCGTCCAACGCCTGCCGTGCCTCGGACTTCTTCCTCGGCGTCGAGAAGAGCATCCGCACGCGGCTGCCCGTGCGTCGCGCCTGCTTGTGCAGCCCACCGACATGGCCGGTCAGAGGGTGGACGCCCTGGCCCAGTTCTTTGACCTCGCGCTCGGCGACCTCCAGGGCATGCAGTGTGCTGAGCAGCTGTTTCTGGGCTTCATCCGGACGGTCTGCGTCGAACCGGAAGACCGCCTTCTTCCGAGCCGAGCCGGCCAGCGCGTCAGCCGCATGGCGGATCTGCTGCGCTGTCTTCGGCCCGATACCAGGGTGGCGCTGCAGCTCCTCGAGCGACGCGAAAGCGACGTCGCCGACGCTCCGTCTCCCCGCCTTCTCGAGGCCGCCGAGCCGGAGCTGCCCCGAGCTCACCTCGCGCAACCTCTCGAGAGGCATCTGCCCCAGAAGCCGCCGGACCTCCTGCTCCTGCAACCAGCGATACTGCTCATGAGCCCGCTGCAAAAGACTCTGGGGTGCCGTGAGAACAGACCCCGCAGCATCCAGGAACGACTTGGCATGCGAGAGCACGGACCTGGCAGCCGAGAAGCCACCCGAAGCCGGCAGAGATCCCCCAGATTCCGGAGCCATTCCTCTCCTCACGTCGCCGAGCATTATGCCGGATCGCAGTTCCGCACTGATCCTCAAGGGCCGGCCAGTCCCAGGCTCCACTGTTCTGGAACTCATCGATCCCAGTGAGGGCTCCGGCTGCCGAGCTCTCGATAGATGGCGCGACCGAAGAAGTGGCCTGTGGGTCCTGATATTCACGAGAAGCGGATGGTGGCATCACTTCTGTCAAGGACCCACAGGCCTTTCTCGCGGTCGCAGCTTGATCAGGTTGCATACCTCAAGTTGGTGTCCCGAGGCGTCGAGCGGAATTGGTGACTCTGTAGTGGCTAGCCGCCGACCCGCGTGAGACGTTCCTCGAGGTCGTTCAGTACGACGTGAACAGGTGCCCAGCAGAGGCGAACGCTCTCCTGATCGAAGTCCGGAAGCTCGGCGAGCTCCTTTCCGGGGTGGACAAAGTTCCGGTAATCACGGACCCGGTGCATGAAGTCGGCGGCGACGAACTGGATCCAGTTCTTGGACCGGGCTGTGTTGATCAGAAGTTCGAGGCCTGCGCGCTGCGGGGTGACGTGCTTACCGTTCTTCCCAGCAGGGAAGCCGTTTTCGCGGATTTCGCGGTCGCGCTCGATCAGCAGGGCTAATAGCATTCCTTCTACGAAGCTTCCGATCCCAATGATCGCAAGCGTGTGCGCCCCGGAACTGGCACATATGTCCGCTTCCTTTGCTCGCTTCACCAGAACGTCGACAGTGGTCTTGCTCTCGATCAGTCCTCGCAGCCTTTGATCAAGGTTTGGCGGCTGGACGAACATGGGCTCGCCGCCGTCATCCGTCAGCTCACCGAGCACCGGGCGGCCGCTGATGTAGGTGATCGCAAGTCGCTCTGGCTGGAGCTTCTCATTGATGATCTGGCAAAAGACGTCCGCTGCGGGCTTGCCCTCGTCGTATTCAAGAGGGTCACATATGCGGCAGAGGAACCGTTCAATCGCTGAGCGATCAGTCGAACGTTCCGTCAGCTGTTCGACAACCCATGGAACTCGTGGGGACCCATCGTACTCCGGTGGGTCGACCCAACCGGCAGCAGAGAAGAGCTGTTCCAGCTGCCACCCCTTCCGCTCGTAATGGCCGCCTGTGTCGACCACGATTGCGGCGATGCGTTCGATCGTCCGCGGGTCCAAGGGGAACATCAACTCTCCTCTTTATCTGCCAAGTGCTGCGCGATCTGTGCGGCGCGGGTCAATCGCTCTGCGATTTTCCGGCCCCTGCGTCGGTAGCCGAGCTCCTGGATTGCTTGCGTGATCCGTTCCTCGCGGTCGAGAGGCAAGCCGTCACTCAGCAACCACCGGAATAGCGCGATCAGTTCGGCTTCCTCGTAGCTATCGATGCTGGTGCCCGGTGCGCGTAGAAGGGGCCTGGGGCCACGACGGCTTGCCAGGTCGGGCTCTGGCGCGCTTCCGCGGACTGTGGGAGTCTTTTCGGGCTTTGGCGTCGGTTCTGGTCGGGGTACCGCAGGTTTGCTCGCGTGGGCAACCGCGTCCTTCCACGCGGCTACGATTTTGCGGGTTTCTCCTTCGGGGTCGGCGAACCAAGCTGACGCCCAGACTCGATGGAAGCGCCATCCCAGCCTCTCCAGGTGTTCCTGCCGGAGCCGGTCGCGATCGCGCGCACTACCGGCTTTGTGGTAGCGGTCTCCGTCGGCCTCAACAGCAAGGACCATCCGGCCGGGCTCGTCGGGGTGAGCCAGGGCGAAGTCAATTCGGTAGCTCGACACGCCCCATTGCGGGTGGACGTCGATGCCTTGGTCTGTCAGTCGCCGTGCGATGTCCTGCTCGAAACCGTTCAACTCGACGTCTTTTGCTCGCCCGATCTCGGCGGGATCGGATCCTCGCTCGGCCATCTCCAGGAAACGCCGCAGCAGCTCGGTGCCCTTCGCTGACTCTTCAGGAGTGAGTGCGCTTGAAGGGAACGAGCTGACAACAGTCATACGAACTCGTGCTCGGGTCACGGCTACGTTGAGTCGCCGGCCGCCGCCCTGCCTGTTGAGTGCGCCGAAGCCGGTACGGTTCACCCGCCCAGTCGGGCCTGCGGCAACGCCGATGCTGAAGATGATCGCGTCTCGCTCGTCGCCCTGTACGGTCTCGATGTTCTTGACGAAGAACCGGCGGTTCGAGTCGCCGTCTTCGGCGAAGAATTTGTCCAGGTCGCGACGGTCGCGACGCGCATTCGTGACCGATTGCTCAATGCGGTCTCGGTGCTTGCTCCCCAATGTGATCACACCGAGTGTTTCGTGAGGGCGATTTTCGGCGTGTTCGATGACGAGTTCGACGACTCGCCGGACCTCTTCCTCGGGCAGGCCCGCCTGCCCGGGTGATGCCGCGCCGGATTCGACTTGTACGTGGCGCAGCGGGGTCTCCTGGCGCGCACCAGGGAAGGTCACGAGGTCGCCGTTGTAGATCTCTTTGTTCGAGAAGGCGATCAGACGTTCATCTTGGCTCCGGTAGTGCCAGCGAAGTGTGCGGCTGATCGGTACGACAGGTCGGAGGGAGGTAAGGATTGATTCGTAGTCGGACAGCTCGTCGGGGTCGTCCTCGTCTTCGCTGTGGCTTTCAAACTGCCGGTCGAAGAACGAGGACGGAGGGAGTTGCTTCTCATCTCCGGCGATGACCAGCCGTTTTCCACGCATGATCGATGTGATCGCTTCGTGTGGCCTGACCTGACTGGCCTCGTCGAAGATCACCAGATCGAAAAGCTGTGCTGCAGGGAGAGTCTGGCTCACCACCAGAGGCGACATCGCCCAGCACGGCCGCAGGGAGAGCAGGACGTCGGGCGCCTGTTCGACCAGCTTGCGCAATGGCATGTGGCGAGTCTTCTTACTGGCCTCCTTGCGCAAGTCCCTGGTCTGCTCAGGGAAATCATCCTTGGCCTGCCGCGCCGCAACCGCTACTTTGCGGCGGATACGCGAAGCTGCGGTATCCCGATGCCTGCGGTCGGCATCCTGGAACTCGGCCGCGTATCGGTCGTGCTGGCTCGGGGTGAACTGGCGCAGCGCCGGGCTGTGCATCCTGAACTCGTCATCCAGGCATCGCAGCCAGGTGTGCCTGAAGATCCGCTTGGCGTCTTTCCCTCGGACGCGCTTCGCCGCGAACTCCTCGAGCAGCGGCGACAGCCCTATGGAGGTGAATCGCTGACGTAGACCGTTGATTTGGGGGAGCCGAAACAGCATCTCCTTGTCCGCTTTCAGCTCCTCGAGCTGTTCGGTGACCCTTGAGATCGGTTGTGATTCGAGGTCGCCAGCCTTGGTGGACAACGCGACGGCAGCCAGCTGCCGTCGGAGTTGCTGGTACTCGTCCATCATGTCGGCGAGCCCTATAACCTGCTCAGGCTTCGTCTCAGGGCCGCCGATCTGCCACCAGCGATCTCGCTGTCTGAGGACTTCCGCAAGTGCGTTGTGTAGTTGGTCCTTCTTTCGGAGTCCGTCCTTCGGCAGCGAACGGGCACGCTTGAGCAGTGACCGGCGCTGCCGCCAGTCCATACCCGGCCGGTGTTTCCTGCGCTCTGCTCGGACGGCAGTCGCGAAGAACATGTCGTCCAGGTCGTTGCCGAAGACCTCTGGCCCGAACCGGTCCACGCTTCGAGCAACTTCATCGAGAAGGTGCAGTATTGGTTGCCAACCGCTGATCTCCTGCGGAAGCGGTAGGCCGGCTTGGCTGACCAGTTTGTGCATCCGGTCGCTACTGCGATTCAAGTTCTGGGTGGTGACCGCGTCCAACTCGTGCATGACACGAGCCATGTCCTTGTCGTCCCATACGTCGGCATGGGCCCACGGAGACTCCTCGTTGAGGATCCGAAGTCCACCCTGCTCGATGAAGTTTTCAAGGTCTTCTTCGATTTTGGGGATGACATCAGCGTGTAGATCTCTCAGTTGTCGGCCGCGAAACGAGCACTGCGATCGGTACTCGTCGCCGAGGTCTATGAGCTCGTCCCGCACCTGATAGGGGCTGAGTCCCCAGGGATCCCGCTTATCGTGCAGCTCGCGTTCGTAGTCGTTCAGCTTCGCGCGGCGGGTAGCAAGACGTTCGTGGATCGAACTGACGTCAACAGGCGGTTCCTGCGTAAGCCGGGCCAGGCTTTCCGATAGCTGCTGCGCGACGTGCTTCTTGTCGATCGTGCTGCGGTGGAGATCAAGTACCAAGTCAGCGAGGTGGACCTGCTCCAAGCGGTCCGTTACCGCCTGGATGGCAGCACGCTTTTCAGCGACGAACAGAACGCGCTTCCCACGTGCGGCCGCCCCGGCGATGATGTTCGCGATCGTCTGGCTCTTTCCCGTTCCGGGAGGACCTTCGATCGACAGGTGGTGGCCGTTCATGGCGGCGTCGATGGCCTCGAACTGAGACGAGTTCGCGTCCACCACGAGAAACTCGTCCTCGGGTTTGAGCGAGTCCGGTGCGGTAGGCTGGTACCCGGCAGCCTCGTTGTGTGCCAGTTTCACGGACTCGTTGTCGCCTGCAAGTGCAGCAATCAGCTCGTGTTTGGCTAGAAGCTCGCCGGCTGCCTGGAGGTCGCGCACCATCGGAAGCTTCTGGTAGTTGAAGATGCCGAGCGCACACCCGTGTTCCAGTTGAAGCTCTAGCCGCTCTGATCGTGCGATCTCTTCCAGAACTTCGAAGGTGCCGTCGACCTGATCCTGGAACTCGACGAGCTCGGTCAATCGGGCGGTGACCTTCTCGTTGATGTCATCAAAGGCGAGATCGAGTCCGTACTCGCGGTCGAGTGCATGTAGCAGCACCGGGTTCAGCTCGGCTTCTGACTCAACGGAGATGCTGAAGTCGTTTCCTGCGGCAGTCTTGGGGTCGAGGGCAATCGGGCGAAGCAAGAGCGGTGCGTAGAGAGGCAGGCTGGGGCGGGAACCGGTTTTGACCGACTTGACCTTGACGAATCCGCTTGCCAGGCGACCGACCTCGACGCCCTGCTCCTCCCGGAAAGTCGTGATTTTCCGGTTCAGGTGCATGGCCCGGGTGCATGCGTCTTTGTGTTGCTGGGCCTCCGGAAACAGGGACTTCAACGAGGTCTTGTTGCCGGAGAGGAGGCGGGCGAGGGTTTCCGTTTCGCATCCGGACAGGTCAAGACTTCCGGTCTTTGAATGACGGAAGTTCACCAGCGTATTCTTGTGGTCGAGATCGATGAGATCTTTCGCCCACTTGTCTGACTGTTCCAGCACCAGTTGTTGCCGCGTGGCATCGGCCGGACTGGCCATCCACTACCTCCATCAGAACGGTCGACCTGTCCGCATCAGCCGAGTCAGGGTCCACCTGCTGAAGGTGAACTTTCCAGTATGCATCAGAGATCGGGTCCTGTCATCATTTGATAGGGAACAAGCTGGTATCCGTCGAGGAACCACGCGAAGCTTCACTCGGATGCGCGCGCAGATGAACCGATTGGCGGAGCGGCCATCGGTGAACAGTCGATGTTGTCCAGCTTGTTACGAAATTCCTGGTTGCTATGCTCCTGGCCGCCAGGTCGCTTGGCTTGCAGATCTTGAACCGGTGAATCTCCTCGTCGTTCAGGAGGTCGCGTCTTCGCTGACGTCACACGTGAGCCAGGCCGAGGGAAGGTTAGAACGGCATACGACACGGGCGTTCACCAGTTGATCAATCAACGCCCGAATGGAGTAGTCAGATGGTGCTGATTCGGGTGGATGTCGGCCGTCGACCGATGAGGCCAGGTAGGGCAAGAAGGCAGCACAAACTATGGCGCCTGCGTGGGGTGCTGTGATGGTAGGTCGCGTACCTATTCCACAGTCGGACGCTAGAATGATCGGAGCACCAGCTGGGGATACTGAGGGTTCCGGGTGTCAATCCACGAGTCCGACGATCACCGCATAGCGAAGGGTGAAGGAGGTGAGAGTGGCCGCGGTCGGCAGGGTCTCGGAGATCAGGTCCGTAACAGCGTTGAGGGCTATACGTCGAGAATCTGGTTCAAACGGGATCTGTCGATGGGGGTGTGCAAATCTCCGTTTCGATCCCGACCTCACCGACAGTCAAGACCGAGCCGGAGGTAGCTGACGATGAAAAGGCCTCCGAGAGCTGGTCTCATCGGAAGTTGCGTGAGGCTTCAGAGTACTTTAAGCGTATCGTTCGACAGAGAACGCCAGTGCTTCTCTAGCTGGCACTCGCACTGACGGCGAACGTTGCTGTGGTAGGGATTCTGGAGTATCTCCTCGGTGCGCAGGTTCCTGGTGAGTCGCCCTTGGAGGTGGGCGCGGCGAAGTCGGGGTTGGCCTTTTCAAGCGCCCTGGCCGTGGTCTTGTTGTGGCGGGATGTTGCGCGTCGTACCGGTTCTCCAAATGGAAGTCGATGCGAGAGTTTCATCCGCACCTTGTGCTGCTCCTCTCGAGCCGCGTCCTGCTCTTCGGGTTGGTTTTGGCGTTGGTCGTGGTCGCTTCCCGTGCGGTTCCAGACCTGTTGAGCGGGGACTCTCTGGTGTCGCGGACACAGTCCGCCGCTGCCAAGGCTACCCACATTGACCTTCCGTCTGATCGATCGAATATCAGTACGTTCGGTGGGTCGTTGGTGGTGATCTTTAGTACGTTGGAATTGGCCTCATTTTGCTGGTCGCTCGCTCTCGTGAAGTCAAGCGTGCTAGCTCCCAGTAAGAGGGCGCTCGTGAACGAACTTGCTTAGGCCGGGGTGCCTGGCGTAGGTCGCGCTCTTATGGACGTCCGTTTCAGTTGGTCTGGGTGTTTCGGCGGTGGGTTCCGATGTAGCCGATGTAGACCTTGCCGTCTTGGGTGTAGTTGTCGAGGTAGTACATGCGGGGGCTGATCATGCCTACCTTGCCGAGTTTGAAGTGGGCTTCCATGACGGTTTCTCCGGTGGGGTCCACGTGAGTGGGGACCGGGAAGCGGCGTTGGTCGCCCCATTCCTGCATCGTGCGGGCGGTTTCCTTGGCTGCGAACTTCTTGGGCGACACGGCTCGATAACCCTGCGGGGTGTTTTCGAGATACTGGCGGAGGCCGTGGGTGTGGTCGCCGGCTTCGCGGGCTTTGACGTAGTCGCAGAGGGCCAGCACGCAGTCCCAGGCCACGCCGGCAACGCGGCCGATCGTGTCGTGTTCGGCGAGTTCGCGCACGATCTCTTCGTCACCGCTGAACACGACGCCCTCTCCGGACTTGGTGGCGAGCATGTCCACCAGTTCCGCGAAGTCGCCCGGGTAGCGGCTCGTTTCCTCCTCCGGCAGGAGCCGGTATGCGTTCTCGGCGTCTCCCGATGCCGCTAGCCGGCGTCGTAGCCAGCGGACTTCGTCAGCGAGTTTTGCCTGATCAGCCAGTGATACCGCGAGTTCGAGCTCTTGTTCCTCACTGGCCTCCTGCATGATGTCGCGTTCGAGTTCGAGTTCCTCGATGCGTTCGAGTCGTTCTTGAAGTTGCCTGGTGACGCGTTCGATCGCGTTCGTGCTCCGGGATGCGTGATCGGCGCGGTTGCGGATCTCCGTGAGCGCTTCGCGGTCGATGTTCGCGATGCCGAGGACTTCTTTGACGAGCTCGATCTGTCCGTCGTGGAAGGTGATTTCCCCATTGATCCCCTCTGCTTGGCTGAGAGCGGTAGGGGCGACGGGTTCCTGGACCGGTGTGACCTCGGAGCCAGCCTCCGGTTCCGGTGTTGTGGACGGGAGCAGGTCGTCAACGAGCAGCTTGTCTTCCAGGCGGGACAGTGCCCGGTGGACAGGCGAGAACCGAGCGGGCTGCGGTCGCTGCACGGCGTGCAGGCGGGTCGCGCGACCCAGAATCGAGCGGACGGTGCCGTCACGCCCGAGGAGTCGACCCGTGCTGAGAATGCGATGTCGTCGCCCATCAGCCGGGACCGCCGGGTCGACATCGGTATCGAAAGTGCGGATCGTCCAGGGAGAAACCGCGTGGCTCGGTCCGAGGATCTCTTCGAACTGGCGCGTGGCGGCTGGATCGAGCACGACCACCTGCGCCATGCCCCGCGTGTCGTGAGTCCAGTGCCCGACCTTGTTCGCGAACGAATCGAACGGTAGCTGCTCGTCGGTGCCGGCGACGAAGTAGAGGCCTTGCCGGTCGACGTCGGTGACCTCTTCCGCGACTTGTTCGACGTCCGGGCCGAAGACGCGACGCGGAGAAGCCGACAGCCACGTACCGCCATCGTGGAGCTTCAGTGCATCGAGAAGATAAGCGGCAAGGCGTGGCACCTTGGCAGGTTTCCCGCCGGGATTCTCGACGCGGAGTCCTAGCCAGGACTCGCCGTCGGCTGACTGGTGGGCGGTCAAGTTGGTCCGCCAGGACCCGTTCGCGCCTGTTTCGGTCAAACGGAGCCTCAGGCTGTGACCGTCCGCCCCATCGCGGTGCACCACCAGGAGTTCTTGTCCCCGAGGGCCGGCAAAGTAGCCCGTCTTTTCCGTTGGTGGGTCCCACGATCCTTTCCCGCGCAGCCAGCTCTCGAACTGGGACTCGACGGCCTGGACCAGGCCGTGGTCCTCAGACACTGTCCAGATTGCCGAGTAAGCCGTGCTGTCCGCGTCTTGCCTGGTCCGACGGACTGTACTCAAGCGCGCGCCCCCTATCCGCGACCGCTGAATGTCGTAGGTGATCACGGTAATCTGGATCACCCGTAGGATCTGCAGGCGGATTCATGATTGGTGCTGATGGTGGCTGAAATTGCGACAACCGTGTGATCCACTTCGACACTCGTCGTGATTGGGGCTCGGTGGGTTGGGTTGGGAGTGCACGGCGGATAGGCCGTTCGGGTGGCGTCGTTGCGTTATCCGGACGGGTGGGGATTTGGGTAAGAGCATCGGGACGCTGTAGCGACTCGATGGAGGGAAGTTCTTGGCGTACAACCCGAAGCAGCCCCGGGATGCTCAGGGCCGCTGGACGAAGCAGGCGTCGGCTGGGGTTGTGGGAACGGCTTTGGTCGCAAGTCTGATGGTGGGCGGCGGGGGTGGTGGGACGACCGCTTCGGTGGGGACGGCGGTTGATTCTGCCGCCGGGTCTCGGGTGACTCAGGCGAAGAACACCAGGAACGGGCGCAACGCTGCGCGCAAGGGGAATGAGCGCGAGGCGTGGGATCGGATGGGGCTCAGGCGGGTTCGGGACGACGTTCGGCGTGATCTCGAGTGCGCTGTGCAGTCCTACGGTGAAGTGCAGCAGTACTTCCTGCGGCATCCGTGCAAGAGGCTGCAGCAGCGGTTGATCCCGCTCGCTGATGCGGAGGGCAACGTGATCGTCGTGTCCGTCATGTGGGCGAGCATGCGGTCACGGTCTGACGCGGCGGGTTTGAAGCGGGTGGAGGACGAGTACGGGACGGGTGACGTGATCCCCGTCGGCACTCAGCTCTTGGGGTTCGGGGGTATCCGCTTCACCGCGCAGCACTACGACTCCGATCAGAAGGGTTCGATGCTCGTCATCGCGGAGGCTGAGCCAGTGCGGGGGGATCCGTCGGATGAGCTCCTGGATGGTGCGGCGTCGGTCGCTGTCTTGTTTCCACGGCCATGAGCCAGAGCCGTGCACTCGTTAAGCGCCGACCGATGACTGCTCTGCCTTGGATGTGGCCGTCATGCAGTCGTTCGTACGCTCGGCGTGCTTCGTCGAGGGAGTACGTCTCGGTGTGGACCGAGAGGGCTCCGGCTCGGGCTAGTTCGAGGACTTCGTGGAATTCCGGGCGGGTTCCCCAGTAGGGGGCTCGGACTGCTGCGTCGAAGGGGAGGTGGCCGAAGCCGGTGGCGAGGGTGCCGCCTCCGATGCCGACCAGGGTGATGTCGGCTTCGAGCGCGGCCACGGCGCCGGCGGTGTCCACGGTGGGTTGGGCGCCGACGAAGTCGAAGATGGCTTGGGCTCCGTGGCCTCCGGTGAGGTCTCGGACCTTCTCGGTGGCCTGCTCGTCGGAGAGCACGGTCTCGTGGGCGTCGACGGTCCGGGCCAGGGCGAGCTTGTCCTCGCTGACGTCCAGGGCGATGACGCGGGCGGCGGTCAGCGCGCGCAGAATTTGGACAGCGAGGTGGCCGAGCCCGCCGACGCCGATGACCACCGCGGTCGAGCCGGGGACCAGCTTGGGCAGCGAGGACTTGATCGCGTGGTACGGGGTCAGGCCCGCATCGGTGAGCGGGGGCCACGGCGACCGGATCCAGACCGTTCAGCGGGGCGAGGTGGTGCGGGTCGTCGACCAGCATGTACTCGGCCATCGGCACCCCGGCGGCGGCAGCCACCTGCCGGGCGCGCACCTTGTCGCCCATCTGCTCGATCACCGCCGCCTCCGGGCCGACGTCAGCCCGGCGTCGGCGACGAATTCCGCGAAGTCGGCGCGCTCGGAGAGGAAGCCGTACCCGGGGTGGACGGCGTCGGCACCCGACTGGCGCGCCGCCTCGATGATCGCCTCGCCGCGGAGGTAGCTCTTCATCGCCGGAGCCGGTCCGATAGGCACGACCCGGTCGGCCAACCGCGCGTGCGCCGCTCCGGCATCGGCTTCGCTGCACACCGCGACCGCCTCGATCCCGAGATCCCGAGCGGCGCGGATGACGCGGACGGCGATCTCACCTCGATTGGCGATGAGCAGCCGCTTCATCCGTCCACGTCGATGACCATCGGGACCTGGCCGCGTCCGCCATCGATTCGCCCTCGGTGACGACCTCCTTGACGGTGCCCGCGGGACCGGCGAGAACCGGGTGGAACGACTTCATGACCTCCACCAGGCCGACGGTGTCCTCAGCGGTGACGGACTGGCCCGCTCCGACGTAATCCGGCGCGGCCGGGCCGGGGCGGCGGTAGTGAGGTCGTACAAGCTCCGCTCGTTCTGGGGTTGGCGTCAACGGCTTGCCCTGATCACGTCGTCGGCGTCACCCCGCGGGGTGGACTCCGTCTGCGAAGGGGGAGCCGCGGAGCCACCGGTGCGACGCACGAGCGTCGCGTGGACCGCCAAGGCGATCGCGATGGAGGTGAGGGCGACCAGCCCCAGCGGTACTGCGGTCCCGGCGCCGCCGAGGCGAAAGAGACGACCGCGACCGCAGAGATTTTTCGCCGGAAAGTCGGTGATCGTCCTGAGTCGTAAGCGCCACGCACCTACGGTTTCGCGTTCGCCTTGATGTCTCGTGAGGCGAGCTTGTACAGCAGCGGTACGAGGGTTCCCCGAGCCGAGAAGTTGCCAAGTTGGCCCCGGGAGAAGGTGGGTACGTCGCCGCTCGGCCCGGCGTCGGTTTCGATGCGCGAGAGTGCTTCCGGCTGACCGCTTCGCGCCGGAGTCGCCGGTCCTCAGGGCGCAACGACCTCTTCAGCCGGTTCGGCGTTCAGCAGGGCTCATCCTGATTGAAGAGCAGGGCAGTGGCGTCAAAGGAGGCTCGCGCAGGCAAGGAGTGGAAAGCGAAATCAGATCCGCATCCGCGCTGATATCCGCAGTTCACCACCGGTGCGGGCTGGTGAGGTACTGCTGGTGCCCCCGGTGCGATTCGAACGCACACTGGACGGATTTTGAGTCCGCTGCCTCTGCCGTTGGGCTACGGGGGCTGGTCTTGTCGTCAGCATACGTGACGGCCGATCAGGGTCTTCCGGGAGGGTGTCCGGTGGGTTACTCCTGGTCAGGGTGTTGTTGCGGTGGCCGGGTGATCGCTTTCCGCGGGGGTCTGGTGGTGGTGATCATGGCGGTTTAGGTTCGCTGGGTCGTGCAGTGTGTGGTGGGTCGAACGCGCGGAGGCCGTGTTGGTCGATGAGGGAACCCGGGTGGAGCCGACGCCCGCTGGATTGCGGCGGAGTCTGAAGAACCGGCACCTGCAGATGATCGCGCTCGGCGGGATCATCGGGGCCAGCTTGTTCATCGGCAGCGGGGCGGTGATCTCGACCGTCGGGCCGGCGGCCGTGCTGTCCTACGCGATCGGCGGGCTCATCGTCGTGCTCGTCATGCGGATGCTCGGTGAGATGGCCACCGCGGCGCCCACGTTGGGCTCCTTCATGGAGTACGCGCGGACGTCGCTGGGGGAGTGGGCGGGGTTCACGCTCGGCTGGCTGTACTGGTACTACTGGGTCGGCGTGGTCGCCTTCGAGGCCGTCGCCGGGGCTGAGCTGATCAACCCGCTGATCCCGATGGTTCCCCAGTGGGTCATCTCGCTCGTGTTGATGATGGTGCTGACCGGGACGAACCTGGTGTCGGTGCGCTCGTTCGGCGAGACCGAGTTCTGGCTGGCCTCCATCAAGGTCATCACCATCGTGATCTTCCTGGTGTGCGGGACCGTGTTCGTCTTCGGGCTCTGGCCCGGGGCCGAGATGTCGGTCGGCAACATCGGCAAGGACGGGTTCTTCGCCAACGGCGGCTTCTCCGTGCTGCACGGCGTGGTGATCGTGATCTTCTCCTACTTCGGTACGGAGATCGTCACCATCGTCTCCGCCGAGTCCGACGAGCCGGAGCGCTCGGTGGCCAAGGCGACCAAGGCCGTGGTGTGGCGGGTGCTGCTGTTCTACGTGGGCTCGGTGACGCTGCTGGTGATGATCACGCCGTGGGACCAGATCCCCACCGAAGGCAGCCCGTACGCGGCGGCGTTCAGCCGGTTCGGGCTCCCCGCGGCGGAAGTGGTCGTCGACGTCGTGGTGTTCACCGCGGTGGTCTCCGTGCTCAACTCCGGTCTCTACACGGCTTCCCGCATGCTGTTCGCGTTGCAGCAGCGCTCGTTCGCTCCCGGGTGGGTGCGCGATCTCAACGGTCGTGGTGTGCCGTGGAAGGCGATCCTGCTGTCCACACTGGTCGGTTACGTCGCTGTTGCGGCGAGTTACGTCGCTCCGGACACGATCTTCTACTTCATCATCAACAGCGCGGGCGCCGTGGCGCTGTTCATCTACGCGATGATCGCGCTCTCGCAGCTGCGGATGCGGCGTCGCCTGGAGCGGGAGGCGCCCGAGTCGCTGAAGCTGAAGATGTGGTTCTTCCCCTACCTGACCTGGATCACCCTCGCGCTGATCGGCACCGTGATCGCCGCCATGGTCTTCGTGCCGGACATCCGGTCGCAGCTCGTGCTGAGCCTGGTCAGCGTCGCCGCGATCCTGTTGATCTACCTGGTGTTCGTGCGGAGGAAACCTTCGAAGGCGTGAGCGCCCACGATGTCGCAATGGTCACGCCGCCTATTAACCTCGGCGTGAAGTCACTACCGGTAAGCTGCGGTTTCCGATGCAAACCGCATTGGCGGACCCCGAGTTCTACTGGAGGATCCCGGTGACGACGCCGGCTGCCGAGGACACACGCGAGGCCAAGCCCGTCGAACGTCGCGTACTCGTGGCCGAGGACGAGGCGTTGATCAGGCTTGACCTCGTGGAGATGCTCCGCGAGGAGGGCTACCAGGTCGTCGGCGAGGCTGGTGACGGACAGGAAGCCGTTCGGCTCGCCGAGGAACTTCGACCCGATCTGGTGATCCTGGACATCAAGATGCCGAAGATGGACGGCATCGAGGCCGCTTCCAACATCGCTGGGGACCGGATCGCGCCGGTGGTCATCCTGACCGCCTTCAGCCAGCGCGATCTGGTGGAGCGGGCGCGCGACGCCGGGGCCATGGCCTACCTGGTCAAGCCCTTCGCCAAGCGCGATCTGGTGCCGGCCATCGAGCTGGCGGTGTCCCGGTTCACCGAGGTGCAGGCCCTGGAAGCCGAGGTCAACGACCTCACCGAACGCCTCGAGGCGCGCAAGACCATCGAGCGGGCCAAGGGCCTGCTGATGAGCAAGCACAACCTCTCCGAACCCGAGTCCTTCCGCTGGCTGCAGCGAACCGCGATGGATCGCCGCACCACGATGAAGGCGGTCGCGCAGGCGGTTCTCGAGAACCTGTCCTAGGCGGGTTCTCCGCAGCCGTTCTGCGTGGCGGTTGGTCGACGACAAGAGGCGGGGTGCCCACGGGCACCCCGCCTCTTTCGCGTCCTGATCACTTCGGCGGCTGGTCGCGCAGGATGCAGGTGAGCCGCGCCGAGCAGGTGCGACGGCCCTTCTCGTCGGTGATCTCGATGTCGTAGGTCGCGGTCGAGCGGCCGCGGTGCAGGGGGCTGGCCACCGCGGTCACCTGGCCCTCCGTGACCGCCCGGTGGTGCGTGCAGGTCAGCTCCAGGCCGACCGCGATGCGGCCCTCGCCGGCTCCCAGCGCCGCGGCGATGGAGCCCGCCTGCTCGGCGAGCACCGCGTTCGCGCCGCCGTGCAGCAGGCCGTAGGGCTGGCGGTTGCCGGCCACCGGCATCGTCGCGACCACTCGATCGGGGCTGTATTCGACGATCTCGATGCCCATCCGGGCGCTGAGCTGTTCGTCGGTGGCGCTCAGCAGCGCCTCCAGGTCGGCGTCGCCGCTGGTCACGGCCTCACCGTTGTCGGTAGCGGGCACTGCTGGTCCTCCCCGTCGCCTGCGGTACTGGCTGTCAGAGCTTCAGCCTAAACTCGCGGCCGTGACGCATTCCGAGGACCGACGCCTGCTGTTGATCGATGGCCACTCGATGGCCTACCGCGCCTTCTACGCCCTGCCGAAGGAGAACTTCCAAACCGGCACCGGGCAGCACACCAACGCGGTGTACGGGTTCACCTCGATGCTGATCAACCTGTTGCGCGACGAGCAGCCCACCCACCTCGCGGTCGCCTTCGACGTCTCCCGCAAGACCTTCCGCAGCGAGACCTTCACCGAGTACAAGGCCAACCGCAGCGCCAGCCCGGACGAGTTCAAGGGCCAGGTCAGCCTCATCCAGGACATCCTCGGCGCGCTGAACATCCCGGTGCTGAGCAAGGACAACTACGAGGCCGACGACGTCATCGCCACGCTGACCACCCAGGCCACCGGCGGCGGCTTCAAGGTCGCGATCTGCACCGGCGACCGCGACGCGCTCCAGCTCGTCACCGACGACGTCACGGTGCTGTACCCGACCAAGGGCGTCTCCGAGCTGACCCGGTTCACCCCGGACGCCGTCGAGGCCAAGTACGGCCTCACCCCCGAGCAGTACCCCGACTTCGCGGCGCTGCGCGGCGACCCGTCGGACAACCTGCCCAAGATCCCGGGGGTCGGGGAGAAGACCGTCACCAAGTGGATCCAGCAGTTCGGCTCGCTCGCCGGTCTCGTGGACCGGGTCGACGAGGTCAAGGGCAAGGCGGGCGACAACCTGCGCGAGCACCTGTCGTCGGTGCTGCTCAACCGGCAGCTCACCGAGCTCGTGCGCGACGTCGAGCTCGATGCCGTGCCGGACGAGCTGGAGGTGCGCGCGTGGGATCGCGACGCCGTGCACCGGCTGTTCGACGACCTGGAGTTCCGGGTGCTGCGCGACCGGCTGTTCGCCACGCTGGCCAGCGCCGAACCCGAGGTAGAAGAGGGCTTCGAGATCACCGGCGGCGTCATCGAGCCCGGCGCGCTCGCCGCGTGGCTCGACCAGCACGCGCGCGGCGGCAACCGCGTCGGCCTGTCCTGCACCGGCACCTGGGCGCGCGGCCACGGCGACCTGGCGGGCATCGCGCTGGCCACCTCCGACGGAGCAGGAGCGTTCGTCGACGTCACCTCGCTGACCAGTGAGGACGAGAAGGCGCTCGCGTCCTGGCTGGCCGATGCCGACGCGCCCAAGGCCGCCCACGACGTCAAGGGCCCGCTGCACGCCATCCGCGACCGCGGCTGGACCATCGCCGGTCTCACCAGCGACACCGCCCTGGCCGCCTACCTGGTGCGTCCCGGCCAGCGCTCCTTCGAACTGCCCGACCTGGTCGTGCGCTACCTGCAGCGAGAACTGCGCGCCGACAGCGGCGAGGACGACGGACAGCTGTCGCTGCTGGAGGACGAGTCGGAGAGCCAGGAGAAGGCCGCCGCGGGTGAGCTGCTGCGCGCCCGCGCGGTCGCCGAACTCGCCGACGCGCTGGACACCGAGCTCGCCGGCATCGACAGCACCAAGCTGCTCACCGACCTCGAACTGCCCCTGCTGCTGGTCCTCTCCGAGCTCGAAGGCGCCGGAATCGCCGTGGACGCCGAGCAGCTGGCCGAACTGGGCGCGCGCTTCGCCGCGCGGGTCAAGCAGGCCGCGCAGGATGCGTACGCGGTCATCGGCAAGGAGATCAACCTCGGCTCGCCGAAGCAGCTGCAGGTGGTCCTCTTCGACGAGCTCAACATGCCGAAGACCAAGCGCACCAAGACCGGCTACACGACTGATGCCGAGGCGCTGCAGACCCTGTTCGAGAAGACCGAGCACCCGTTCCTGCAGCACATGCTGGAACACCGCGACGCCACCCGGCTCAAGACCACAGTGGAGGGTCTGGCCAAGTCGATTTCGGACGACGGGCGCATCCACACCACCTTCAACCAGACGATCGCCGCCACCGGTCGGCTGTCGTCGACCGAGCCGAACCTGCAGAACATCCCGATCCGCACCGAAGAGGGCCGCCGGATTCGCGAGGTGTTCGTCGTCGGTGGCGACTACGCCGAGCTGATGACCGCCGACTACAGCCAGATCGAGATGCGCATCATGGCGCACCTCTCCGGCGACGAAGGGCTCATCGAGGCGTTCAACACCGGCGAGGACCTGCACAACTACGTCGCCTCGCAGGCGTTCGACGTGCCGATCGGCGAGGTCGACCAGGAGCTGCGCCGACGGGTCAAGGCCATGTCCTACGGCCTGGCCTACGGGCTGTCGGCCTACGGCCTGGCGCAGCAGCTGCGCATCTCCGCCGAGGACGCCAAGGCGCAGATGGACGCCTACTTCGCCCGCTTCGGCCGGGTCCGCGACTACCTGCGCGAGGTCGTCGACCAGGCCCGCAAGGACGGCTACACCTCCACCATCATGGGGCGCCGCCGCTACCTGCCCGACCTGCTCAGCGACAACCGGCAGCGCCGCGAGATGGCCGAGCGGATGGCGCTCAACGCCCCGATCCAGGGCAGCGCCGCCGACATCATCAAGGTCGCCATGCTCGGCGTGCACGGGGCCATCAAGGCCGAGGGCCTGCGCTCGCGGACCCTGCTGCAGGTGCACGACGAACTGATCATCGAGGTCGCCGACGGCGAGCGGGACGTGGTGGAGAAGCTGGTGCGCGAGCAGATGGGCTCGGCGTTCCCGCTGGACGTGCCGCTGGAGGTCTCGGTCGGATCGGGTCGCTCCTGGGACTCCGCCGCGCACTGAGCGGCGAGGGGATCTCGACTCGATCACGGAACCACCGTTTCGGGGATGTGCTCCGGCGTGATGTTGTGCAATGGCGAACATCACCGCTGGTGGGGCCCGAATGCGGGTACCGAACACCGGTGCGGATAGCCTGCGGTACACGCTCCGGCCGGGCTCGGCCGCTGCGGCGTTGTGGCCGGCGGGGCGTCACCAGGGCGCGGGCAGGGCCCCAAGAGCTGACCGCGCCGACCCCGAGGAGGAGCATGATCAGCATCGACCGAGTCGACCACCTGGTCCTCACCGTCGCCGATGTGGATCGGGCGGTCGAGTTCTACCAGGGCGTGCTCGGCATGGAGCCGGTGGAGTTCCCCGGTGAGCGGCGTGCGGTTCGCTTCGGCGACCAGACCATCAAGCTGCACGCGGCTGCCGAGCTGGTCGAACCGACCGCGACCCACCCGGTCCCCGGCTCCGCGAACCTGTGCTTCGTCACCAGCCAAGCGCTGGCCGACATCCAGGATCACCTGCGCAACAACGAGGTCCGCATCGAGGAGGGCCCGGTCGGTCGCATCGGCTCCCGAGGCCCCATCACCTCGCTCTACCTGCGTGACCCGGACGGAAACCTGATCGAGATCGCCCGCTACGACGACGAGTGATCCGTCCCGAGCGCGCCGAAAGCCCCCGGAAAACGATCCGGGGGCCTTCGTTCGTCCAGGTCAGAGCGAGAGCTCGGGTTTGAGGCGGCTGGGTGTCCAGACGCGTTGGCGCCAGGCCGCGATCGTGGTCAGCAGCAGGGACGCCACCAGGTAGCAGAGCAGGACCGCCACGGCTTGGCCGACCGAGCCCTCCGTGCCGCCGTAGATGAGGTGGCGCAGCCCGGTCACCACGTAGCCCAGCGGCAGGACCTGGTGCAGCGGGTGCAGGGGTTCCGGGATCGTCTGCCACGGGAACGTGCCGCCCGCCGTGACCAGCTGCAGCACCAGGACCACCAGGGCGATGAACTTGCCCTTCGGGCCGAACGCCGCGTTCAGCGAGTGCACCACCGCGGTGAACGCGAACGAGGTCAGGATCAGGAAGCCGAGCGTCCGCCACTGGTGCGCGGGGTGCACTCCGATGGCGAACACGACCACGGAGAACAGCAGCACCGCCTGCACGAGTCCGATCAGCGCGGCCGGCAGCCAGCCGCCCAGCGCGACGCGCCACGGCGCGACTCCGGCCGCCAGTGCCCGGTTGGACATCGGCCGCATCAGCAGGAAGAGCACGAACCCGCCGACCCACAGCGCCAGGCCCATGAAGTACGGAGCCAGCCCGGCACCGTAGGTGTCGGCCTTGACCTGCGCCTGCGTGTCCACGGCGACCGGGTCGCCGATGGTGTTGGCGGTGGCCTGCCGGGTCTTGTCGTCGGGGTTGGGGATGTCGCCCGCGCCCTTGCCGAGCTCGGTGGCAAGCGTGTTGGAACCGTCGACGAGCTGGCCGGAGCCGTCGTGGAGCTGCCGGGTGCCGCCGACGAGCTGGTCGGCGCCGTCGGCGAGCCTGCTGGTGCCCGACAGGGCCTGCTGCTCGCCGTCGCGCAGCTGCACGGCTCCGTCGTCGACCTGCCCGGCGCCGCTGGTGAGCTGCTGGATGCCGCTGGTCAGCTGAGGGGTGGCGTTGGCCAGCGCCCGGTTGCCGTCGGCGACCTGGCGGGCCCCGTCGGCGAGCGTGTTGAGCTGCCCGACCTGAGTTTGCAGCTTGGTGTTGGCGTCGGTGGCGGGACTGCCCAGATCATCGAGACCGGCGACGATCTTCTGCACGGTGGCCTCGTCGACGCCAGCCTGGCGCAGCTGCGCGGCCGTCTCGGCCTTGGTCCGGTCCAGGTTGTCGACGATGCCCTGGGAGAGGTTGCCGACGACGTTGGCCTTCTGCGCGAGCTGCTCGTTGCCCTGGGCGACCTTCTCGGCGCCGTCGGCCAGCTTCGCGGTCTGTTCCGGCAGCTGCGCGGTCGAGGCCTGGAGCTGCTGCAGTCCGGTGTGCAGCTGGCCGGTGCCGTCGGCCAGCCGGTTGGCGCCCGAGGCGAGCTGCCGCTGCCCGCTGAGCAGCTGGTGCGCGCCGTCGGAGAGCTGCGTGCCGCCCTGCTCGGCCTGGCCGAGCCCGTCGCGCAGCTGCCCGGCGCCGTCGGCGAGCTCGCCCGCGCCGTTGGCGGCCTCGACGGTCTTGTCGTGCACCGTGGAGAAGCCCAGCAGGAACTGCTCGGCGGCGGTCGATCCCGCGTTGGACGCGACGCCCCTGCGGACCTCACCGGCGAGCTTGTCGGCGATGGTGCCCACCAGGTAGTTGTTCGCGTCGTTGGTGATCAGCTGCAGCTTGGCCTGCCGCGGCTCGAAGTCGGCGGGGGAGACCAGGGCGTTGGAGAAGTCCCGGGGGACCACCAGCGCGAAGGTGTAGTCGCCGTTGGCCACGCCGGCTTGGGCGTGCTGGAGATCGGTTCGGGTCCAGGAGAACGTGCCGGAGTCGAGGAGCTCGTCGTAGACGTCCTGGCCGGCGTTGAGCGGCTGGCCGTCCTCCTTCTCGGCGCCGGTGTCGTCGATGACGACCGCGGCGGGCACCGAGTCGAGCTTCCCGTAGGGATCCCAGTTGGCGTAGATGTACATGGCGCCGTAGAGCAGCGGCACCAAGGTGACCGCCAGCAGCGCGAGCTTGGGCAGCTTGCCCGAGGTGAGTCGTCGCAATTCCGTTGCGGCGAGCCGGAAAGTAGTCATCACGGACCTTCAGGTGTCAACCGGCCGAAGTGGACTTCTGGGTGTCGTCCGCGCCGATGCGGACGGCGGGCGCTCCGAGCTTGTCGGCGGAGTGCGTGGAGCAGAGCACGACCACCGCCATGCCTCCTTCGGCGCGGGCGGTGGCCAGGGAGTACCAGAGCTGCGGGTCGTCGCCGTGGCGGTCGGGGCAGTCCAGCACCAGCGCGCGCGTGGTGCGGGACTCGCAGGCCAGGTCGATCAGCAGCCGGGTGCGCTGGTGCGCGGTGAGGTTCTCGAACCGGACGTCGCCGGGCAGTTCGCGTTCGGCCAGCCAGCCGCGCACCTTGCGGCGGGTCGAACCGCGCCGGGCCAGTGCCAGACCTTCGGCGGTCACGTCGCGGACCTGCAGGGAGTCGTCCGGTTCGGTGATCTGCGGGGCGTCGACGACGGCGACGGCGCGGCGCAGCCGGTCCGCGTCGGCCGAGCCGTCCAGCCGGATGCTCCCGCTGCTGGGCTTGAGCCGTCCGGACAGGGCCAGCGCGAGCGCTGTCTTGCCGGCCCCGGCTTCGCCGGTGACCAGCAGGGCCTGACCGTCGGCGACCCGGAGCGAAGTGGGGGCCAGCAGTGGCCCGTGCGCGCCGATGACCTCGACGCCGGTGGCGACGATCTCCACGCCTTCTCCTCGATCCTGTAGGCCTGCGCGCAGGCCCCGGATCGGGGTCAGCGCAGTGCGGTGGCCGGGCGCACCTCCCACATCGTCCACAGTGGCCGGTACCCCTGGCGGGGCCAGAACACCGAGGACAGCGGGTTGGGCGGGTTGTAGTACAGGAAGCTGCCGATGGCGCCCCGGCGCACGAACTCGTTGTGCACCACCGACATCAGCTGCCTGCCGATGCCGGTCCCGCGCGCCTTCTCGTGCACCGACACGCAGTTGATGTATCCCCACGAGCCGGGGCGCAGCCGGTAAGCCCGCGGGGACTTGCCGGTGTCGATCCAGCCGCATTCCGCGACCGCGACGGGCGTGCCGTCCTGCTCCGCGAGCCAGACGGGATCGTCGGAGTGCAGGCGCACTCGGGCGGCGGTCCGCTTCAGCTGCGCGGCATCGGGGCGGTACGTGGCGGTTCCGACGAGGGCGGCGTACTCGAGCTCGGTGAGGGTGAGCTCGACGACGGCGTCCAGGTCGGCCGGTCCGGCGCGACGCACTTTTACGGTACCAGACAGTTCCGTATCTGTGACCGGGGTGGGTGATCGAATCGCGAGCACCGACAACGGCAGGAAACCGTGATCCAGCAGCGCTCGCGTGGCCTGCACGTCACGGCTCGGCCAGACCACCATCGCCGAGGAGTTCGGCCCCGGATCGTCCTGCTCGCCGAGCCATTCCCGGCACGCGCCCAGCAGCGAATCCATCCCCGCGCGCGGATGCTCGCCGATGATCGGGAACAGCTCGAACGCCTCACCGGCCTGCCACAGCCCGCGCGCCGAGCCCTCCGGGTTCGAGGTGTGCGTGATCAACCCGGCCACCGCGTGCCCGTCGGAGGTCCGCGCCGCCACCGGCTCGGCGTCGGTCGGGACGAACTGGTCCTGGGGTAACTGCGGGTCCAGGGCGGCGAACCGCGCGAACTGGGCCTGCATCAAATCCTGCGCGGTCGCCACCGGGGCTCCTCACACCTAGGGCCCGCGCCTCCCTGGCGCGGGCGTGGACGTCGGCCGAGCGGTGAAGCAGCCTTCTCCACCACCTGAGGTTCCGCTATCCGCACCGCCGAGCAAGCCGGCCGCGGGACACCTCAGTCGAGCGTGCACACGAAGATCGCGGTCCCGGGGAACAGCCTCCCGCGAAGCGGGCTCCACTGCCCCCAGATCTGAGTGTGCCCCTCGGGCCACTCCGGTTCGATCAGATCGGTCAAGCGCATCCCGGCCCCCGACAGCGCCCGCACGAAGTCGCCCAGCGTGCGGTGGTGCTCGACGTAGGTGGCGCGGCCGTCGCCGTCGATCTCCAGGTAGGGGGTGCGGTCGAAGTAGGAGTTCGTCGCGGTCAGGCCCGTCGGCCCCGGGTCGTCCGGGAAGACCCACCGCATCGGGTGAGTGACGGCGAACACCCACTTGCCGCCCGGTCGCAGCACCCGGGCCACCTCGCGGAACACCGCGCCCACGTCGGCGACGAACGGCACCCCGCCGAACGCTGAGCAGGCGAGGTCGAAGCTGCCGGTGGCGAAGGGCAGCAGATCGGCGCTGGCCTGGACCAGCGGCACGTGCGTCCCGCTGCGCCGCGCGGCCTCGACCCCGTGCCGGAGCATCCCGGCGGAGATGTCCAGGCCCACGGCTTCGGCCCCCTGCCCGGCCAGCCAGCGCGCGCACGACGCCGCACCGCAGCCGACCTCCAGGACCCGCTTGCCGCGCACGTCCCCGAGCAGGCCGGCGTGCTCCTCGCGCAGACCCTCCGGACACCACACGAAGTCGTCGTCGCCGAGGAAGTCCCCGTGCTCGGCGTGGTAGTCGTCGGCGTCGGCGTCCCACCACAACCGGTTCGCCGAACGCGACTCCGCGGCGTCCACGCTGCGCTTGCGGACACCGACGGTCCCCAGCAACTGCTCTGCCGAGCTATTCTGGGAGCTGGCGTTTTCCGGCTCGTCGGGATGTGTCAAGGATTCCCCCGGGTGAGGTGGTCAGGGCGTGGACGTGAAGAGATTGTGTCGCGCGTCCGAAGCCGGCCTGCCATCCAGGGGTACCGCGGTTTGCCCGGCGATCGAGAAAGCGCGTACGATACCGCCCGCGCCGTGGGTCTTTTTCTCGGCGGCTTCCGCGACCCGGTTCAGACCGGGTTGTGAAGGCCGCTCGGCAAAACGGAATCCGCAGGTCCGGCTATTCGCTGGACCGGACGAAACCGGCCGTGGCGCGGCACAAGCGTAGAACCAGCGACCAACCTATCCGTACCGGAGCAACCCACCTGATGTCCACCGACACCACCACCGTCCCGACTGCAGCCGCCACCAAGCCGCAGGTCGCAGTGAACGACGTCGGGACGGAGGAGGACTTCCTCGCCGCCGTCGACCAGACCATCAAGTACTTCAACGATGGGGACATTGTTGAGGGCACCATCGTCAAGGTCGACCGTGACGAGGTGCTGCTTGACATCGGCTACAAGACCGAGGGCGTCATCCCGTCCCGGGAACTGTCGATCAAGCACGACGTCGACCCCGCCGAGGTCGTCACCGTTGGTGACTTCGTCGAGGCGCTTGTTCTCCAGAAGGAGGACAAGGAAGGCCGACTGATCCTCTCCAAGAAGCGCGCCCAGTACGAGCGTGCCTGGGGCACCATCGAGGAGCTCAAGGAGAAGGACGAGCCCGTCAAGGGCACCGTCATCGAGGTCGTCAAGGGCGGCCTCATCCTCGACATCGGACTGCGCGGCTTCCTGCCCGCGTCCCTGGTCGAGATGCGCCGTGTCCGCGACCTGCAGCCCTACGTCGGCCGCGAGCTCGAAGCCAAGATCATCGAGCTGGACAAGAACCGCAACAACGTGGTCCTGTCCCGTCGCGCCTGGCTGGAGCAGACCCAGTCCGAGGTCCGCAGCGAGTTCCTCAACCAGCTGCAGAAGGGCCAGGTCCGCAAGGGCGTCGTGTCCTCCATCGTCAACTTCGGTGCGTTCGTCGACCTCGGTGGAGTCGACGGTCTGGTGCACGTCTCCGAGCTGTCCTGGAAGCACATCGACCACCCGTCCGAGGTTGTCGAGGTCGGCCAGGAAGTCACCGTCGAGGTCCTCGACGTCGACATGGACCGCGAGCGCGTCTCGCTGTCGCTGAAGGCCACCCAGGAAGACCCGTGGCGTCAGTTCGCCCGCACCCACGCGATCGGCCAGATCGTGCCGGGCAAGGTCACCAAGCTGGTGCCGTTCGGTGCGTTCGTCCGCGTCGACGAGGGCATCGAGGGCCTGGTCCACATCTCCGAGCTGGCCGAGCGCCACGTGGAGATCCCGGAGCAGGTCGTCCAGGTCGGCGACGAGGTGATGATCAAGGTCATCGACATCGACCTCGAGCGTCGCCGGATCTCCCTGTCGCTGAAGCAGGCCAACGAAGGCTTCAGCCCCGACTCGGAGTTCGACCCGACCCAGTACGGCATGGCTGCCGAGTACGACAACGAAGGCAACTACATCTACCCCGAGGGCTTCGATCCGGAGACCCAGGAGTGGCAGGAAGGCTTCGAGTCGGCTCGCGAGGAGTGGGAGCGCCAGTACGCCGAGGCGCACACCCGCTACGAGAAGCACATCGCGCAGATCACCAAGGCTCGCCAGGCCGACGCCGAGGCCGCGGCTGCCGCGGCCGCCGGTGGCGGCGAGGAGGAGCAGCCGGCTCCGACCGGTGGCGGCAACTACTCGTCGGCTTCGAACGACGAGCAGCAGGACAGCGGCTCGCTCGCGAGCGACGCCCAGCTGGCCGCCCTCCGCGAGAAGCTCTCCGGTGGTGCGTGAGCACTGACGCCTGAAGGCTGAAGTCCGAGACGGCCCCGCATCCCTGGTGGATGCGGGGCCGCTTCGCGTCTGGGCGGTCTTGGTCCGAACCGTCCATGATCAACGCCCGTTGCGCCCGGTCAATTCGGGGCAAAACTGCCCCCTCACAGACGGGTGATCAGCTGGCAGGATGTAGCGCATGTTGCGGGTGGGTTTGACCGGAGGCATTGGATCGGGGAAGTCGACGGTGGCGCGGCGGCTCGCCGAGCTCGGCGCGGTGGTGATCGACGCCGACGCGCTCTCGCGCGAGGTCGTCGAACCCCGTAGCGCGGGGCTGGCGGAGCTCGTCGAGCGGTTCGGCGACGCGATCCTGGACGAGTCTGGCGCGCTGGACCGGCCGGCGCTGGCGGCCCTGGCGTTCGCCGATGACCAGTCCCGGCTCGACCTCAACGCGATCGTGCACCCCAAGGTCGCCGAGCTGACCGCGAAGCGGATGGCCGAAGCGCCCGTCGATTCGGTGCTGGTGCACGACATCCCGCTGCTCGTGGAGGCGGGATACTCTCCGCATTATCACCTGGTGATCGTCGTCGATGCCGATGAGGACGTCCGGGTGCAGCGGCTGATCGAACGCGGGCTCGCCGAGCAGGACGCACGCGCGCGCATCGCCGCGCAGGCCACCGACGAGCAGCGCCGCGAGGCCGCCGACGTGTGGCTGGACAACGCGGGCGCGGTCGAGGACCTGCTGACGAGCGTCGACGAGCTGTGGCGGAACCGCCTGGTGCCCTTCGAGGAGAACCTGCGGCTCCGGCAGCGCGCCGAGCCCATGCCACCGAAGCTCATCGACCGGGACCCGGAGTGGGCGGCCCAGGCTCGACGGCTGATCGCCCGAGTGGAGCGAGCGGCGGGGCAGCGCGCGGTGCGCGTCGACCACGTCGGCTCCACCTCGGTGCCGATCACCGCCAAGGACGTCATCGACCTGCAGCTGACCGTCCGCACCCTCGCCGACGCCGACGCCCTGGCCGAGCCGCTGGGTGATGCGGGCTTCCCGGTCGTGCCCGGTATCGACCACGACAACTCCCACGACTTCGCCCCGGATCCGGAGCAGTGGTCCAAGCGCTTCCACGCCGCAGCCGACCCCTGCCGCCACGTGAACCTGCACGTCCGGGTCGAGGGCACCACGGCCTGGCGGGTGGCCCTGCTGTTCCCCGACTGGCTCCGAGCGGACCCCCAGGCCCGCGAGGACTACCTCGCCACGAAGCGTCAGCTCGCCGAGGCCCACGCCGGCGACCGCGACCACGAGGGCTACGCCGAGGCCAAGGAACCCTGGTTCGCCGCGAACCTCCCCAGAGCCATGACCTGGGCCAACGCCACCCACTGGACCCCCTGACACCTGCACCCCCACCGCGGTTTCCCGATTTCAGTGGAAACCAGGACTCCGATTTCAATGGAAGTCGGGAACCTGATTTCCACTGAAATCGCGAGACCCCCAGCCCGAGGGGAGCTGCGGGCCGGGGGCGCGGTGAGGGGGAGAGGTCAGCGGGCGCGGAGGATTCGGGCGAGTTCGGTGTGGCCTTCGCGGTCGGCGTGGTCGAGGGCGGTGACGCCGTCGCGGTCGGGGAGGGTGGGATCGGCCCCGGCGTCGAGGAGGAGCTGCACGACCTGCTGGTAGCGGGGGCCACCGTCGCCCAGGACGACGGCCTCCAGCAGCGCGGTCCAGCCGAGATCGTTGACGTGGTTGACGTCGATGCCCGTTCGCACCGCCGCGCGGACGTAGTCGACGTGCCCGCGCTCGCCCGCGGGGATGAGGGCGGTCCCGCCGTAGCGGTTGGTGAGCGAGAAGTCGGGGTCCGCGGGCAGCAGCGCTTCGAGCATCGCGACGCTCCCGGTCACACCGGTGACCAGGAACGCGCTGTCGCGGCGGTCGTCCTGGGCGTCCGGGTCGGCTCCGGCGCGCACCAGTTCGCGGGCGGCGTCGACGTGATCGCCGAGCGCGGCCAGCAGCAGCGGGGTGCGCCGGTGCTCGTCGCGGGCCTCGACGTTCGCCCCGGCCGCAAGGGCGGCGCGCACGTCGCCCGGATCACCGGAATTCGCGGCCTTCAGGAGTTGTCGGTCGGACACGCTTCGCTCCTGGGGAGGGGGAACAGCCGTCGGCGACGGGGGAGCCGACGGCTGCTCGGCGGGTGCGCAGGAAACCAGCGCGAGGGCTGCGAACATCCCGAGCGCGAGACGTCGGGTCAGCATCGGATCGTCCTTCCACTCGGGGTGACCGGCCCCCGGGGGCAGCGGGGGCCGACCGGGCCGGGGTCAGCGCAGGTCGGCTTGGACGGCCTGCAGACCGGCCTTGGCGAACTCCTCGTCGAGGTCGCCGCTCGGGGCTCCCGCGACGCCGATGCCTGCGATCGGGGAACCGGCGCTCACCGGGACACCGCCCGCGAGGAACAGCGTTCCCGGGATGTCGCGCAGCGTGGCGCCCTGGCCTCCCGCCTGCTCGCTCAGCTCCGAGGTCGGCTTGCCCCAGGCGACGGCGGTGTAGGCCTTGCGCTTGGCCGACTCGACGCTCTGCGGGCCCGCTCCGTCACCGGTCAGCTGCACCCGCTCGTTGCCCGCGCGGTCCACGATCGACACCGTCACGCGCTGCCCCTTGGCCTCGGCGGCGTCCAGCGCGGCCTGCGCGGCCTTGGTGGCGGCGTCGACGCTGAGCACCGGTTGCTGGACGACGGCGGCCGGGCGGGGCTGCGGCGCCTGCTGCGGCGTCGGGTCGGCCTGGGCGACGGTGATGCCGGTCGCTCCACCGAGGACGCCGATGCCCACCAGGGTTCCGACGATGGCGCGGGTGTTGGTCTTCACGGGACTTCTCCTTGGGGGTTGGTGCCTTCCGGGTTGTGCTTCCAGCTTCGGTTCCGGCGGGGCTCGGGGCGTCGGCCCAACGGATCGCTCCCGGGCATCGCGCGGTGGAGCCCGAATCAACCGATCTGTTGATGCCGGGGAGGGGTTCGCGACGTATGCCTGGTGCACGTGTCAGCCTTCGGAGCGACGCCAGGAAGGGATCCCGTGACCGACGAGACCGAGCCGCCCGGCGGGTGGTTGTACCGCGCGATGCACGCGGGCTTCTTCGTGCTGCTGGCCGCGTCGGCGTCGCGCTTCGTCGACGTGCACGGCCTGGCAGGTGTCACGCCGCTGGTGCTGGGCCTGTCGGTGGTGCTGATCGTGATCTACGTACTCGGCATCGCCTTCTGGGAGAGGACCGCGCACCTGAGGCAGGTGTGGGTGGGCGCGGTCGTGGCCGCGTGGTGCGCTCTGGTGCTCGTGGCGCCGAGCTTCGGCTGGTGCGCGGTACCGCTGTTCTTCGTCTGCCTCCGCGTGCTGCGGCCGAAACCGCTGATCGTCGCGGTGGTGCTGCTGACCGCGACCGTGATCTTCGCGCAGCTGCGGATCGCGGAGCAGGTCGAGCTCATCTCGGTGCTGGTGCCGATCGCGGTGGCGACGATGGCCACCGCGGTGTTCCTGGAGCTGCGGCGGGAGAGCGAACGCCGCAGGCAGCTCATCGACCAGCTGGTGCGCACGCGCGGCGAGCTGGCCGAGGCCGAGCGCAGGGCCGGCATCAGCTCCGAGCGTGAACGGCTGGCCCGCGAGATTCACGACACCATCGCCCAGGGCCTGTCGAGCATCCGGATGCTGCTGCAGGCAGCCGAGCGCGCCGGCAACGGCGACGAGCACGTCCGGCGGGCGGGCGAGGTCGCCGAGGACAACCTGGAGGAGGCCCGCCGGTTCGTGCGCGGACTGGCCCCGGCGGCGCTGGAGCGGCGGTCGTTGCAGGCGGCGTTGCGCGCGCTGGCGGATCGCACGGTCGCCGAGACCGGCATCGATGTGCGCTTCGAGGTGGTCGGTGCTCCGCTGTCCACCAGCGAGGACGACGACGCGGTGCTGCTGCGGGTCGCGCAGGGCGCGCTGGCCAACGTCCGCGAGCACAGCGGTGCCCGCACGGTGGGCGTGACGCTGTCCTACCTCGACGACGAGGTCAGCCTCGACGTCCGCGACGACGGCGTCGGCTTCGACCAGGCGAACCCGCCGAGCGGCGCGGGACGCGGTTTCGGGCTGAGCGGCATGCGCGCGCGGGTCGAGCGGCTCGGCGGCACGCTGGCGGTGGAGAGCGTTCGGGGAGAGGGCACCGCGGTGGCGGCGACCCTGCCGGTGGGAGGTGGCTCGTGACGGAGGTCGTGCGCGTGATGGTGGTCGACGACCACGCGGTGGTGCGGGCGGGGCTGCATGCCCTGCTGTCCGGTGATGAGGGCGTGGAGTTCGTCGGCGAGGCGCGCACCGCCGACGAGGCCGTGCAGCGGGCGGGCGCCTACCGGCCGGACGTGGTGCTGATGGACCTGCAGCTGGGCGACGGCGTCGACGGCGTGGAGGCCACCCGCAGGCTGCTGGCCCTGGACGATCCGCCGCACGTCCTCGTGCTGACCACCTACGACGCGGATACCGACATCAACCGCGCCATCGACGCCGGCGCCACCGGCTACCTGCTCAAGGCCGGCCCTCCTGAGGAGCTCTTCCAGGCGATTCGCGCCGCGGCTCGCGGTCAGGCGGCGCTGTCCCCGCAGATCGCCTCCCGCCTGCTGCAGCGCAGCCGATCGCCCGAGCAGGCGCTGAGCGCGCGAGAGGTCGAGATCCTGGAACTGCTGGCGCACGGCCTCGGCAACCGGGAACTGGCTCAGAAGCTGTTCATCAGCGAGGCCACGGTCAAGACCCACCTCGTGCACATCTACGCCAAGCTCGGCGTCGACAACCGCACGGCCGCGGTCAACGCCGCCATCGAACAACGCCTCATCCGCCTCGAAGGCCGACCCCCGCAGCGCTGAACATCACGCCCTCACCTGCGCTGATGTGCTCACCAGGGCGTGTGGCCCCCGATTTCAGTGGAAATCAGACCTCCGATTTCCACTGAAATCGTGACCCTGAGTTCCATGGAAATCGGGGACCGCACGTGGGGACGGGAGGTGGGGAACGGTCACCAGGGGTCGAAGATGCCCCGGTAGGCGAGCCACTGGTCGATCGACCGGTGGAGGCTGATCTCGTCGAGCGTGCGGTGGACCGTCTGGAACGCGTAGTCGGCCTCGCTCTGGCGGATCGCGCCGGTGGCCACCGCGGAGGCGAACTCCGCCGCCCTGGTGATGCGGGGTCGGCCCCGGTCCGAGATCTCCAGGCCCAGCAGGAGGTCCGTGGTGGCCCAGGAGCGGGTGTCGCGGTGGATGGTGATCGCGGTGAGCGTGCTCGGGCTCGGTCGGGAGTGCCGGTTGCGCGGGCGGAACTTCGTCAGGCGAAGGCCCAGGTCGGCCAAGATCCAGGTGATCTCGACGTCGTGCTCCGGTGCCTGCGGAGTCGGGCACTCCACGGCAAGCCCCCAGCGCTCGACGTGGCAGACCTCCAGCTGGTGCACGTACCCCGAAGGATATCTGCGCCGCGAGCTGAAGAGATCGATGACTTCCATCAACCCGGGGGAAATCGCAGCGCTCACGGTTTCAGAGAGTAGCCGCGAAAACCGGCAACTAGATCATCAGTACCGGCTTTTAACATAACTTTTCCGCAATGGTCGGCCGGCGGCCGGAACTGCGCCGGAACCAGCGGTGATGATCACTCCGTTGGCGGTAGCGAACGCGGTCCGGGCACGGGATCTTGGGCGGGCTCGCCCGTCCACGACAGCTCGATGTCGTTGCTGCGCAACCACTTCGGCAGGTCGTAGCCGCAGCGGGTGATCCCCTCCAGCGCCGCGCAGGCCCGCCGCATCGCGCGTTCGGCCGTGTCCGGTTCGAGAAGTCCGGATTGAACCGCGAGCACGAATTCATCCACGTCGAGCAGTTCCACGTCCCGGTCCTGGCGCACTTCCAGATCCAGGTAGTGGTCGACGGTCCGCCATTGGGTGTCACTCGATTCGATGTCGACCACATCGAGGTAGAAGTCGAGGTCCCGCTCGTGGCCGGGCCGCCAGTACCAGCGCGTGACCCGCAACCCGAGCGAGGGCAGCAGCCACGACTCCAGCGCGGCGATCTTCGGCTGCCCGGGCAGCGGCCGGGCGAGGTAGAGCCCGAAGGGCTCGCGGCGGAAGCGGCTCACGGTGCGCACGTGGCCCTTGGGGTCGGTGTTGGTGCCCGCCGCGAGGTCGAAGACCTCGGTCTTCGGCGGATGCACGGGCAGTCCCAGACGCTCGGCGATCTCCCGCTGAGTGGTCACACCGACACTCTAAGCGACCGCATGAGGCGGGCGCGACGTCCGAAGCACGCCGCGCCCGCTATCTCTTCTCCACTGTTCGCAGGTCACCTCCCATCGGTCGGGGATGGTGACGCATTCCATTGTCCGCCCTCATCGGCCGGAAGGCACCCCGTGACGCAACATGATGTCGGTGGTGCCTCGTACGCTGGGGAACGTGGCTTTTGCGACTGAGCGCCCCGATGACTCCGTGCTGGCGCACTCCGAGTTCCGCCCGGTTGGTGACATCCCCCGGACCGACGCCCGGTTCCGCATGGTCAGCGACTACGAACCGGCCGGTGACCAGCCGCAGGCCATCGAGGACCTGGAGCGGCGGATCAACTCCGGCGAGAAGGACGTGGTGCTGCTCGGCGCCACCGGCACCGGCAAGTCGGCCACCACCGCGTGGCTGGTCGAGCGGGTGCAGCGGCCCACGCTGGTGCTGGAGCCCAACAAGACGCTGGCCGCCCAGATGGCCAACGAGCTGCGCGGGTTCTTCCCGGACAACGCCGTGGAGTACTTCGTCAGCTACTACGACTACTACCAGCCCGAGGCCTACGTCCCGCAGACCGACACCTACATCGAGAAGGACTCCTCGATCAACGAGGACGTCGAGCGGCTGCGCCACTCCGCCACCTCGAACCTGCTCTCCCGTCGGGACTGCGTGGTGGTCTCCTCGGTCTCCTGCATCTACGGCCTGGGCACGCCGCAGTCCTACCTCGACCGCGCGATCCCGCTGGCGGTCGGCGGCGAGATCGATCGCGACGTGTTCCTGCGCGCGCTGGTGGACGTGCAGTACAGCCGCAACGACATCGCCTTCGCCCGCGGCACGTTCCGGGTCCGCGGCGACACCGTCGAGATCATCCCCGCCTACGAGGAGCTGGCGGTGCGGGTGGAGTTCTTCGGCGACGAGATCGACCGGCTCTACTACCTGCACCCGCTCACCGGTGAGATCGTTCGCGAGGTGCAGGAGCTGCGGATCTTCCCGGCCACCCACTACGTCGCCGGCCCGGAGCGGATGGACAAGGCGATCCGGGCCATCGAGGGCGAGCTCGAAGACCAGCTGGGCCGCTTGGAGAAGCAGAACAAGCTGCTGGAGGCCCAGCGGCTGCGGATGCGCACCCAGTACGACATCGAGATGATGCGCCAGGTCGGGTTCTGCTCGGGCATCGAGAACTACTCGCGGCACATCGACGGCCGCGAGGCAGGTTCGGCTCCGGCGACGCTGATCGACTACTTCCCGGACGACTTCCTGCTGATCGTCGACGAGTCGCACGTGACCGTCCCGCAGATCGGCGGCATGTACGAGGGCGACGCCTCCCGGAAGCGGACGCTGGTCGAGCACGGCTTCCGGCTGCCCAGCGCGCTGGACAACCGGCCGCTGACCTTCGAGGAGTTCTCCGACCGCATCGGCCAGACCGTCTACCTGTCGGCCACGCCCGGCCCGTACGAGATGGCGCAGGCCGGCGGCGAGTTCGTCGAGCAGGTCATCCGCCCGACCGGGCTGATCGATCCCGAGGTCGTCGTCAAGCCGACCGAGGGCCAGATCGACGACCTGGTGCACGAGATCCGCGAGCGCGCCGACCGCGACGAGCGGGTGCTGGTGACCACGCTGACCAAGAAGATGGCCGAGGACCTCACCGACTACCTGCTGGAGCTGGGCATCCGGGTGCGCTACCTGCACTCGGAGGTCGACACGCTGCGCCGGGTGGAGCTGCTGCGGCAGCTGCGGCTCGGCGAGTACGACGTGCTGATCGGCATCAACCTGCTGCGCGAGGGCCTGGACCTGCCGGAGGTCTCGCTGGTGTCGATCCTGGACGCCGACAAGGAGGGCTTCCTGCGCTCCGGGACGTCGCTGGTGCAGACCATCGGGCGTGCCGCGCGCAACGTGTCCGGCCAGGTGCACATGTACGCCGACCGGATCACCGACTCGATGCAGCACGCCATCGACGAGACCAACCGGCGCCGCGCCAAGCAGATCGCCTACAACGAAGAGCGCGGCATCGATCCGCAGCCGTTGCGCAAGAAGATCGCCGACATCCTCGACCGCGTCTACAGCGAGGCCGAGGACACCGAGGAGTCGGTGTCGGTGGGCGGTTCGGGCCGCAACACCTCGCGCGGGAAGAAGCCCTCGGGCGAGGCGGTGGCCAGCGCAGGCCTGCTGGAGGACCGCGACATCTCCGCGATGCCGCGAGCCGA
Source organism: Saccharopolyspora sp. NPDC049357 (assembly GCF_040677225.1). Lineage (NCBI taxonomy): Bacteria > Bacillati > Actinomycetota > Actinomycetes > Pseudonocardiales > Pseudonocardiaceae > Saccharopolyspora > Saccharopolyspora sp. NPDC049357. The sequence goes on along the minus strand of NZ_JBFAQJ010000010.1, from coordinate 128,298 downwards.
GATGGCGGACCTGGTGCAGCAGCTCAACGACCAGATGATGAACGCCGCGCGGGAGTTGCAGTTCGAGCTGGCGGCCAGGTTGCGCGACGAGATCGCCGACCTGAAGAAGGAGATCCGCGGGATGGACGCCGCGGGCATCGAATGAGCTGCGATCGCGGGAGGTGATCAAGGTCTCGCCTTCCGCGATCGAGCGGGTTCGCGCCCGGGACGCGCGTTTCGCACCTACTGCCGAGTTCTGGTCGTGACCTCGGACAATTCCCGTTCTCGTCCACAGAGGACTCCATTTTCGGAAATCCGCTCTCCGGTCGAGCCGATTTCCTCACGGAGTTCTCAGGCTCTCGCGACCAGCGATGATTACGGTCCGTTGTTCAGCTCACCGTAAAGGGGGTACCCCGCATTGGTGAGCTACGGTAATTTCCCACTCCTGCTGTGCTCGCGTGGACAGTGTCGGCTTGTGAGGAAACGGAGTTTTCGCCATGGATCTCGACCGATCGCCAAGACCTCGTTCCCTCCGGGGTCCGTCGGCGATCCGGACCGAGATCGAGCTTGCGCCACGTGAACGCGGCAGGACTGGGCAACCCCGACATCCCCAATGTTGAAGACGTGCCACCTCCTTCTCTCCGGTAGATCAACACCGTGGTTGCGCCCCGGGCATCCCCACTGCCCGGGCCGGTGTCAGCGCGCGTCTGAAGGTGGGGTCGCCTTCTCACCTCAGCGGAACGAATGAGACGACGAACGCGGTAATCCACCCGCGCCGAATTCCGGTGCGCGCCCGTTCGTCCTATCAAACGTGGCCGAATCCGCCCCCATTTCGCGACCACCCCCTCGCGAGAGCCTTTCCCAGGAAGGACCAAACGGAATGGAGTCGACCGAAAGCGGTTCCTCGAACCCCGGCGCGGCGTCGGAGATGCTCGATTTCCTGCGCAGATACAGCAGAGAGCAACTCGACTCCCGGCGAATGGACGAGCGTCGGGGCTTCCAGCTCTCCCTGATCCCCGACCTCGCCAACGCGGGCCTGCTCGGCCTGCAAATCCCCAAGCGCTACCAGGGTTGGGAACTCTCGCATTCCGACACCGTCAAGGTCATGCGGCAGGCCGGTGCGATCGACTGCAACCTGGTCACCCTGCTGGCCGTGCACAACACGCTCGGCGTGCCACCGATCCAGCAATTCGCCAGGGAGGACGTCCGCTCGGCCGTGCTGCCCGAGCTCGCGCAGGGGCGCAGGCTCGTGACGAGCGCGGTCAGCGAGCAGAGCATGGGCTCGCACGTGCGGGCGATCGCCAGCACGGCCACCAAGCAGCCCGACGGCTCCTACGTCCTCAACGGCGACAAGCAGTGGATCTCGCTGGGCGCCGACGCCAACTTCATCAACATCTTCGCGCGCCTGACCGATGAGCACGGCCAGGACGCCGGGATCACCGGCTTCCTCGTCGACGCCTCCTCGCCCGGTTTCGTGCGCGGCCCCGAGGTGGTCACCCTCGGCCTCAAGGCCGTGCCGCAGAACAGCCTCAGCCTGGACAACCTGCGCGTCCCGGCCGAGAGCCTGCTCGGCGAGGAGGGCTCGGGCCTCCTGGTCGCCAAGACCGCGTTCACCCGGGGCAGGCTCGTGCTGGCCACCGGCGCCCTCGGTGCCGCGATGCGGGCGCTGGAACTGGCCCAGCGCTTCGCCCGGCGACGCGAGGTCGCGACCGGCAACCTCGCCGAGAACGGCCGGATCCAGCAGATCATCGCCGAATCGGTGGCCGCGGTCCAGGCCGTGGAGACCCTGGTCGAGCACATCGCGGACCTGCTCGACTCGGGCCGCGAGGTCCCCGAGGCCTTCTACTTCACGGCGAAGATCCTGGGCTGCGAGCTGATGTGGCAGGTGGTCGACCGCTGCCTGCAGCTGCTCGGTGCGCGCGGGTTCGTCGACACCAACGTCGTCGGCCAGTTCTACCGCGACTACCGGCTGTTCCGGATCTTCGAGGGCACCACCGAGGCCATCACGGTCTACCTCGGGTCGACGATCCTCAAGCACCCGCAGCAGTTCTTCTCGATCTTCGACGACTTCGACGTCGATTCGAAGCTCGCCGATCACGTGTCCCGGATCGACAAGCTGACCACCACCACGACCACCGGTGGGCAGCAGCGGCACATCCTGGCCAGCCAGATCGGTGAACTGGCCTGCTGGGCGATCATGTCGGTGCTCACCGCCGACGGGCGCAACCGCTCCTCGATGTACTCCCACACGGCGACCTGGAGCGAGCAGCAGCTCGTCGACAAGCTGCGGGTCGCCGAGGACAGCAGGCCGTTCGTGGAACTGCCGACGGTGGACGAGCTCGCGCGCCACATCGGCGAGTTCGAGCTGTCCATCGGCAACGTCGAGCAGCGCAGGCCCGGCATCCAGCACGACCTGGACCTGCTCCTGCGCCGGGGCTGAGGACCGCGGGAAGCATCGAGGGGGCGGGACCGCCGTGTCGGTCCCGCCCCCTCGTCGCAGGTGGTGTTCAGCCCGCCTGGAGATCCCGCTCGCGGCGGTGGATCAGGTCGACGCCTTCGCCGGCCAGCGCCTTGATGGTGTTGAGGCCGTCGCGGCCCCACGGGCGCACCTCGCTGTCGATGACGCAGACCGTGCCCAGCGCCATGCCGGTGCGGTCGATCAGCGGAGCACCCAGGTAGGAGCGGACGTTCATCTTGTCCACGACGTCGTTGCCCGCGAAACGCGGGTAGTCGCAGACGTCCTCGAGGACCAGCGCCATCCGGCGGGCGATGACGTGCGGGCAGTATCCCGTCTCCATCGGGGCCGAACGCGGGTCGGCGTCGGAGTTCGGGTCTTCCATGCCCGCCACCTTGGTGAACAGGCCACCCAGGTACTGGTGGGTGTCGGTGATGAAGTTGACCATGGCGTTGGGCACGCCGAGGGTCTGGGCGACGCGCTGCGCGAACGCGTCGAACTCGGGATCTCCGGCTTCGCCCAGGCCGAGCTGGCGCAGCCGTGCCGCACGCTCGTGCGCGTGTGAGTCGACGGGGCTGAGGTGCCGGTGTCCGGCAGCATCGAAGGTCGTCACGAGTAACTCCGATTTCGGTGGGGGATTCGGGGCGGGGTCATAAGGCGCGGGTCTCCAGCACGTGCTCGATCAGCTGCACCAGCACCGAGGCCGCGGAGCGGCGGTCGCGCGCATCGCAGAGCACGACGGGGATGTGGGGTTTGATGTCCAGTGCTTGCCGTACCTCCTCGGGTTGGTAGCGGAAGCTGTTCTCGAACTGGTTGACCGCCACGAGGAAATCGATTCCGCGACGTTCGAAGAATTCCACGGCCGCGAAGCAGTCCTCGAGCCGACGCGTGTCGGCCAGGACGACCGCGCCCAGGGCGCCGTCGACCAGGTCGTCCCACATGAACCAGAACCGGTCCTGACCCGGTGTGCCGAACAGGAACAGCACGATGTTCTGCGGGTTGAACGTGATTCGACCGAAGTCCATCGCCACGGTGGTCGTGGTCTTGTCTCCCACGCCGGTCAGGTCGTCGTGCCCGACGCTGGCGACGGTGAGCGTCTCCTCCGTGGTCAGCGGCTCGATCTCGCTGACCGAATGGATGAACGTGGTCTTGCCGACTCCGAACCCACCCGCTATGAGGAACTTGAACGAGGTCGGGAATGGCTCAGAGCTGTTGGAGCCCATTCAGCAAAGCCTCCAGTTGATCGCGCTTCGGCACGTCGGCGGGTGCGTGGGTGGTGAGCGCTCCCCAGTCGATGAGATCGGAGAGCAGGACTTTGGTGACTACGGCGGGTTGCCGCAGGTGAGCAGCGACCTCGGCTACCGAGGTGGCGTGCCGGCAGAGCGTCAGCATCTTGGCGTGAACCGGTTCGATGCGTTCCGGCGAGAAGCGCCCGGTGGACCGCACCAGCGACTGCAGGGACAGCGGTTCGCTGGGTTCGGTCCGGCCGTTGGTCAGCGAGTACGGGCGCAGCAGCGGTCCGGCTTCGTTGTCCAGCCACGGTTTGTCCGATGGTCCGGGCATGCTCACCTGCCCATCTCACCGGCGCTCCGCGCGGCGGTGGGCTGCCGCATGGGGGTAGCCAGGTGGTTCGGGACTCGCTTGACGAGCTGAGCGATCTCGTAGCCGAGCACTGCGGCGTCGGCCTCCGGGGTGGCCAGCACGACGAGAACGGCACCGCTACCGGCGGCGGAGACGAACACGACCAGGTCGTTGAACTCGACGACGACCTGGCGGACGCCACCACCGTTCATGCCGAACCGGCGACCGCCGTTGCGGGCCAGCGAGCACTGCGCGGCGGCCCAAGCGGCGAGGGCGTCGGCTTCGTCGTTGTCCAGCCCTCTGTAGTACCGCTTGATTCCGTCGGTCGAGGCGAGCAGGGCACAGCGGGTGTGCGGGACTCGTCGGAGCAGGTCGGCGAGTAGCCAACTCAGGTCGGACGACGAGCCCGCTGCGTCATTGGCCATGGTGGAAAACGTCTCCTGACTCTTCTCACTGCGCGGGGGCAGATCTTGTGCGGGGGAGGGGGTGCGGTGCTGGGTCAGCCCTGGCCCTGTTGGTCGTCCGAAGTGCCGCCCTCGACACCCGAGCGGAAGGACGCGTACAGGCTGGGGCTCGGTCCGCCCTGCGGCTTCTCCTCCGGCGTGGAGGAGCTCTCCGCGAGCTGCGGGACCAGGTAGCTGCGCGTGCGGTCGCGCCGGGGCAGCGCAGGCCGCTCGGCGTTGTCGGCGTTGACCGGACCGGATGTCGTCACCGGGGGAGCCTCCGGCACGGCGCCGGAGTGGCGCCCGTAGGGGTTGTGCTGCTGCCGGGTTGGGCGCTCCTCGCGGACCGCCGGCTGCGGCCCGGTCGTGTAGGCGGGCTGCTGGCCGGTGTGGCGACCGTTGTTGAACGTCTGCGCCGGAGCGGGCATCAGCGATCCACGCGATTCGTGGCCGTTGACCTGCGGTTCGACGGTGTTGAGCACGCTGCTGGAGCTCTGCGCGGCGGACTCGTCCGGCTCGACGTCGGTCTCGCCCAGCAGGTTGTTGGGGATGACCACGTGCGCGTCGGTGCCGCCGTACATGTTGTTCTCGAGCTCGACGCCGATGTGGTGCCGGTTCGCCAGCTGCGCCACCACGTACAGGCCGATGCGACCGTCGCGCAGCTGCGCGTCCCGGTCGACGTCGTCGGGGTTGGTGAGCAGTCCGTTGAGCATGACCCGGCTGCGCTGGTCGATGCCCAGGCCCCGGTCTCGGACGTCGATGGCCAGACCAGCGGTGACGATCTGGCTGTTGATGGTCACCTGCGTGTCGGGTTCGGAGAACGCGGTGGCGTTCTCCACCAGCTCGGCGATGAGGTGGATGACGTCGGCGACGGCGTGGCCGTGCAGCGTGCCGTCGACCGGTGGGATCACCTTGACGCGGGCGTAGTGCTCGACCTCGGCCACCGCGGAGCGCAGCACGGTGTACATCGCGACCGGCTTGCTCCACTGCCGCCGCGGCATCGAACCACCGAGCACGGCGAGCGATTCGGCCTGCCTGCGCACGCCGGTGACCAGGTGGTCCACCGCGAACAGGCCCTTGAGCAGATCCGGGTCCTCGACCTGCTGCTCCAGATCGTCGAGCCGCTGGATGGCGCGGTGGGCCAGGGACTGCACGCGCCGGGCGAGGTTGGCGAAGACCGCGACGCTGGGGTCGATGTTCGTCTGCGAGGGTTCGCTCTGCATGCGCACCAGCGCGAACTCGACGGCCATCTGGGCCTGCCGGAGCTCGTGGGCGAGCAGCTCGTAGGGGTTGCCGGTGACCGGCTCGCCCGTGGGCCACTTGGGCGCGGGCTGCTGACCGGCTTGGATCTGCTCGACGAGCTGGGGCAGTTCGCGGGTTCCCTGGGCGACGGTGCCGCGCAGCGACTCGATCCACTGGTGGGAGTTGCGCAGCGACTCCTGCAGCCTGGCCTGGGCGTCGTGGCCGGATTCGTGGATCCGCCGGTCGACGTCGTCGGCCAGCGCGTTCGTGCGCAGGTATCCGATGACCACGACGGCGATGCTGGCGACGATGCCGACCGCGAGCACGGTGTAGCGCAGTTCAGGCGGAGGTACGAAGACCAGCGCGACCGCCGTGGCGGTCCCGATCAGCGCCGTCGCGGAGAGGGACGCCACGACCAGCCGCTGCAGCTTCGCCCGAAGATCGTTGTGGGGTGGTGCTTCGGGGGCTCGGTCGGTTTGGATCGCGGGTAAGGGGCTTTCAGACATCAGCGTCCTTGGTACGGGGGTTTCGGTGACGGGCACCGCGGTGCCGAAACGTCGGGGGCGTCACCGGGGACAACTGGTGCTCCACTAATGATCAAAAGTATCACTCGGCGTGATGATAGTGCGTCCGGCCGTTGAATTGGACCTTTCCGCCCAATGATGCCTCCATTGAGCGGATGGACGAGGCGGCCGACGACCTGCGCGAGGGCCGCTCACCTCGGAAATCGAGGTGAGCGGCCCTTTCTCGTGTCAGCGGTGAAAAATTGGTTGAAATCGAGAGGATTCGAACGCAAGTACCTGAACGGGTTACATCGACGTTTCCTGCGTCGGGAGTGCGTGCGGGAGGCGGAGCCCCGAAGCGGGGCGAACCGTCCGGGCCGGCTCCGCTGCGCTTTCCCGCTGGGGTTTCCGCCACCCGCACCGCTGAGCGGAACGAGTCCGGAAGCAGCTGCTCAGGCGAAGGCGCTGTGACCGGTGATCGACTTGCCGACGATCAGCGTGTTCATCTCGCGGGAACCCTCGAAGGAGTAGACCGCCTCGGCGTCGGCGAAGAACTTCGCGACCTCGTAGTCCAGAACGATTCCGTTGCCGCCGAACAGCTCCCGGGCCCAGGACACGACCTCGCGCATCTTGGTGGTGGTGAAAGCCTTGGCCAGCGCGGCCTGCTCGGCGCTTCCGGAGCCCTGCGCCACCAGTTCGTTGAGCCGCACCACGACGCCGAACATGGCGGTGATGTTGCCCAGCATCTTGACCAGCAGGTCCTGGATCATCTGGAAGGCGCCGATCGGCTTGCCGAACTGCACGCGGTTCACCGCGTACTCGCGGGCCAGCTCGTAGGCCCGCACCGCCACGCCCAGCGCCTGCCACGCGACGCCACCGCGGGTCATGGCCAGCACCTTCGCGGTGTCGCGGAAGCTGTTGACCTGCTGCAGCCGGTTGGCTTCGGGCACGCGGACGTCGGTGAGGGTGATGTCGGCGTTCTGCACCGTGCGCAGCGCGATCTTGCCCTCGATCTTGGTGGTGGTGAAGCCGGGAGCACCCTTCTCCACCACGAAGCCCTTGACGTTGCCGTCGGCCTCGTCGCGCGCCCACACCACGATCAGGTCGGCGAAGGTGCCGTTGCCGATCCAGCGCTTGGCGCCGTTGAGCACCCATTCGTCGCCGTCCTTGCGGGCGGTGGTGCGCATGCCACCGGCGACGTCGGAGCCGCCCTCGGGCTCGGTCAGCGCGAACGCGCCGATCCGGTTCATCTCCACCATGTCCGGGATCCAGCGATCGCGTTGCTGCTGGTCACCGCCGTGGTAGATGCTGCCCATCGCGAGTCCGGTGTGGACGCCGGAGAACACCGCCAGCGACGGGTCGATGCGGTTGAGCTCCAGGCTCAGGAAACCGGTGAACAGCGGGCTGCGCGGCTTGCCGTCGCCGTGCTCGGGGAACTGGTAGCTCGCCAGCCGCAGCTTGGCGAACTTCTCGACGACCTCGAAGGGGAACTCCGAGGTGTCCCACGCCTGGTTGGCCAGCGGCTTGACCTCGCGCTCCAGGTACTCGCGGATCTCGGCGAGCTCTGCGCGCTCGGACTCGCTGAGCAGGTCGTAGAAGCCGAAGAAATCGGGGTTGGTGATCACGGGCTTGGGCATTTTTCTCTTCCTCGTCAGACTGTTTCGTTCGGTTCTGTTTCGATTCCGAACAGCGCGGCGTTGATCGCGTTGTGCTTGCGGTCGCGGAGGCTCGCGCGTTCGCGGTAGGCGTCGGGGCCCGAGCCGTAGGCGTTCTCGGTCTGCTCGACCAGCGAGGTGATCGTGGCGTCGTCGAGCTCCGGTCGGCCCAGCTCAGCCCAGCGGTCGGCCATGCCCACGCCCAGGTGCGCCATCATGTGGCGGATCCCGCCGGGACCGCCTCCGAGGTGGAAGCTCTCGAACGGGCCGATCGTCGCGTAGCGACCGCCCAGCGACGCCTTCATCACCGCGTCCAGCTCCTCGGCGGACACGACGCCCTGCTGCACCAGCGAGATGGACTCGCGCATGAGGGCGCTCTGCAACCGGTTGGCGACGAATCCGTCGACTTCCTTGTGGATCCGCACCGGCGTCTTGCCCAGGCCGCGGTAGAACTCGATGGCCTGCTGGACGACCTCCTCGGCCGTCGCGCCGGGCACGATCTCCACCAGCGGCACCACCTGCGGCGGGTTGAACGGGTGGGCGATCAGCAGCCGCGCGGCCACCTCCTCGTCCAGCTCGGCGGCGATCGCCGAGGCCACGATCCCGGAGCTGGAGGAGGCCAGCACCGCGTCAGCCGGGGCGTGTCGGGCGATCTCGGCGAACAGCTGCTGCTTGAACTCCAGCCGCTCCGGGCCGTTCTCCTGCACCAGCTGCGCGTTCTCCACCGCCTTGGCCAGGTCGTCGGTGGCGGTGATGCGGCTGCGCAGCGCGGCGACGTCGGCGCCCGGGATGCTCTCCGCGAGCATCGGCAGCGCTTCGTCGATGGCCGCGTCCAGGTCGTCGCGCGGATCGGTGACCCGGACCTCCAGGCCGGCGCGCGCGAACAGCGCCGCCCAGGCCAGGCCGATGGTCCCGGCTCCCACGACCGCCACCTCGCTCCACTTCGGATTCATCGCTGCGTCCCCTCCCCGAGGTAGTCGTGAACCGGCTCGACGCCCGAGAGCGTCAGATCGGTGATGATGTGGCTGGCCGAGACGACCGCGCGCACCGGGAGGTCCGCCAGTGGCGCCAGCGCGTGCTCGAACAGCTGCAACCGCGCGGGACCGGTGAAGGCCTGCTTGACGGTGATGTCGGTGATGCGGGTGCGCACCAGCTCGGCGATCCGCGGCCGGTGGTCGTAGCCGGGGACGAGCTTGAGCATGAACGTCGGCACCGTGATCTCGGCCTCGGCGGCGGCGAGGTCCACGGGGAACCACTTGTAGCCCATGGTCGCCGTCGCGACCCGCTCCGAGCCGTAGTCCAGCGTCCCCACCAGCGCGGAGTCCTCGACCTTGAGCGCCGGTTCGCCCATCACCTTCGGGTAGGCGCTGGCCTCGCGGCCGGCGACGGTGGCGGCGAAGTTGTTCAGGTACATCGCGTGCAGGTACTCGCCGCGCTCCTCGCCGAAGCGCACCGGAATCGCCTGTCCCGCTTCGACGTACGGGCCGAACGAGGTGACCTCGCCCATGTTCATGATCTCGAAGCGCACCAGCGGCTCGTCGAACTCCAGCGGCTCGGGAACCACTGCGCGCAACGCCTCGGGGTCGGTGCGGTAGACGATGTTGAGGTACTCGCGGTCGGTGAACCGCGCGACCGCCGGGGCGTAGGCCGGGGCGTTCAGCGGTGTCGCCACGTGCTGCAGGATTCGGTCTCGGTTCATCGTCCAGTCCACTTCGGTGCGCGCTTCTCGGTGAAGGCCCGGACGCCCTCGGCGAAGTCGGCGGACTCCTGGAGCCCGCGGATCTCGCGGCGCTGGGCGGCGAACGCCTCCGGCTCGGGCAGCCGGTCGGCGTGCCGGACGACCTGCTTGACCGCGGCCAGCGCCAGCGGTGCGTTGGCCGTCAGCTCCTCGGCAAGTTCCAGCGCGGCCTCCAGCGCGGCGCCGTCGTCTGCGACCCGGTTGACCAGGCCGAGCTCGGCGGCGCGACCGGCGTCGATGCTGCGGCCGGTCAGCAGCAGTTCCACGGCCAGGTGGTGCGGGATCCGCTTGGGCAGCCGGATCGCGCCGCCACCACCGGCGATGAGCCCTCGCTTGACCTCCGGCAGCGCGAACGTCGCGCCCGAGGACGCGACCACCAGGTCGCAGGCCAGCGCCAGTTCGAAGCCGCCGCCCATCGCGAAGCCCTCCACGGCCGCGATCAGCGGCTTGACGTTGTCGAACTCGGTCAGCCCGGCGAAACCGCGGTCACCAACGCCAGGGGATTCCCCGCGCGCGGCGGCCTTGAGGTCCATGCCCGCGCTGAAGGTGCCCGCCTCGCCGGTCAGCACACCCACTCGCAGCTGAGGGTTGGCGTCGAGCTCGTCGACGGCGGCGGCGATGCCGTGCGCGACGTCGGCGTTGATCGCGTTGCGCGCCTCGGGCCGGTTGAGGGTGATGACCAGGACGCTGCCGCGGGTCTCGGTCCGCACGGTCGTGTTCGGAGTGGTCATGCCGCGTTCTCCTCGTTGCGCTCGTCGAGTTCGGTGAAGACCGCGTCGGTGTCCTGGCCGGGGATCGGCGGGTGCAGTCGGATGGAGGCCGGGGTGGCGGAGAACTGGATCGGGACCCCCACCTGCCGGTAGCTGCCCTCGGTGGGGTGCTCGGCCAGGTCGAGCAGGTGGCCTTCCCGCACGTAGGGGTCGTCGGCGGCTTCGTCGAGCCGCAGGACCGGGCCGACCGGGATGCTGTGCTCGGTGCACACCTGGACCCACTCGGCGGTGGTCAGCGTCGGCGTCACCGACTCCATGAGCTCGACCAGCGCCGTTCCGTGCTCCCGCGCGTCGATGTAGTCGCCGGCCAGGCGCGGATCGGCGGCGAGGTCATCGCGTCCGGCGGCGGTGAACAGGTCGCGGAAGTTCTTCGGCGAGTAGGGCATGATCATCGCGAATCCGTCCTTGGTGGGACGGGCGCGGTGGCCGGTGTTCATCGACAGCGGGAATCCGGTGTCGGTCTCCGGCGGTTCGAAGATCCGGCCCTGCAGGTGCTCGACCAGGTTGAACGCCAGCATCGTGTCGGCCATCGGCACCTCGACCAGCTGTCCCTGGCCGGTCGCGCGCTGGTGCACCAGCGCGGCCAGCGCCGAGTAGGCGATCGTCAGCGCGGCGACCTTGTCGCCGAAGATGCTCGGCAGCACCACGGGCTTGCCGATGTCGCCGGCGCGCTGGGCGATGTCGAGCAGCCCGGAGGCGGCCTGCACGGTCTCGTCGTACGCGGCGAGCTCGGCGCGGTCGGAGTCCGGGCGGAAGCCCTGGGCGTGGGCGTAGATCAGGTGGGGGTTGTCGGCGGCGAGGCTGTCGTAGTCCAGGGCGAGGCGCCGCAGCGCGTTGATGCGCATGTTGGTGATCACGATGTCGGCGCTGCTGATGAGTTCGCGGGCGCGCTGGGCGTCGTCGGCGTCCTTGAGGTTGAGCGCGACGCTGCGCTTGTTGCGGTTGACGTTCATCGCCAGCGGCGTCATGCCGGGGGTGCGGTGGACGTTGCCGAGCCGTGCGGTGTCCTTCGGCGACTCGATCTTGATCACGTCGGCGCCGAGGTCGCCGAGGATCTGGGCCGCGTACGGGCCCATGACCACGGTCGACAGGTCGATGACGCGCACGCCGGCCAAGGGACCGGAGGCGTTGTCGGCGGGGGTTGCCATCACCACTCCTAGTGCGTCGGGAAATTGTCCCGAATCGACTTGTTTGCTTCGCTAACTACGTTAGGTCGGCGGTGGAGCGGTGTTCAATTGATCAGTGGAACCGTATCGCGAACAATGGCGTGACCGCAGCGGTCACGCCATCGGATCGGCCATCGATCCCTTCGCGGCGGCGATGAGTTCGTGCAGCTCAGGCTGCTCCTCGGTGCGGTCCTGGCGCCAAATCAGGCCGGTTGCGAGACTGGGCGAGAAATCCTGTATGGGGAGCACGGTGATGTTCTCGTCACGCAGTTTCTGCATTCCGCTCTTCGGGTCGAGCATGGAAATCGCGAATGCTCCGCCGTTGGCGATGACCTCTGCGGTGCTGCCGTAATCACCGGTGTCCAGCGTCATGCGGCGGTGCACTCCGGCGGCGGTCAGCCGCGCCTCCAGCTCGTCCCAGTAGTCCGGCAGCATCCGCGCCACCGGGCGCACGTAGGTCAGCCCGACCAGCTCGTGCAGCGACACCGCCTCGCGGCCGGCGAAATCCGCGGCGGGCAGCACCGCCCCCAGCGGCTCGCGCATCAGCTCGAACACCTCGATGCCCTCGGCGTGCACCGGCAGGTGCACCAGGGCCATCGCCAGCTCCCCCCGCTGCACCCCGAGCAGCAGTTCGCGGCTCCCGCCGGGCCAGCGCTTCAGCTCGCACACCTCGGCGCAGCGGCGGGTGAACACCGTCAGCCGCTCCCGCAACGTCGAGTGCAGACCGGGCGGAACGCCGAGGTAGACGACGGGCCGGTGCCGTCCGATCGCCTCCCGCAGCCGCCACGGCACGTCGTCGAACCGGCTCAGCGCGTCCCGGGCGATCGGCAGCAGCGCGGTCCCGGACTCGGTCAGCTGCACGTGGTGCGAGTCCCGCTCGAACAGCACGGTTCCGAGTTCTCGTTCGAGATCCCGGATCCGTTGGCTCAGGGGAGAGGTGGCCATGTGCAACGACCGCGCGGCGCCCGAGAAGCTCAGCTTCTCCGCCACGGCCACGAAGTACCGAAGATGAAAGATCTCCATCGCCCGACAACATTACGCCGCCAGGCCCAACCCACTGGGCCACACGCCCATCCCACCCCCGTCGCAGACCCACCCAGGTGCCGTCCCCGACCGTGCACCCGGAATACGGCCGTAATCAGGGACCCGATTACGGCGGTATTCGGGGTTCTGGAGGCGGTCGTGATCCGGGGGGTCAAGTTGGGACGCGGCGGGGAGGGGTTAGCTGGTGATGTCTTTGCGGTTGAAGCGCCAGATGGCGAGGGTGGTGAAGACCGCGGCGTAGGACAGGGCCGAGAAGCAGCCCGTGATCATCGACGAGGGGTCGATGTCCTCGCTGAGGAGGTCGGAGTAGGCCGTGGAGAAGTGGGTGGGGAGGTAGTTGCGGAGATCGCCGAGGGCGGAGATCTGGTCGATGATCTCCGAGAGGATGGAGATCAGGACCGCTCCACCCACCGCGCCCAGCGGAGCGTCGGTGTTGACGCTGAGGAACAGGGCGAGACCGGCGATCCAGCTGAGGTGCACAGCGACGTAGAGCGTCGCGGCGGCCAGGCTCAGCACCCCGCGCGGGAAGGTCAGGGCTTCGCCGGTGGTGCTGATGAGGTCGCCGGTGCCGAACCAGACCACGCCCACCGCCAGCGCGACCCCGACCAGCAGGACCACGCCGAGGACCGACAGCAGCGCGGCGACCTTCGCCTTCTGCCGCAGCAGCCGCATCCGCGGAACCGGCGCGGCGAGCAGGTATTTCAGGCTCGACCAGGACGCCTCGCTGGCCACGGTGTCGCCGAAGAACAACGCCACCACCACGACCAGCAGGAATCCGGTCGAGGCGAACAGCGTGAAGACCGCGAAGTTCAGCCCGCTGGCGGTGGCCATGTCGGCGAAGCTCCGCCCGCCGCGCGAGTCGTCCTCGCCGAGCTCGAACGCGGCGAGCAGCAGCAGCGGCAGCATCACCAGGAACGCCAGGGTCAGCCGGGTGCGCGCCCGCCGCAGCTGGCGCGCCAGCTCCACCCGCAACGGCAGGGTGCGCTTGGCCGAGTAGCCCTCCGCGGCGCCGTCGCCCTGCGGGACTCCCAGCATCGGCGCGCGCACCAGCGCGGTCTCCGTCTCCGGTACCGCGACCTCGGTGGGGGTTTCGTCGTCGCTCACCGCTGTTCCTCTCCGACGAGCTGCAGGAAGGCGTCCTCCAGGCGGCGTCTCGGACCCACCTGATGCACCGAGACACCCGATGCGACCAGCACGTTCACCGCGACCGCCGCCTTGTGCCCGGCGAGGTCGGCGTGCACCAGGTCGTCTTCGATCTCGACCAGGCCCAGCCCCTCGATGGTGCGCAGCGCCGCGGCGGCCTCCTCCGGATCGTCGACCCGGAAGGTCGCCTCCCCGTTGACGGCCATGATGTCGGCGACGCTGCCCTCGGCGAGGAGGGACCCGTTCTGCATGACGATCACGTGCGTGCAGGTTTGCTCGACCTCGGCGAGCAGGTGGCTGGAGACCAGCACCGCGCGGCCGGTGGCGGCGTAGCGGCGCAGGATCTCGCGCATCTGGTGGATCTGCGGCGGGTCGAGCCCGTTGGTCGGTTCGTCGAGCACCAGCAGCTCCGGCAGGCCGAGCATCGCCTGGGCGATCGCCAGCCGCTGCTTCATGCCCTGGCTGTAGGTGCGCACCTTGCGCTTGGCGGAGTTCTCCAGACCCGAGATCTGCAGCACCTCGTCCAGGTGCGCGCGCAGCATCGGACGACCGGTCGCCGCCCAGTAGTGCCGCAGGTTGTCCAGGCCGGACAGGTGCGGCAGGAAGCCGGGTGACTCCACCAGCGCACCCACCCGCGACAGCACCGGAGCACCGGCCTGCAGCCGGTGGCCGAAGATCCGGACCTCGCCGTGAGTCGGCCGCAGCAGCCCCAGGAGCATCCGCAGCGTCGTGGTCTTGCCCGCCCCGTTGGGTCCCAGCAGACCGACGATCTGACCGCGCTCCACCTGGAAGCTCAGGTCGTCCACCGCGGCCTTCTTGCCCGGGTAGGACTTCGTCAGCCCGGAGATCACCAGCGGAGTCTCCGCCAGCCGCGAGTCCGGGTCGCCGTTGAACTTGCGGCGGATCGCCGAGATCACCCACAGCAGCAGGGCCAGCACGAACACCAGCCCGATGCCCACCAGCGGGCCGACCGGGACCGAACCGGCGCTGGAGGACGCCGCGCGCACCGACGGGATCGACACCGCCCGGTCGCCGGCCAGCGCCACCAGGTGCGCCGACGGTTCCCTCGGCAGCGCGTACGCCTGGTCGGTGGTGGCGACCGCGAGCTCGATGCGGTGACCGGTCTCGATCGGGTGCACGACCCCGGGCAACGCGACGTCGAACTCGACCGGGCTGCCGTCCGCAGGCACGTTGCTGATGTGCAGCGGGGACACGGCGTTGCCGAGCAGTTGCCGCTGCCCGTCGGGGCCGATGTCGTAGAGCTTGGCGAACAGCACCGCGTCGTCGGGCTGCGGTTGGCCCGGCACGGCGGCGATCGCCAGCCGCGTGCGCGGCGTGCCGGAGATGAGCGTCTGCTCCTCCAGCGGCTGGGTGCGGAACACGGCCACCTGGCCGGGCAGCTCCCGGGCCAGGGACTGGCCGAGGCTGCCCGCCGCGTCGAGCACCTGGCCGGCGCCGGGCAGCGCGCTCGTGGCCGCCGGGGACCCGCCGGGCGGGTTGATCACCGGTGTGACCGGGCCGTCCAGCGGAAGGGAGTAGCGCGGCGTCCGGGAGTCTTGCAGCCCCGGGTAGGACGGCGCGGTCATGGTGCGCACCGGGATGTCGCCGTCGCGCTGCGGCCGCCCGGCGATGTCGAACTGGAAACCGGAGCCGGGATCGGGAACCGGTGGCACGCCGCCCAGGTGGAAGGCGAACCAGTCGGCGATGCGCCCGCGCACGTCGGGGCCGGGCGGGGTGCCGTCGTGGCCGCCGGCGAACCAGATGGTCTTGACCTCGCCGCCGGCGGCGGAGATCTGCCGCGCGTTGGCGTCGGAGTGGTCGAGCCCGAACAGGGTGTCGCGCTCGCCCTGCACCAGCAGCGTCGGCTGGGTGACCCGCGAGTTGTAGGTCTTGGGGGACGACTTCGCCAGCAGGTCCAGCGTCGGTTGGCTCGCGCGTCCGTACTGGGCGACCTCGGAGTAGGCCGCGCACACCGCGGGGATGAAGTTACCGCAGGTCAGCGGCGTCCCCGGGGTGGGTCGGGGTGCGCCCCCGGCGGAGAACAGCAGCCCGGTCCACGCCTGCTTGAACACGCCCTCGGGGTTGAACGAGCCGTCTGCCGGGGTGGCTCCGCCGATGCGCACCTGGCTGGCGTTGTTGGGCAGCAGCGCCTGCCCGAGATCGTTGTAGGTCATCACCGGCGAGATGGCGTCCACGCGCGGATCGGTGCCCGCCAGCATCAGCGCCAGCGCGCCGCCGTAGGAGCCGCCGGTGACACCGACGCGGGGATCACCGTCGCGGTCGCGCTGCACCTCCGGCTGGCGGGCCATCCAGTCCAGCAGCTGCCGGGCGTCGGAGACCTCGTAGTCCGGGGAGTTCAGCGCGATCTGCCCGGTGCTGCGGCCGAACCCGCGCGCCGAGTAGGTCAGCACCGTGAAGCCGCGTCCGACGAGTTCCCGCGCCTGCTCGGCGGTGTCGGCCTTGCTGCCGCCGAAGCCGTGGGCGAGCAGGATCGCCGGCGCCGGGGTGTCCACGGGGGAGTGGAGCGTGACGTCGATCTGCACTCTCTCGGTGCCGCCGGGGCCGTCGAGCACGTCGACCATGGCCTCGCGGGGAGCCGGGGGCTGCGCCGCCGTCTGCAGCGGTTGCGCCTGGCCGGACCACAGGAACGCCCCCAACACCACTAAGAGGACGCAGGGCAGGGCGAGCAGGGCCAGGCCGGTTCGGCGACGGGGGGAGGCGGACACGCCATTGACAGTAGGTGAACGGAGCGGCACCGGTTTCATCCAGACGCGGAGGGAAGGCAAGACGCTATGAACCAGAGACCAAAGCGCAATCGGACACCTCGTCGTGCCCGTCGTCGTGTGGTCTTGGCCGCATCCCCGCGTGCGGTGCCCGAGTGATCAGGCCGACGCGATACTAGCGATCATCCGTGTGAACGCAATGCCCTCGAATCGGCGAGTGCGCGCAGCCCGCATTGCCACGTTCAGCGGTCCCACTTAGGTTCGATCCGTGACTTGCGTTGCAACTGGTCACCCCACCTGGTGCGGGGACCCCGGCATAAGTGACAATCTTGACGAGTGGTGGAGGGGAGTATTCCTTCGCGACGGTGTCGTCATCACGGAACTTGCCTGGTCAAGCCCGGTGCCGTCGACCGATAACGCAGATCGGTGGAAGAGACCTCCGGTCCCGGACGTGTACGCCCTGAACCGGAGGTGATTGATGGGTGCCGACCTGATGTTGCGCGCGGCCCCTGCGCAGCAGCCCGCAGTCGACACTATGCACGTGCACTGGTGGGTGTGGGCAGCCACGCTGGGTGGTCTCGCCCTGCTGCTGCTGCTCGACCTGGTGATCGTCGACCGCAAGCCGCACGAGGTGACCACCGCCGAGGCGGCGAAGTGGGTCACCTTCTACATCGGCTGCGCGATCCTGTTCGGCATCGGTGTGTGGATCTTCGGTGATCAGCACTTCGCCATCGAGTTCTTCACCGGTTACATCACCGAGTACTCGCTGAGCGTGGACAACCTGTTCATCTTCATGGTGATCATGTCCAGCTTCGCGGTTCCGTCGATCCACCAGCACAAGGTGCTGCTGATCGGCATCCTGCTCGCGCTGCTCATGCGCGGCATCTTCATCGCCGTCGGCGCTGCGCTGATCGCGCAGTTCGTCTGGGTGTTCTTCATCTTCGGCGCCTTCCTCATCTGGACCGCGGTCAGCATGGTCCGCAAGAAGGACGAGGAGGAGGAGTACAACGAGAACGCGGTCGTCCGCTGGGTTCGCAAGATGTTCCCGGTGACCGACGACTACCACGAGGCCAAGTCGACGGTGAAGATCGACGGCAAGCGGTACCTGACGCCGATGTTCGTGGTCATCGTGGCCATCGGCAGTGCCGACCTGCTGTTCGCGGTCGACTCGATCCCGGCGATCTTCGGCATCACCCAGGACCCGTTCCTGGTGTTCACCGCCAACGCCTTCGCGCTGATGGGCCTGCGGCAGCTGTACTTCCTGCTCGGCGGCCTGGTGGACAAGCTGGTCTACCTGTCGGTCGGTCTGGCGATCATCCTCGGCTTCATCGGCCTGAAGCTGATCCTGCACGCCTTCCACGAGTACCACCTGGTGCCGGAGTGGGCGGAGATCAACAACTGGATGTCGCTGAGCTTCATCGTGCTGACCCTCGCGATCACCACGTGGGCGAGCCTGGCCAAGTCCAAGCGGGACGCGTCGACGGCCGAGGCCAACCAGAGCTGACGCTCCGCTGCAGAACCAGGAGATCCCCTTCGGACACCGTCCGGAGGGGATCTTCTCGTGCGCGTCTTCAGTCCAGGAGGGTGTAGCTGAGCTCCTGGCAGACGCGTCCCAGCGGGACGTCGAGGCCGGGATGGCTCAGCGGGAGCAGGACGTCCGGGCTGTCCGGGAGCGCGGTGTCCGCAGGCGGGTCCCAGAGGCAGACCGAGGGCTTGCCGGAGTCCATCGCGGACCGGTACCAGAGGCCGTCGAGCTCCGGGTAGGACGCGCGGATCGCGCGGGCCCACGCCTGGGTGCGCGATTTCGGCCCGCTGCTGATGGCCTGCGAAGCTCCCGCCCTGGTGGGCCAGAGCCCGGTGAGGTCGAGCAGCCGCAGCGTCCGGCGTGGGCGGAACAGCACCAGGTGCGGGCTGCGGGTGCGTCGGTCCACGGTGGACGTCGCCTGGTACACCTCCGCGATGCAGGTCTGCACCGACAGCGAGAAGTACAGGACGCCGTGCTCGCGGGTGATCGTCGGCCCGCCTTGGGAGTTCGGCAGGTGCGGGTCGAACCGCGCGTGCGGCAGCGGTCCGGCGTAGCGGAAGCTGTTCCACTGCTGCGGGTGGTTGCCGCCGGAGGTGAACACGCGCGCGAGCCTGGTGCCCGGGGGCACCGCGATCACGTCCTCTGTTCGGCGGAGGATCGCCTGCAGCGCTGCAGGAGCAGGCGGCTGTGGTAGCCGTGCCAATGTGTGGTCCCAGGTGGTGGTCGCGGTGGGGCTGGTCAGGCGGGGGTGCCGATGGCGGCGGCGAGCTCGGCGACCCGGTGCGGATCACCGCCGGCCAGCAGCCACTCTCGCGGACTCACCGGTCTGTCGTGGATCTCCAGATCCTCCTGGGGCGTGGTCATGAAGTTCGCCAGCACGAGCGCGGGCTGGTCCGCCGGCATCCACGCGAGCACGACGTCCAGGCCGGGCAGCACGTCGGAGTCGGTGAACTGCCACGCGGGCAGGCGCCAACCGCCGCGGTCCTTCCAGCCGATCAGGCGGCGTTCGCCGATGCGGTGGCGGACCCGGCTGGTGTCGACCCCGATCCGCGCAGCGGCCTGACCGACCGACAGCGCGGTGTCGCGCAGCACCGTCTGCTCGGCGACGGTGCGGGCCCGCGGGTCGGCCTCGGTGTCGCTCAGCGGCGACAGGTCCAGCCCGGTGGCCGCGAGGGCGGTGCGCTCCGAGTCGGTGAAGTGCGCGGCTGGGTCGACCTGCGGCGAGGTGAGCTTTCTGGCTGCGTCCTCGACGAGGGTGAGGAATTCGTTGGCGGTGACCTTCAAACCGGCCCTCGCCAACACGGTCTCCAGCGCGGCTGACATATGCCGAGGATACCGCAGAGCGCACGAAATGCGTGCGCGAACGTGCGCTGCTCCACCTGAACGTCACTGCCGGTGACACCGATGTTGCGGATGGTGATGACGTGGTTGCTCTGACCGGATTTTCCGTGCTGCGGCGTCCGTGCGCTCGATCGCCGCCGGGAGGGCGTCGGCGACTGCGAACTGTCGGCGGATCGCCTCTTGACGCGAGCGCCGAAGGATCGTTGACTGGCCGTACCGACTGGTCGGTCTCACAGTGGAGGTGGCGCGTTGGGCAGCGTGTACGACGAACGACCGTGGTTGGATCTCTTCGACGATGATCTCCCCGCGGAGATCGAGCCCGAGCACGCCACGATGCTCGACCTGCTCGCCGGCACGGTCCGGGACCACCCCGACGACGTCGCGCTCACCTACTTCGACGGGCGGCTGACCTTCGCCGAGCTCGACGGGCTCAGCGACGGACTCGCCTGCCACCTCGTCGAACGCGGAGTCGCCCAGGGCGACCGGGTCGCCGTCTACCTGCAGAACGTCCCGCAGTTCGCCATCGCCGTGCTCGCCGGGTGGAAGGCCGGGGCCATCGTCGTCCCGCTCAACCCGATGTACCGGATGCACGAGCTGACCAAGATCCTCGGCGACGCCCGGCCGACGGCCGTGATCTCCTCCGAGCAGGGCTGGCACGACGTCGTCGGCGGAGTCGCGACCGCGCTGGAGATCGGCATCGCGGTCACCACCAGCGAACTGGACCTGCAGACCCGCGGCGACCAGCGGCTGTTCGCCAAGTCGCGGCGCAACCCCGCCGAGGGCTGCGCCGACCTGCTGGCCGTCGCCCGCTCCTACGCCGGGAAGCGCCCGCCGCCGGCCTCGCCGTCCGCATCGGACATCGCGCTGCTGGTCTACACCTCGGGTACCAGCGGAGTCCCCAAGGGAGCCACCAACACCCACGGCAACGTCGTGTTCAACGCCGAGGGCACGGCGATGCGGCTGGACGAGGACACCCCGGGCGGGATCTTCGCGCTCGCCCCGCTGTTCCACATCACCGGCCTGGTCGTGCAGTTCGCCGCCGCGCTGGCGGCCGGGCGGCAGCTCGACCTGGCCTACCGGTTCGAACCCGGTGTCGTGCTCGACGCGCTCGCCGAGCACGAACCCGCGTTCATGGTCGGCCCGTCCACGGCCTACATGGCGCTGATGAACCACCCCGAGGTCTCACCGGAGCACTTCGCCTCGCTGAAGATGGTGCACTCCGGCGGAGCCCCGCTCCCCTCGGCGGTCGTCGAGGCGTTCCGCGAGCGCTTCGGGCTCTACATCCGCAACGGCTACGGCCTCACCGAGACCACCGCCACCGCCACCTCCGTCCCGCTCGGCAAGGAAGCGCCGGTCGACGCCGCGTCCGGGACGCTCGCGGTCGGCGTGCCCACCTACAACACCGTGCTGCGGGTGGTCGACGAGGACGGAGCCGACCTGCCCGTCGGCGAGGTCGGTGAGATCGTCATCGAGGGCCCGATGGTGGTTCCGGCCTACTGGAACAAGCCCGAGGAGACCGCGGCGAGCATCCGGGACGGCCGGCTGCACACCGGCGACGTCGGGTTCATGGACGAGCAGGGCTGGTTCTACGTCGTGGACCGGAAGAAGGACATGATCAACGCCTCCGGCTTCAAGGTGTGGCCGCGCGAGGTCGAGGACGTCCTCTACGGACACCCGGCCGTGCGGGAAGCCGCCGTCGTCGGCGTGCCCGACGCCTACCGCGGCGAGACCGTCAAGGCGTTCATCAGCCTCTCCCACGGCAGCACCGCCACCGGCGAGGAGCTCGTCGAGCACTGCAAGCGGCAGCTGGCCGCCTACAAGTACCCCCGGAGCGTCGAAATCCTCGACGAACTCCCGAAAACCGCAACCGGGAAGATCCTGCGCCGACAACTGCGCGACACGGCGCGCGCGGGCGAGCAACACGGAAGGAACGAACAGTGAGCAAGCGTTTCGACGGTCGAGTGGCGATCGTGACCGGAGCCAGCCGCGGAATCGGGCTGGCCATCGCCGAACGCCTGGTCGCCGAGGGTGCCAAGGTCACCATCACCGCGCGCAAGCCCGAACCGCTGTCCGAAGCCGTCGAGAGCCTCGGCAAGGACAACGCGCTGGGCGTCGCGGGCAAGGCCGACGACGTGGAGCACCAGGCCGAGACCGTGGCCAAGACGGTGGAGGCCTTCGGCCGGGTGGATCTGCTGGTCAACAACACCGGCATCAACCCCGCCTTTGGCCCGATGCTCGACCTAGACCACGGCGTCGCGCAGAAGACCTTCCAGGTCAACGTGCTCGCCGCGCTGTCGTGGACCCAGCAGGTCTTCCGCGCCGGGATGGGCGAGCACGGCGGTTCGGTGCTCAACGTGTGCTCGGTGGCCGGTCTCAACCCCGCGCCCGGGATCGGCTTCTACGGCGCCACCAAGGCGATGCTGGGGCACATGACCCAGGAGCTGGCCGTGGAGCTCGCGCCGAAGGTGCGCGTCAACGCGATCGCGCCGGCCGTGGTCAAGACGAAGTTCGCCACCGCGCTCTACGCCGACAACGAGGCCGAGGTCGCCTCCGGATACCCCTTGGGGCGCTTGGGAATCCCGTCGGACATCTCCGGTGCGGCAGCGTTCCTGCTCTCCGACGAGGCGTCCTGGATCACCGGACAGATCCTCGTGCTCGACGGCGGTTCGACCCTGAAGGGCGGTATGTGACGTGCAGTTCGCCGATTCGGTCGTGATCATCACCGGTGCCGGCAACGGCATCGGTGCCGCGATGGCCCGCAAGTTCGCCGCGCTCGGCGCGAGAACCGTTCTCGGTGACCTCGATTCGGACGCCGTCCGCGAGGTCGCGGGCGAGGTCGGCGGCATCGCCGTGCCCGGTGACGCCGCGAGCGAGCAGGGCGTGGCCGAGCTCGTCGACGCCGCGATGGGGGAGCACGGCCGGATCGACGTGTTCTGCGCCAACGCCGGCATCGGCCGCAACGGTGGACCGGAGGCCGACGAGGACGCCTGGGCCGCCTCGTGGGAGGTCAACGTGATGTCCCACGTGCGCGCGGCCCGGGCGGTGCTGCCGCACTGGCTGGAGCGCGGCGAGGGCCACTTCCTCGGTACCGCCTCGGCCGCCGGGCTGCTCACGATGCTCGGGTCCGCGCCGTACTCGGTGACCAAGCACGCCGCGGTCGCCTTCGCCGAGTACCTCAACATCACCTACGCGGACAAGGGCGTCACGGCGCAGGCGCTGTGCCCGCAGGGCGTGCGCACCCGGCTGCTGGAGGCCACCGGCGAGACCGGTCGGATCCTGATGGGTGCCACCGCCGTCGAGGCCGAGGACGTCGCTGAGATGGTGGCAGAGAAGCTGGGCGGCGAGGAGTTCCTGATCTTGCCGCACCCGGAGGTCGCCGACTACTACGCGTTGCGGGCGGGCCAGCCGGAGCGCTGGCAGGCGGGCATGCGCAAGCTGCAGCGAAAGGTCGAGTAGCGGCCCGACTAGGCTTGCCCGAGGGCATCGACATGGGGAGGAACGAGATGGCGCGGTCGGCCAACGCACGCACGGGCACGGAGGCTGGCACCGAGCCTGTTCCGCAACGATTGCTGGCCGTAGCCACCCGGCTGTTCGCCGAGCAGGGCTTCGAAGCCACCTCGGTGCAGCAGATCGTCGATGCCGCGGGCGTCACCAAGGGCGCGATGTACCACTACTTCGGCTCCAAGGACGACCTGCTCTACGAGATCTACGCCCGCGTGCTGCGCGATCAGCAGGCGCGGCTGGAGAGCGCGGCCGAAAGCGACTCCCCGGTCAAGGAGCGGCTGCACGCCGCGGCTTCGGACGTCGTGGCCACCACGGCGGCCAACCTGGAAGACACGATCATCTTCTTCCGGTCGATGCACCTGCTGCACGCCGACAAGCAAGCCGAGGTGCGAGCCGAGCGCCGCCGCTACCACGAGCGCGTGCGCGGCCTGATCGAGGAGGGCCAGAAGACCGGGGTGTTCCGCACCGACAAGTCGGCGGACCTGGTGGTGGACTTCTTCTTCGGCGCGGTGCACCACCTCGGCACCTGGTTCCGCGAGGACGGCAAGCTCACCGGGCAGGAGGTCGGCGAGCACTTCGCCGATCTGCTGCTGGACTCGTTGAGACCCTAGTTTCCGTCCTGTTTCGTTCCCGCGCGTGGCCTTGTGGTGACCGGGTGCGGAGGGGTTGGCTGCCGCTGGCAACTCGTGCGGCCGACGGGAGTGACCCTTGAGCGAGATCGAAGCGGTGCGTTCGCGGCGCCTGGACCGCGTGCTCAACCTCATCGAGCGGATCGGCAACAAGCTCCCCGAACCGTTCATCCTGTTCGGAATCCTGTTCCTGGTGGTGGCCGTCGTGTCGACGGCGATCTCGGCGTTCGGCGTCACGGTCACCATCCCCGGTGCCGAGAAGGCGACGCCGGTCCGCGGTGCCTTCACCGGTGAGGGACTGGAATTCCTGTTCACCAAGATGGCGGAGAACTTCATCGGGTTCCCGCCGCTGGAAACGGTCGTGACGATCATGCTCGCGGTCGGCCTGGCCGAGCGCACCGGCATGCTGACCGCGCTGATCAGGTCGTCGTTCGGCAGCGCGCGGGGTTCGGTGCTGCCCTACGCGGTGGGCCTGGTCGGGGTCAGCGCGAGCGTGATGGCCGACTCGGCGATGATCATCATCCCGCCGCTGGCCGCGCTGGTGTTCAAGGCCGCAGGCCGGCACCCGGTGGCCGGCCTGCTCGGCGGCTTCGCCGCGACCGGTGCGGGGTACTCGACGTCGATCCTGGTCACCAGCCTGGACGCGCTGTTCTCCGGGATCAGCAACAAGGTCGCCGAGACGCTGCCGAACCCGGGCACGCTGGTCACACCGGTGTCGAACTACTACTTCAACATCGTCTCGGCCGTCCTGCTCGGACTGCTGGCCGGATTCCTCATCGACCGGCTCATCGAGCCGCGCCTGATCCGCAACGGCGTGCCCCGCGAGGCCGCGGACGGCGAGCAGGACGCCGACCTCAAGGTGGATCTCGAACCCGCCGAGCGCCGCGGCCTGCTGTGGGCCGGGGCGTCGTTCCTGGTGGCGACCGCGCTGGTGCTGCTCCTGGTGTTCTGGCCGGACTCGCCGCTGGCCAACGACGAGGGCGGTTTCCTGCCGGACTCGCCGCTGATGGACTCGGTGACGACGCTGATCTTCCTCGGCTTCGCCGTCCCGGCGATCGCCTACGGCGCCAAGGCCGGTTCCATCACCCGGGCCGCCGACGTGCCGCGGCTGATGGCGCTCGCGCTGCGCGATCTGACCGGGTTCCTGGTGCTGGCGTTCATGCTCGGGCAGTTCATCGCGCTGTTCAACTGGACGAACCTCGGTTCGCTGGTGGCGGTCTCGGGCGCGGACCTGCTGCAGTCGATGCACCTGGACGGGTATCCGGCGATCCTCGGGTTCATGCTGCTGGCCTCGCTGCTGAACCTGTTCATCATCTCCGGGTCGAGCCTGTGGACGCTGATGGCGGCGGTGTTCGTGCCGATGTTCGCGCTGCTGGGCTTCGAACCCGGCTTCGCCCAGGCGGCGTTCCGCGTCGGCGACTCGGCCACGCAGATCATGACGCCGCTGAACCCGTACATGATCATCATCCTGGGGTACCTGCGCCGCTACGAACCGAGCGCGGGCATCGGCACCCTCGTCGCCCGCATGGTGCCCTTCGTCGTCCCGTTCTGGCTGCTGTGGGCGTTGGTCATGACGGTCTTCTACTTCGCCGACATCCCGCTGGGCCCCGGCATGGGCATCCGCATCCAGCCGTGAGACGAGGTGTGGGGAGGTTTCCGCGGAAACCTCCCCACACTGAGAACCGCTGCTAGAGCAGGACGCGGGAGAGGAACTCCGCGACGCAGGCGGGCTTGCCGGCGCCCTCGATCTCCACCGTGGCCTTGACCGCCAGCTGGAGGCCACCCTCGATCTCGGTGGCGCTGATCAGCTCCGTCGTCGCGCGCACCCGCGCGCCGACCGGGACGGGGGAGGGGAACCGGACCTTGTTCAGGCCGTAGTTGATGCCCATCTTGGCGTTGTCGACCCGGAAGGTCTCCGAGTTCAGCTTCGGCAGCAGGCTCAGCGTCAGGAAGCCGTGCGCGATCGGCCCGCCGAACGGCCCCTGCTTGGCCTTCTCGATGTCGACGTGGATCCACTGGTGGTCGTGGGTCGCGTCGGCGAAGGTGTTGACCTGCTCCTGGGTGATGGTCAGCCACTCGCTGGTGCCCAGTTCCTCACCCTGGGCGGCGAGGATCTCTTCCTTGCTGGTGAAAACCTTCATGCGCTTCCTCCGGGAAGGTCGACGAGTTCGGCGATGCGGGCTCGGTGGGCCTCGGCGATGCCGAAGGTGAGCTGGGAGCTCTTCGCCCGCCCCAGGTACAGGTGCGCGGGGTGCTCCCAGGTCATCCCGATGCCGCCGTGCAGCTGGAGGTGCTCCTCCGCGGCGTGGACCACCAGGTCGGAGACGTAGGCCTGCGCCATCGCCACCGCGAGCTCCTCGTCGGCGCCCGCGGCCAGCGCGTCGGAGGCGTTGCGGGACACCGCACGCGCCATGCTGATCTTGGTCCACAGGTCGGCCAGCCGGTGCTTGATCGCCTGGAACGAACCGATCTGCCTGCCGAACTGGTAGCGGGTCTTGCCGTACTCCACGGTGGTGTCCAGGCAGTGCTGCGCGAGCCCGACCTGCTCGGCCGCCAGCATCCCCGCCGCCGTGAGCAGCGCGCGGCGCAGGACCCGCTCCGCCTCCGGGCCGGAGGCGATGCGCTCGCCCGCGGTGCCGTCGAGGACGAGCGTGCCGAAGCGGCGGGTCAGGTCCAGCGGCGTCGTCGACGTGCGCGTCGCCGCCGAGGTCTCCACCAGGTACAGCGCCGAGCCGTCGGTGTCGACGGCCGGAACCACCGCGTAGTCGGCCACTTCCAGGTCCACCACGGCCGAAACCGTGCCGGACAGCGCCGATTCCTCGGCCTTCACCGACTGCGGGAACGACGCGTGCGGAACGGTCGTCAGGCCGACCGCGAGCGTGCCCACCTTCGAACCGTCCACCAGCTGCGGCAACGCGGTCTTCTCCGCGCAGCCCGCCAGCGCCGCGGTGGCCAGCACGGTGCTCAGGAAGGGCACCGGAGCGACCGCGCGGCCGATCTCCTCGGCCACCACCGACAGCTCCCGGGCCGTGGCACCGGAACCGCCGAGCTCCTCGGGCACCAGCAGTCCCGCCAGGCCCATCTCACCGGCCAGCGACCGCCACAGGTCCAGGTCGTAGGGCTCGTCGGTCTCGACGCGGGCCAGGACGGCCGTCCAGTCGCAGCGGTCCCGCAGCACCCGGCGCACGCCGGAGCGCAGGTCCTCCTCGACCTCGGTGTAGAGCAGGTCCGTCATCGCGGCAGCTCCTTCCACGGCTTGTCCTTGTCGGTGCGGATCTCCGGCGGCAGCCCGAGGATCCGCTCGGCGATGACGTTGCGCAGGATCTCGGTCGTGCCGCCCTCGATCGTGTTGCCCTTGGCCCGCAGGTAGCGGAAACCGGGCCCGCGCTTGGTGAAGTCGGTGAACTCCGGCTGGCGGAACGTCCAGTCGTCGTACTCCAGGCCCTCCTCGCCCAGCAGCTCCAGCTGGTAGCCGGTGAGCCGCTGGTTGAGCTCGGCGAAGGCCGACTTGATCGCCGAACCCTCCGGCCCCGGCTCACCGACGGCCATCTGCTGCCGCAGGCGGATGCTCGCCAGCCGCAGGGCCTCGGCCTCCACCCACAGCTCCAGCAGCCGGTCGTGCAGGCCCGGTGTGCGCTTCTCCGGGTGGCTCCGCCACTGATCGGCGGCGGCGCCGATCAGGCCGCTCTCGCGCGGGGGCGTGCGGCCGCCGATGGCGACGCGCTCGTTCATCAGCGTGCCCAGCGCCACCGACCAGCCCTGCCCGACCTCGCCGAGCCGCTGCGAGTCGGGGATGCGCACACCGGTCAGGAAGACCTCGTTGAACTCGGCCTCGCCGGTGATCTGCCGCAGCGGGCGGACTTCCACGCCCGGCGCGGTCATGTCGCAGATGAAGTAGGTCAGGCCCTTGTGCTTGGGCTGGTCCGGATCGGAGCGGGTCACCAGGATCGCCCACCGGGCCTGGTGCGCCAGCGACGTCCACACCTTCTGCCCGTCGACGACCCACTCCTCGCCGTCGCGCACGGCCCTGGTGGACAGCGCCGCCAGGTCCGAGCCCGCACCCGGTTCGCTGAAGAGCTGGCACCAGATCTCCTCGCCGGTCCACAGCGGACGGAGGAAGCGCTTGCGCTGCTCGTCGTCGCCGAAGCGCAGGATCGTCGGAGCCGCCATGCCCAGGCCGATGACGTTCATGTGCGGCTCGTTGTCCGGCGCGCCCGCCTCGACGAACGCGGCGTCGACGTCGGCCTGCAGCTCGCGGGCCGCGCCCAGACCGCCCAGTCCCTCCGGGAAGTGCACCCACGCCAGCCCGGCGTCGAACCGGGCGCGCAGGAACTCCAGCCGGTCGGTGCTCTTCGGGTCGTGCGCGGCCAGGAACTCCTGGACCCGGCCGCGCAGCTCGGTGGCGTCCACGGTGCTCACGCCTTCGGTCCGCCGGCCACGTAGATGACCTGGCCGGAGACGAAGCCGGAGCGCTCGTCGGCGAAGAACGAGACGGTGTTGGCGATGTCCTCGGGCTTGCCGGCCCGCGCCACCGGGATCTGCGAGATCGCGGCGGTGGTGAAGTCCTCGAAGGACATGCCGACGCGCTCGGCCGTCGCCTTGGTCATGTCGGTGGCGATGAAGCCCGGGGCGATCGCGTTCGCGGTGATGCCGAACTTGCCCAGCTCGATCGCCAGCGTCTTGGTCAGGCCCTGCAGACCGGCCTTGGCCGTGGAGTAGTTGGCCTGGCCGCGGTTGCCCAGCGCCGAGGTCGACGACAGGTTCACGATCCGGCCCCACTTGGCCTCGACCATGTGCTTCTGCACCGCCCGGGCCATCAAGAACGAGCCGCGCAGGTGCACGTTCATCACGGTGTCCCAGTCGTCCTCGGACATCTTGAACAGCATGTTGTCGCGCAGCACGCCCGCGTTGTTGACCAGCACGGTCGGTGCGCCCAACTCGGCGGCGACCCGGTCGACGGCGGCCTGCACCTGCTCGGCGTCGGCGACGTTGGCCCCGATCGCCAGCGCCTTGCCGCCACCCGCCTCGATCGCCGAAACGGTTTCACCGCAGGCCTTCTCGTCGAGGTCGATGACGCCGACGGCGAACCCGTCTTCGGCCAGCCTCTTCGCGGTGGCGGCGCCGATCCCGCGAGCGGCACCGGTGACGATCGCGACACGACTCTCAACCATGGACAACTCCTCGCTGCTCTGTGCGTTTCCAACCCCGCCCCGCTCGAAGCCCGGACTTCCACTGAAGTCCGGTACCGGATTTCCACTGAAGTCCGGTACCCGACTTCCACTGAATTCCGGTCGGGACGTGGGGACGGGGTTCGTTGGGGTAACGGGGGAGAGGGGTGGTGGGTTACTTCTTCTTGTACTTGCCGAGCTCGCGGCGGGCCAGGGAGCGGCGGTGGACCTCGTCGGGACCGTCGACCAGGTGGAGGGTCCGGGCGTGGGCGTAGA
The DNA here is from genome assembly GCF_040677225.1 of Saccharopolyspora sp. NPDC049357. NCBI lineage: Bacteria > Bacillati > Actinomycetota > Actinomycetes > Pseudonocardiales > Pseudonocardiaceae > Saccharopolyspora > Saccharopolyspora sp. NPDC049357. The sequence goes on along the minus strand of NZ_JBFAQJ010000010.1, from coordinate 99,413 downwards.
GCGCCGCCAGGGGGAACTCCTGGGAGACGCCGCCTCCGCCGTGGGCCTGGATGGCGCGGTCGACGACCCAGGTCGTCACCTCGGGAACGGCGACCTTGATGGACTGGATCTCGGTGTGCGCTCCCTGGTTGCCGACGGTGTCCATCAGCCACGCGGTCTTGAGCACCAGCAGCCGGGCCTGCTCGATCTTCACCCGGGACTCGGCGATCCAGTGCTGCACCACGCCCTGCTCGGCCAGCGGCTTGCCGAACGCGACGCGCTCTGAGGTGCGCCGGCACATCAGCTCCAGCGCCCGCTCGGCCATGCCGATGGCGCGCATGCAGTGGTGGATGCGGCCGGGACCGAGCCGAGCCTGGGCGATCGCGAAGCCCTCGCCCTCACCGGAGATGACGTTGTCCACCGGCACCCGGACGTCGTTGAACACGATCTCGGCGTGACCGCCGTGGTCGGCGTCGTCGTAGCCGAAGACGTGCATGCCGCGCTTGACCTCGACGCCCGGGGTGTCCTTGGGCACCAGCACCTGGCTCTGCTGGCGGTGCCGCTCGGCGTCCGGGTCGGTCTTGCCCATCACGATCAGGATCTTGCAGCGGGGGCTCATCGCGCCGGAGGAGAACCACTTGCGCCCGTTGATGACGTAGTGGTCGCCGTCGCGGGTGATGCGGGTGCCGATGTTGGTCGCGTCGGAGGAGGCGACGTCGGGCTCGGTCATGCAGAACGCCGAGCGGATCTCGCCGTCCAGCAGCGGCTGGAGCCACTGCTTGCGCTGCGCGTCGGTGCCGAACTGCGCCAGCACCTCCATGTTCCCGGTGTCCGGTGCGGCGCAGTTGGTGGCCTCCGGTGCCAGCTGACCGGAACGGCCCATGATCTCCGCCAGCGGCGCGTACTGCAGGTTGGTCAGCCCGGCACCGTGCTCACCGGGCAGGAAGAGGTTCCACAGGCCGCGCTTGCGCGCTTCGGCCTTGAGCTCCTCCATGATCGGCGGGTGCGCCGACCAGCGATCCGGTCCCTCGTCCATCTGCTCGGCGAACACGGGCTCGGCCGGGTAGATGTGCGAGTCCATGAACTCCAGCAGCTGACCGCGCAGCTCCTCGGTCCGTGCGTCGAACGCGAAATCCATCTCTCATGCCTCCTTGAGGGTCGCCAGGCCCTGCGCGACGAGCGGAGCGACCAGGCCACCGACGTGCTCGAAGCCCTCGCCGACGGTCTGGTCGTGGATGAAGCGGTAGTGGATCCCTTCCAGGATCACCGCGATCTTGAAGTAGCCGAACGCGAGGTACCAGTCCACATCGGACAGATCCAGTTCGCTGCGCTCGGCGTAACGCGCGAAGAGCTGCTTGGCGCTGGGGAACCCGTACTCCGGCCCGACGCCCTTGGCGATCGGGTTGTTCTCCAGGCCGCTGAAGCCCTCCCAGTACACGGCCAGCAGGCCGAGGTCGGTGAGCGGATCGCCGATGGTGGCCATCTCCCAGTCCAGCACGGCCTTGATCCGCTGGTCGTCGCCGACGATGACGTTGTCCAGCCGGTAGTCGCCGTGCACGATGCCCACGCGCCCGCTGGTCGGCACCGAAGCCGCCAGCCGCTGGGAGAGCTCGTCGATGCCCTCGACCTCGCGGCTGTGGGAGGCCTTGAGCTGCTTGGTCCACCGGCGCACCTGGCGTTCCAGGAAGCCCTCCGGGCGGCCGAACTCGGCCAGGCCCACCGAGGCCGGGTCGATGGAATGCAGGTCGGCGAGCACGTCCATCAGCTGGAAGGACAGGTCCTGGCGCTGCTGCTCGTCGAGCGTCTCGGTCTGCTCGGCCGAGCGGAAGACGGTGCCGCGCACGTACTCCATGATGTAGAAGGGGGCGCCCAGCACCTCCTCGTCCTGGCACAGCAGCTCGGTGCGCGGCACCGGCACGCGGGTGGTGGCCAGGGCGGTGAGCATCCGGTGCTCGCGGCTCATGTCGTGCGCTGTGGCCAGCACGTGACCCAGCGGGGGGCGGCGCACGACCCATTCGCGGGTGCCGTCGCCGACGATGTAGGTCAGGTTCGAGCGGCCGCCCTGCACCAGCTCGCCGGTGAGCTCGCCGGTGACCATGCCGGGCATCTCGACGTCGAGGTACGCCCGCAACCTGTGCAGGTCGAGGCCGGGCAGCTCGTCGGGCTCGGGTGCGTTCACCTGGTCTCCTCGTCTTGCGGTACGGATCCGGTCGGCAGCAGTTCGGCCAGCCGGGTTCGGGTCTCCGCCGGGCCGGTGTGCAGCACGGCGTGCATGCCCAGGGCGCGGGCGGCGTCGACGTTCGGCGCGCCGTCGTCGACGAAGGCGGTCTGCTCGGCGGGCAGGCCGAGCTCGTCCAGGCTCATCCGGTAGATGCTCGGGTCGGGTTTTCGCAGCCCGACCTGGCCGGAGAGGACGGTGGACTCGAACAGGCCCGTCAGCTGCTCCCACGGGTAGGCGTCGATGTTCCCCCAGCTGTTGGACAGCAGTGCGGTGCGGATTCCGCGCTCGCGCAGTCCTCGCACCAGATCCAGCATGGCCGGTTCCGGGCGCATCCGCGCGAAGAGGCGTCCGAGCAGGTCATCGGGTGCGACGGGCTCATCGTCGAGGGTGCGCAGCCGGGCCGCCATGGCCTTGTTGAAGCCGTCGGCGTCGAGCTCACCGGTCTCCAGCAGGTGCACGGGCGTGCCCGCGGGCGCGTGGCGGGAGAGCCACTCCTTGAGCGCGGCGGAGAACAGCTCCGGGCGGATCCGCTCCTCGGTCAACCAGGCGTTGATCGAGTCGCGGGTGGGTGTGGTCAGCACACCTCCGTAGTCGAAGACGACCGCGCGGACGGTCGGGCCGGCAGCACTGGAACCCATGGACAGGACCGTACCGACTAGACGGTATGTCGCGCTAGCCCCAGTTCGGAGGGGCCGGTCGGGCCCGGGCGCGAGGGTGATGTCCGGGTCGCCCGGATGGAGGCCGTGCGATCACGGCGGGTCAGCGGGCATCCGATTGATCCCGATCGAACGGAGCTGGTCAGGCCAGTGACGCTCGTCGAGGTGGCGGTTGCGGGAACTCGTTTCGCTCAATCCGGTGACGCTGGGTCAAAGGTGGTAAGTCCGGCAAAAACGTCGTCGTTGACCTGGTATTTACTCGTCGGTAGGTTACGAATTCGCCGCGCGGACAGCACTTTTCGACTCCCACCGATCGTGCAGGAGAGGCCAATGAAGTCCGTCCTCAGTGGAAGGCGCGCCGCGATCGCGGCCGCCTTCGCCGCAACCGCAGCCCTCGCCGCCGCCCCGCAGGCGGTGGCGGCCCCCTTCGACATCAACTTCGACTGCAACGGTGATGCGCCGACGGGCGCTCAGCAGTTCACCCTGCAGCAGAGCACCGATGTCTCCGCTCCCGAGACCGTTGCTCCCGGAGCGGCTTTCGACGTCGTCGTCGATCCGGCCGTGAACACCATCCCGGGCGAGGTCAACGGCAACACCGTCAAGGAGGTCGGCGGTTTCGACCTGAGGCTCCCGATCCCGGCGAACTCCACCTACGTCTCGGCCGAACTGGCCGGTGGCTCGAACCTGGGCCCCAACCCGCCGACCATCAACGTCGAGAACGGCGTCGCCACGGTGCACCTCGACGGCCCGATCGCCGGTGGCAGCGAGTTCGAGCTCCCCACGATCACCGTGCACCTCACCGCGGGTGAGTCCGGGACGATCGAAACCAAGCTGGCCGGGACCAGCTACGAGGACCCGGGGCTGACCTTCACGGCGGTCGTGTCCTCGATCATCGGTGACGTCGACGTCCCGTCGGCGTGCTTCCCGAACCCCAACCCGACGCTGACCACGACGACGATCGGCTGATGCCGGGAGTGGCGGGGCGCGACGGCGTCCCGCCACTACTTCCGCGTGATCAGGTGCGCGCCGATCCCGGCGATCAGACCCCAGAACACCGAGGCGATGCCGAACGCCGTCACGCCCGAGGCGGTGACCAGGAAGGCGATCAGCGCGGCGGTGCGGCTGCCGGTGTCGGCGGTGGCCTTGGCCATCGACCCGCCGATCGTGTCCAGCAGGCCGATGCCGGCCAGCGCGGCGATCAACGCGCCGGGGAACGCCGCGATGAGGCTCGCCAACGTCGCACCGAACACCGCGATGACCAGGTACAGCGCACCCGAGGTGATCGCGGCCTTGTAGCGCTGTCCGGGATCGGAGTGGACCTCCTCGCCCATGGCCAGCGCAGCGGTGATCGCCGCGAGGTTGATGCCGAAGCACCCCAGCGGAGCCAGCAGCACGTTCACCGCACCGGTCCACGACAGCACCGGCGAGATCGGCGTGGTGTAGCCGTGGGTTCGCAGCGTCACGACGCCGGGCAGGTTCTGCGAGGTCATGGTGATCACGAACAGCGGGATGGCGATGCCGACCACCGAGTGCACCGAGAAGTCCGGCCACGTCCACACCGGAGTCGCCAGAGCCAGGTCGATGTCGCCAGCCCGCAGGCTGCCCCCGAACGCGGTCCCGGCCACGCCGATGACCAGCGCGATCAGCACCGCGTAGGGCGGTAGGAAGCGCTTGCCCAGCAGGTAGCCCACGAGCATCGCCGCGACCAGCGCGAACTGCTCCCGCATCGTGGTGAACAGGTCGATCCCGAACCGCAGCAGCACACCGCCCAGCAGCGCGGCTGCGATCGCCGGCGGGATCAGGTTCACCGCTCGCTCGAACAGCCCGGTCGCGCCGACCAGCAGCGACAACGTCGCGGCCAGCAGGAACGCGCCGACGGCCTCCGGCATCGACAGCCCGTGCCCGCTGGCCGCCAGCAGTGCCGCGCCCGGGGTCGACCAGGCGAGCACGATCGGCGCGCGGGTGCGCAGCGACAGCGCGATCGACGTGACGCCGATGCCGATGCCCAGTGCCAGGATCCACGAGGAGATCTCGGCCGGTGTGGCTCCCAGCGCGCGTGCGGCCTCGAAGACGATGGCGGCCGAGCTCACCACCCCGACCAAGGTGGTGATGGCCCCGGCTACCAAGGTGGAAACCGGTGCGGCGGGGATCCGCTGACGCAACTGCACGAGACCCGTCCGTTCTGTATATGGAACGATCGGGGATGTTAGGAGGTGCCCGTGGAACCGGTCAAGCTCGTCGGGGAGAACCTGCGCGCGGCCCGCACCCGCCGCGGCCTGTCGCTGTCGGAGGTGGCCAGGCAGGCCGGCATCGGCAAGGGCACGCTCTCCGAGCTCGAAGCGGGCAACCGGAACCCGACCCTGGAAACCCTCTACGCCCTCGCGACGGTGCTCGGCCTGCCCCTCGGTCGGCTCCTGGCCGCCGAACCCGAGCCGCGAGACGGGGGAGCTCTCCACGTCCACCGCGCCGCCGGGCCCGAGATCTCGGGCCGCGCCGCCGACGTCGAGCTGCTGGACAGCGTCGACGACGGCCGGACGCGCCTGGAGATCTACCGGCTGCACGTCCGCGCGGGCACCCGCTACACCTCCCCGGCGCACCACCCCAGGGTCATCGAGCAGCTGCACGTCCACACCGGAACCCTCGTCACCGGGCCGGAATCGGACCCGCGGATCCTCGGTCCCGGCGACTACATCCGCTTCGACGCCACGGTCCCCCACGTCTACGAAGCCCCGGACGACGCAACCACAGCCACTCTCGTCATGCGCTACCCGGACTGAGGCCTTCGAATTTCGCGCGAAGTTCGAGGCGGAACTTTCGGCTTCCAATTTCGCGCGAAATTCGAACGCCCCCCACGCGGTCGGGCGTGTGCTGCCTGGTCAGGAGCGTGCTGGGGGTGGGAAAGCGAAAGTCCCTCCGGGACGGGGGACCGGAGGGACTTCCAGGGGGTGAGCACCTGGCCGTGTCGGGGCGGTTCAGGGGCTCGGGTGCGGGTGCCCTCGCAGGAGGAGGGCACCCGCCTCGTGAACGCTCAGGCGTTGTCCTGCTTGAGCATGTCGGAGCACTTCTCGCCGATGGCCATGGTGGTGATGTTGGGGTTCACCGCCACCAGGAACGGCATCACCGAGGCGTCGGCGACGCGCAGGCCCTGCACGCCCTTGACGCGCAGGCGCGCGTCCAGCGGCTTCGAGTTGTCTTCCGCAGCACCCATCTTCACCGAACCGGCGGGGTGGTAGACGGTGTTGTGGGTGCGCTTGATGTAGTCGGCGATCTCGTCGTCGGTCTGCACGTCCTTGCCGGGGAAGAGCTCCTCGCCGGCCCACTCCTGCATCGCCGACTGCGCGACGATCTTGCGGGCCAGCTTGATGCCCTCGGTCATGACGCGGAGGTCGTGACCTTCCGGGTCGGTGAAGTACTTCGGGTCCACCTTGGCCTTGTCCCGGAAGTCCTTGCTGCGCAACCGAACCGTTCCGGTGGAGCGCGCGCGGGTAACGTTCGGGGTCAGGCAGAAGGAGTTCTCCGACGACGGGTAGCCCTGCCGCACGGTGTGCATGTCGAACGGCACCGAACCGTAGTGGAACATCAGGTCCGGGCGGTCCAGTCCGTCCTCGGTCCGGGTGAAGATGCCGATCTCCCACCACTGGGTGGAGTCCTCCACCATCGGCTTCTTGGCCTCCCAGCTGATCACGCCCTCGGGGTGGTCCTCCAGGGTGGAACCGACGCCGGGGGAGTCGACCAGCACGTCGATGCCGAACTCGCGCAGGTGCTCGGCCGGTCCGATGCCCGAGAGCATCAGCAGCTTCGGCGTGTCGATCGCACCGGTGGACAGCACGACCTCCTTGCGGGCGGTGATCGTCCGCGAGTGGATGAGGTCGTCGCTGAGGTACTCCACACCGGTGGCGCGGGTGCCGTCGAAGGTGACCTTCTTGGCCCAGGCGTTGGTGCGGATCTCCAGGTTCGGCCGGTCCATGATCGGGTGCAGGTAGGACACCGACGACGAGGAACGGGTGCCGTCCTGCTTGGCGTTGATCTGGAACCAGTTGGCGCCGTGGGTGACGGTCTTGCCGGAGTTGAACTCGGTGGTCGGAATGCCCTGCTGCTCGCAGGCTTCCAGCAGCGCGGCACCGGTCGGGTCCTTCGGCGGGACCGAGCGGATGGTCACCGGACCGCTGCGGCCGTGGTGGTCACCCGGTCCGTCGTTGGTCTCCAGCCGCTTGTACAGCGGGAACATGTCCGCCGAGCCCCAGCCCGGCAGGCCCATCGACTCCCACTCGTCGAGGTCCTCGGCGGGCGCCCAGAACGCGATGCAGGAGTTGTGCGAGGAGCAGCCGCCCAGCACGCGGGCACGGGCGTGCCGCATGAACGAGTTGCCGTTCTCCTGCGGCTCGATCAGGTAGTCCCAGTCGTAACCGGACTCCAGCAGCGCCATCCACTTCTTGAGCTCGAGGATGTTGCTGTCGCCGACGTCGGACGGGCCGGCTTCGAGCAGGCACACGGTGGTGCCGGGGTCCTCCGACAGCCGCGCCGCGACCGCCGCACCCGCGCTACCGCCGCCCACCACGACGTAGTCGAACTGATCGGTCATGGTCATTCCTTTCAGAACTCAGACGAGGGAGGTCTTCTCGTCGCCTTCGGAGTCCTTCTCGGACACCGCGTGGTCGGCGAGCACACCCAGCTTGTGCCGCTGGATGAACCAGTAGTAGGCGAATCCGCCCACGGCCGCGATCCCGACGAACAGCACCGAGCTGTACTGCAGGTACCAGTGGTACGGCGGTTCGGCGTTGTAGACGTCCTTGCGCGGCCACGCGAGGTTGATCGACATCCCGAGGCCCCACAGCACGGCCAGGACGTTGATCGGCAGGCCGAGCTTGCCGAGGCTGAAGCGGCCCTCCTCCTTGGTCGACTTCCACTTGCCGCGCAGGCGCGCGACCAGCATCGGGATCGTCACCAGCAGGTAGGAGATGTAGATCAGGATGATCGCCAGCGAGGTGATGGCGGTGAAGATCTGCGGCTGACCGATGTTGACCAGCAGCAGCACGACCGCGACGACACCGATGAACACCGCCGGGGCGACCGGGGTCTGGAAGCGCGGGCTCACCCGGGCCAGCAGCTTGCCCGCGGGCAGCGCGTTGTCGCGGGCCATGGCGAACATGATGCGGATCGCGGCGGTGTGCACGGCCAGCACGCACACGGTGATCGCCACGAAGATCGCCAGCAGGAACAGTCGGCCGACGAACGGGCCGAGCGCGTCGCTGAGGACGAACTGCAGACCGGATTCGGCCAGCTCCGGGGCGCTGAAGTCGCGGGTGGCCATCATGCCGAACAGCAGGATCAGACCGCCGAGGATGAACGAGGCGATCAGCGCACGCAGGATGGCGCGCGGCGCGTTCTTGTGCGGGTCGATCGACTCCTCGCCGAGCGAGGCGGCGGTGTCGAAGCCGTACATGACGTAGGACGAGGCGATACCGGCGACCAGGAAGGCGCTCAGGTAGCTGCCGCCGTAGGCGGCCTCGGTGCCGTTGGTGTCGAGGACGACCGTCGGCGGGTTCACCACGACCAGCGCCAGCGCGATGATCAGCAGCACCGCCGCCGCCAGCTCGATGAACACACCGGTGGAGTTGATCTGCGCCATCAGCTTCACGCCGTAGGCGTTGACCAGCGTGGTGAACAGGATCAGCACCAGCGCCAGCAGCACCGCGTTGACGGCGGAGTCGGTGGCGCCGGAGCCGTCACCGACCAGCTGGAAGCCGGACCAGATCTGCGGCAGGGTGTTCTGGTAGGCCAGCGCGGTGGCCGAGATCGACACGATCGAGGCCAGCAGCATCATCCAGCCGGCCAGCCAGCCGACGTGGGGACCACCGAGCTTCTTGGCCCAGTTGTAGATGGAACCGGCGATCGGATAACGCGATGCCAGCTCGGCGAAACTCAACGCCACCAGCAACTGCCCCAGGAACACGATCGGCCAGGACCACACGTAGGCGGGTCCGCCGAAACCGATGCCGAAGTACGACAGTTGGAAGGCGCCGGTGAGCACCGAGATGTAGCTGATGCCTGCGGCGAAGGTGTGGAAACTTCCCAGGCTTCTCTTCAGCTTGTTGGTGTACCCGAACTCGTTGAGCTCGGCGTCGTGATTAGTGGGCGCGCTCATGCCCCGAACTCCTTCCCCGGCCGACCTCTCCCGCCGGATGGCAGGAGCGGCGACGCGGGTTGGTTGTTTGCTTAGCGCGAAATCCCGCTTCCCGCAGTCGGTCTGCGGGCGGTGCGGTGGCGCGTCCGGCCACCGCACCGGCACAAGATTCCTTCCTTACTTCGAGGAGAACCAGTTCTGCGGACCGGGCCGCAGGTTCTGGTAGACGTGCTTGGCCTCCTGGTACTCGCCGAGACCTGCCCGGCCGAGTTCGCGTCCGATGCCGGACTGCTTGAAACCACCCCACTCGGCCTGCGGGAGGTAGGGGTGGAAGTCGTTGATCCAGACGGTGCCGTGCCGCAGCCGGTTGGCCACGCGCTGCGCCTTGGCCGGGTCGCCGGTGAACACCGCGCCCGCCAGGCCGTAGTGGGTGTCGTTGGCGATGCGGATCGCGTCGTCCTCGTCGGTGAAGCGCTCGACGGTCAGCACCGGGCCGAACGATTCCTCGTTGACCGCATGGGTTCCCTGCTTCACCTCGTCGAGAACCGTGGGCAGGTAGTAGTGCCCGTCGGCGTAGCGCTCGCCCTCGGGGCGCTTGCCGCCGGTGCGCAGCACCGCGCCCTCGGAGACCGACTGGGCGACGTAGTCGTCGACCTTCTGCAGGTGCGCGGCGGAGATCAGCGGGCCGGTCTCGGCGTCGTCGTCGAACGGGCCGCCGATGCGGATCTGCTCGGCGCGGCGCACGATCTCGTCGACCAGCGCGTCGTGCAGCTCGTCCTGCACGATCAGGCGGGCGCCCGCGGAGCAGACCTGGCCGGAGTGCAGGAAGATCGCGGTCAGCGCGAAGTCCACGGCGGTGTCGAAGTCGGCGTCGGCGAAGACCACGTTGGGGTTCTTGCCGCCGAGCTCCAGGGCGACCTTCTTGACGGTCGGCGCGGCCATCGCGGAGATCTTGCGGCCGGTGAGCAGACCACCGGTGAAGGAGATCAGGTCGACGTTGGGGTGCTCGGCGAGCACCGAACCGACCTCGGCACCGGTGCCCAGCACCAGGTTCCCGACGCCGGCGGGCAGTCCGGCTTCCTCCAGGGCGCGCATCAGCAGGATCGCGGTGGCCGGGGTCAGCTCGCTGGGCTTGAGGATGAAGGTGTCGCCCGCGGCGATGGCCGGCGCGACCTTCCAGGCGACCTGCAGCAGCGGGAAGTTCCAGGGGGTGATCATCCCGCAGACGCCGACGGGCTCGTACTGCACGCGGCTGATGGCGTCCGGGGTGCCGGTGTCGACGAGGCTGCCCGCGTCGGTGCCCGCGATCTTGCCGAAGTAGCGGAAGCACGCGGCGATGTCGTCCATGTCGTACTCGCTCTCGACCAGGCGCTTGCCGGTGTCGAGCGATTCGGCGCGGGCGAACTCGTCCTTGTCGCGGACGAGGATGTCGGCGACGCGCAGCAGCAGATCACCTCGGTCCCAGGCCGAGCTGGTCGACCAGACGCCCTCGTCGAAGACCCGGCGCGCGGCGGCGATGGCCTGCTCGGCCTCGGCGCGGCCGCCCTCGGAGACGGTGGCGACCAGCTTTCCGTCGGCGGGGCAGTGGATCTGCCGGGTGCGGCCGTCGGCGGCCGGGACCCACTTGCCGTCGATGAACAGCGTGGCTGCCGAATTGTCTGCTTGCGGCATGACTCTTCCCCGTTTGTCGCTCGTTTGTCCGCGTTCGCGGCCATCGTGAACACGCCTCGCGAGAGGCTGCTGGTTCACAATGCGGCGGACGCCGATTCATCGCCACACGAATCCGCACCGGATGATGCGGAGCAATTCGCCGAATTGCGCCCCTCATGGGCGCGATTCGTTCTCCGAATTCACCTCCTGGCGGTCCATTCGGTGGCTATCTGGCGTGTTCTCGTCCAATTCGCACGACGCATTTCCGCATCGCGCACGTCCATTGGCTGCGGTGCCGGGAGAAGACACTAACACCAGGCATGTACACCTGTACATCATCGAGTGTTCAGGATTGGTCGAACTCGTGGAAAAATGCGCGTTGAACTGGTCAAACGCCTGGTCGGTGACGTGGACCGCATCGCGATCGGGGCGGACGTGGCAAGCTGGATCTCCGGATGCGGGCCGATCACCCCACCCCCCGAATCGGTTCGCCACCCGGATGCCGAAGAACGTTCACGCGCTGTGACAGGGGAGGAACACCGAGCGCATGTCGAGCACCCAGCCCGCGCCGCCCGCTCGCCGCAAGGACCCCGATCGCCGCGAGCGCATCGCGCGCGCCGCGATCGAGGTGGTCGCCGAACGCGGCGTCGAGAAGCTCACGCACCGCAGCGTGGCGGCTGCCGCGGGTGTCCCGCTCGGATCCACCACCTACTACTTCGCGACCCTCGATGACCTGCTCGCAAGCGCCCTGCGGCAGGCGGCCGAGGACGACGTCGAGCACATGCGGAAGTGGGCCGCCGGCCTGGAGCCGGGCAGCGACCTCGCTCAGGCGCTGACCGACCTGGTGCTGCACTACCTCGGGCCCGCCCGCGCGCAGACGGCCGTGGAGCACCAGCTCTACATCGCCGCGCTGCACAAACCGGCCTTGCGCCAGGTGAGCCAGGAGTGGGACACGTGGTTGGCCGAGCTGTTCGCCTCCTACACCGACGAGGCGACCGGCCGAGCCCTGTCCGTGCTGTTCTGCGGTTGGCAGCTGCAGGGGATCGTCCGGGAATCGGTGCCGAGCCGAGACGAAATCGAGATGACTTTTCGGCGGATGCTGCAGCCGGGCGCGAAAACCTGATTTCAACAGGCATTTCAGGGCGGGTGTCCGGACGGTCAACATCGGATGTCCGTTGGATTGCACTGGAATCAGGGCAGTTGATCTCAATGCTGTTTGCGAGGAAGATGTAGGCATAGCGATCCGTGGCATCGGTGTCGGTGATGTCGTCGAAGTTGTCGGTTTTCGGCCCGGCGGGCGCATCAACGGATGAATCACCGGTGCGGGCACGGACTTGCCGCGTCGGGGCGTGGCTCGCTCCCAGCAAAATTGATCAACTCAGGTGGGGTGAGACCGTGGGGCACAACGAAGACCGCGAACTGGTACCGCTGAAGGCGGATTTCGACACCGTCTGGTACGGATACCGTCGCTCGCAGGTGAAGTTCTACATCCAGCAGACCGAGGCCGAGCTGCGCCTGGTCACCGAGGACAGGGATTCGGCGTTAAGCCAGGTCAACGAACTGTCCGCGCAGCTCGACCAGGCTCGCGCCCAGGTCGAGGAGCTCAAGCAGGAGCTCGACGCGCAGGCGCAGGAGCCGATTTCCCTGGACGCGCTGTCCGACCGGATGCGCCGCATGGTCCGGCTGGCAGAGGACGAGGCCAAGGAGATCGTGGCCAGCGCTCAGGCGGCCTCCGAGCACGAGTGGGCCCGCTCCGAGCAGGCCGCGGCCGAGCTGCGCAACCGCTACGAGAAGCTGGTCTCCGAGGCCGATGAGTGGCGCCGCCAGTCCGAGGAGCAGCGCAACGAGCTGATCGCGCGCACCCGTTCCGAGGTGCAGGCGATGGCCAAGGAGGCCGAGCAGCAGCGCAGGCAGCTCGACGCGGAGGCCGAAGAGCGCCGCGTCCAGGTGGAGCACGACTTCGAGACCTCCATGTCCGCCCGCCGCGACGAGGCCATGCGCATCCTCGCCGAGCGCGAGCAGGCCAGCCGCGAGGAAGCTCAGCGTCGCGTCCGCGAGGCCACGGCCGAGGGCGAGCGCCGGATCCTGCGCGCCGACGAGTACTCGGCGACGATGCACAAGACCCGCCAGCAGCTCGCTGAGCAGGTGCGCAACGCGCAGCGGATCCTGGGCAGCGCCGAGCCGTTCCTGGTGGCCACCGAGAGCGGTTCCGACACCGAGGCTTCGGACGCGTACGTCGCCGAGACCGTCCACAATGGAGACTCGGACGTCGAGGTGCCGAAGCAGCGCGACGAGGAGACGCTGCCGCAGGAGGCAGAAGCCACCGTCTGATCGATCGGCCTCAGCACGTGGGCCGCCCGCCTGGTGTTCGGCGGGCGGCCCGCTGCTGCGTCCGGGGGAGGTGTCGAGAACTCGCCCCGCGCTTCCCGGTGATCCGCTCGGCTGGCTAGATTGCTCCGATCGTTGTGCTCACCGGGAGGTCGGATGAACTGGCGCGGATGGGGAACCATCGCCGTGGCCTGCGCGATGTTGCTGGTCGGGATGCCTGCGGGGGCTGCTCCGCCGGAAGACCTGGCCCAGCGGCTGGAGGAGTTGCCGGGGATGACGGTGGTGGGAGAGCGGCCCACCGAACCAGGCTTCCGGTTGTTCGACCTGACCTTCACCCAGCCGGCCGATCACCGGCACCCGGACGCCGGTTCCTTCGAGCAGCGCCTCACCCTGCTGCACCGCGACCCCAGTCGGCCCACGGTCCTCTACACCACCGGCTACGGGCTTCCGACCAGCACCAACCGCACCGAGCCGACGCAGCTGGTCGACGGCAACCAGGTGAACCTGGAGCACCGCTTCTTCACCCCGTCGCGCCCGGAACCCGCCGACTGGAACGATCTCGACATCTGGCAGGCCGCCACCGATGAGCACGAGGTCATCTCGGCGCTGCGCGGCATCTACGACCGGCAGTGGATCACCACGGGTGCGAGCAAGGGCGGCATGACGGCGGTGTACCACCGCCACTTCTACCCGGACGACGTGGACGGAACCGTTGCGTACGTCGCACCGAACGATGTCGACAACGATCGCGACGCCTACGACCGGTTCCTCTCTTCAGTCGGTACCGATCCAGCCTGCCGCGAGGCGCTGACCGCCGTTCAGCGCGAGGCCCTGATCCGCAGGCCCGAGATGATCGCCAGGTTCCAGTCGTTCGCCGACTCGCAGGGCATGACCTTCGACCGGATCATCGGCGACATCGATCGGGGCCTGGAGCTGGTCGTGCTCGACGCGCCGTGGAGCTTCTGGCAGTACCGCGGTCAGCAGGAGTGCGGGCAGGTTCCGGCGCCCACCGCGAGCACCGACGAGATCTACCGGTTCCTGGACGAGACCGTCGAGTTCGCCTTCTACACCGATCAGGGCATGGAGCCCTACACGCCGTACTACTACCAGGCGGGAACCCAGCTGGGCTGGCCCGGCGTCTCCGACGAACCGCTGGCGGACCTGCTGCACCACCGCGAGCTCAGCCAGCCGCGCAACCTGGTGCCTCGGGAGATTCCCATGGAGTTCGAGCCGGGGGTGATGCGCGAGGTCGACACCTGGGTCCGCAGCCAGGGCTCGGAGCTGATGTTCGTCAACGGCCAGAACGACCCGTGGAGCGCCGAGCCCTTCGAACCTGGCCGCGGCGACTCGCACTCCTACCTGGTCCCGGGCGCCAACCACGGCGCCAAGATCGCCGGACTGCCCGCCGACCAGCGAGCCCAGGCCGAGGCCACGGTTCGCCGCTGGGCCGGGGTCGACGTCCCCGCGCTGCGCAGCACCGGCATCGACCACCAGCCGGTGGAGCGTCACCCGCGCTGATCTGCGACCGTCCGGTCGTAGAAGCGCATCAGGAAGTCGTGGGCCGGGCGTTCGACCGTCCTGGTCAGCGCCCAGCCCACGGCCGTGCCGGTGGCCAGGAACGCCAGCGTCTGCACCAGCGGCGGCACACCGTTGGTGTCCAGGTAGTGCAGCAGGACGTAGCCGATGGTCTGGTGGCTGAGGAACACGCCGTAGGAGATCCCGGCGAACCAGGTCACGCCGCGCGCCAGCGCCGGCGGCAGCTTCCAGTCCGGGCCGCACGCCACCAGGGTCAGCAGCAGCATTCCCAGCCACATGCCGAGGGAGGATCCCCAGTCGCAGTCGAGCTGCCCGTCGGGCAGCCGGATGTAGTTGTGCATGGCCTGGGCGAACATGCAGCCGCCCAGCAGCAGCGCGAAGTGCCCGCGCGAGAGGCGCCCGGTGGAGACCATCCAGATCGCCACCCCGGCCGCGAACAGGTGCCAGCGGTGCGCGCCGAAACCGTCCACGAGCATCCGGTAGGTCTCCGGCGCTCCGGAGATGCGGATGTGCCACTGCGCGAGCGGCAGCAGCACCGCCGTCCACAGAACCCAGACGATCTTGTTGCCGTGGCCCAGCTTGGTGGCGTAGAGCACTGCGGCGAAGGTGAATCCCAGCAGCTGCAGCGGGACCGTCCAATGTGAACCGTCGAGGAAGGCGTAGACCGACGGCTTCCAGTTCCACAGCATCAGCAGATGGCCGACGATGTCCCGGCCGTTCGGTTCCACCCAGCTGGGCGGGCGCAGGAAGCGCAGGACCAGCCAGATCAGCACCACCGCGCCGACGAAGGGCGGGAGGAGGCGCGCCATCCGCTTCCACCAGTAGCGCCGCAGGCTGCCGCGTCCGATGGTGGCCGCGGCGAAGTAGGCCGAGATCACCAGCAGCATGCTCGCGCCGACCTGGTACGGGAAGACGAGGGTGCGCGGGGAGAGCTCGGGATGGGTCACTCGGCTCATGTGGGTCGCGTGGTAGATCATCACCAGAACCACGCATCCGGTACGCACGGCGTCCCAGCTGACTTTCCGGGTGCTCCGCTGCGGGGCGCTTCTCGCGCGCGTAGCGGTCAGTTCTTGCACGCTCGCTACCTCAAGGTCGGTCCGTCCGCATTCTCTGCTGGTAGAAGTGTGAATCTGGGCGAACAGTCTAGATGCCTGAGCTGTTCGGGTGAGGTGGGGGCGTGGGTGCGGTGCGGGCCAGCAGCGCGAAGCTCAGCGGCTCGGGCGTGCGCAGGTCGGCGTCGCCCGGTTCGGGCCGCCAGTCGGCGACCGGCACCGCGCCGGGCTCCAGCGGTTCGGCATCGCCGAGGAAGGACAGCACGGTGGCGCGGTCGCGCATGGCGGGGGGCGGGCAGTCGGGCAGCACCGCGAGGATGTCGTGCGCCGGTTTGGGCGCGAACTCGTCGGTGAAGTGCGACAGCGCCAGCAGCGAGCCGGGGGCCAGCGCGCCGGTGTAGTGGCGGATCACCTCGGCCGGCTGGTGGTGCTCGCCGAACTGGTGCAGCACGCCGAGCATCAGCACGGCCACCGGCTGGTCGAAGTCCAGCAGCCGCCGCGTTTCCTCGGCGGCCAGGACGGATTCCGGATCGCGGACGTCGGCGTGCACCATCGCCGCGGTCGCGCTCCCGGCGAGCAGCAGCTGACCCTGGGTGGCCGCGATCTGCTCGTTGTCGACGTAGACCACGCGCGCGGCGGGGTCCGCCTCGGCGGCGATCTCGTGCGGGCTGCCTGCGATGGGGATGCCCGAGCCGAGGTCCAGGAACTGCTGGACGCCCTGGTCGAGGCAGGTGCGCATCATCCGCCGCAGGCAGTTGCGCGCGGCCAGGGCCTCCAACCTGGCGTAGGGAGCCTGCGCGAGGATGCGCCGGGCCAGCGCGCGGTCGGCGGCGAAGTTGCTGCCGCCGCCGAGCAGGTAGTCGTGCACACGAGCGTCGCTCGGACGGTCCAGGTCGAGGGTCCTGGTGATCATCGGTCGGTCCGCCAATGTGTCTGCGAGTGACTTTGCTGCTGCGTAGCGTAGTGATAGGTGCCCGCACTGATCAGGTGAAAAATCCCCAGCGTAGTGACGCAGCGTCACCTCTATGGAGTAGTGCGAAAGATCTGCGAATGGTGGCGACCGAGTTCCGGGACGGCGCGAAAAAGCATCTCCGCTTTTGTGAAAAAACCGAAAAAACTACGTGCATAACCGGCAGGGTCAGCTCCGGATGAAGATCGAATGACGAGCTGGTTGGCACAGTGAGGCGAGTATCACCCAAAAGAGAGTCATCGGCTGTATGCTCTCCGTTACTATCTGCGTCGCGTACCAACGTGCCCAAAGCGAGCCCGACCCCGCATCCGGCGATGAGGAACCGTTGATGTCGACCGAGACCCAGCTGCAACCGCGCGGAGAGTTCCCCTACCGGATTCCGGCTGTCGTCGCGTTCGTGCTCACCCTCGTCATCTCCGGCGCGATCTTCCTCTGGGCCGTCCTCCAAGCGCCCGCGGGCGCGGGGTCCGTCGCCGTGATCGGCGCGATGCTCGTCCTCGCGCTGTCGGTCGCCGTCGCCGGGGCCGTTCGCGGCGTGCAGATGACCCGGCACTACCGCCTCGCCGCGGCCAGCATGAACAGCGACATGGTGCGGCTGGCCGACGAGGCCCTGCCCGGCGTGGCTCGGCAGCTGCGCGCGGGAGTCACCTCCGAGGAAGCGGTCAAGGAGCACAAGCAGGGATTCAGCGTTCCCCACCGGCGCGTCATCAAGGCCATGACCAAAGAACTGGCCACCAGCGAGAAGATGCGCGCCGCCGCGCTGTCGACGTGCGCCAACGCCGCAGGACGGGTTCAGGCGCTGGCCACCGGGATGCTCGCCGACCTCCGCGAGATGGAGGGCAGGCACGAATCCGAAGACGTCCTCACCGACCTGCTCAAGCTCGACCACAGCACCGCGCAGGCCGGCCGTCTCGCCGACAGCATCGCGGTGCTCACCGGAGCGCGCAGCGGCAGGCGCTGGACCAAGCCGATCGTGATGGAGAGCGTCCTGCGCGGCGCGATGGGCCGGATCAGCTCGTACCAGCGAATCCGCTTGCACTCCACCAGCACCGTCGCCGTCGTCGGCTACGCGGCCGAGGGCGTGATGCACGCGCTGGCCGAGATCATGGACAACGCCACCAAGTTCTCGCCGCCCACCGAGGAGGTGCACGTCTACGTCGAAGAGGTCCACAGCGGTGTGGTCGTGACCGTTGAGGACAGCGGACTGGCGATGGGCGACGCCGCGCTGGCCCGCGCGGAGCAGGCGGTGTCCGACACCCCGCTGGACCTCGCCGAGATCTCCGGCAGCCGACTCGGCCTGGCCGTGGTCGGGTGCCTGGCCCGCAAGCACGAGCTGTCGGTGTCCTTCCGCGCTTCGGCGCGCGGCGGGACCGGCGTGGTCGTGATGATCCCGCACAAGCTGATCACCCAGCCGCGGCAGGACAGCGAGCCTCCCGCGGAGGAGCCGGCCAAGCCGACCCTCGACGCGCACGCCGACACCGAGACCGAAACGACCGA
The DNA here is from genome assembly GCF_040677225.1 of Saccharopolyspora sp. NPDC049357. Lineage (NCBI taxonomy): Bacteria > Bacillati > Actinomycetota > Actinomycetes > Pseudonocardiales > Pseudonocardiaceae > Saccharopolyspora > Saccharopolyspora sp. NPDC049357. The sequence goes on along the minus strand of NZ_JBFAQJ010000010.1, from coordinate 81,400 downwards.
ACCCGGCGAGCTCCCCAAGCGCCGCCGGGGACGAACCCTCACCTCAGCGCGCTCGGCCCCCGCCCCCAGGCAGGCCGAGAGCAAGCGGCCCGACGCGGGCTCGCGCTTCGGCGCGTTCTCCAAGTCCCGCCGCGACGACTCGTCCACTTCGGACGAGGAACCCCGATGATGCCCCCGAAGACCCCGATTGGAGGTGTGGGACAGCGGGTCACCCCGCCCGCCGTCCCGCAACCGCGATGACCATCGACACCCGCGAACTCGACTGGATGCTGGAGAACCTGCTGCAGAACACCCCCGGCAGCAGACACGCGCTGGTGCTGTCCAAGGACGGCCTCAAGCTCTGCCACACCGCCGGACTGAGCGCCGACCAGGCCGACCAGCTCTCGGCCATCGCCTCCGGGATCCAGAGCCTGTCCTACGGCGCGTCGGTGGAGTTCGGCGACGGCAGCGGGGGAGTGCGCCAGTCCATGACCGAGTTCTACGGCGGCGTGCTGTGCATCGTCGAGGCCGGGTTCGGCGCGCACCTGGCGGTCCTGGCCTCCGACGAGACCGACGTGGGCATCGTCGGCCACAACATGAACGAGCTCGTCGAGCAGATCGGCGAGCACCTGCGGAGTCCGAACCGGGTCGAGGTCTCATGACCAGGCGGCTGCTCGACGACGAGAACCCGGACCGGCTCTACATCGTCACCGGCGGCCGCACCCGTCCCGCCGACGACGCCTTCGACTCGGTGACCCTGGTGGTCGCCGAGGGCGAAGCGACCCCGGGCATGCAGTCGGAGCACGCCGCCATCCTGCGGCTCAGCCGCCAACCGATCTCGGTGGTCGAGCTCTCCGCCGAACTCCGGCTCCCGGTGAGCGTCGTGCGCATCCTGCTCGGTGATCTCCACGCGAGGGGCAAGATCACCGCACGACACCCCTCCGCCCGGCGCGACCCGTCGGAGATCCCGACTCCCGATTTCCTCAAGCAGGTGCTCGTTGGACTTCGCAACATCTGACCGAATCCCGTTGCTGCGCACCGCGTCCGACGGGTTGAAGATCGTCATCATCGGCGGCTTCGCGGTCGGCAAGACCACCATGGTGCGCTCGGTCAGCGAGATCCGGCCGCTGAACACCGAGGAGACCATGACCACCGCCAGCGTCGGCGTGGACTCCACCGCCGGCGTGGGCGCCAAGACCACCACCACGGTGGCCTTCGACTTCGGCCGCATCACCCTCAACGAGCGGATGGTGCTGTACCTGTTCGGCGCGCCGGGGCAGGAGCGGTTCTGGTTCATCTGGGACCAGCTGTTCAGCGGCTGCCTCGGCGCGGTCGTGCTGGTGGACTCCCGCCGCATCGCCGACTGCTGGTACGCCATCGACCGGCTGGAGGAGCAGGGAACGCCGTTCGTCGTGGCGCGCAACAACTTCGGCGTTCCCAAGCACGGCCTGGAGCAGGTGCGCGACGCGCTGGACCTGCCCGGCGAGGTGCCGATGCTCGACTGCGACGCCCGGGACCGGGAGTCCAGCAAGGAGGTGCTGGTGCGACTGGTGGAGCACCTGCACGAGATGTCGCTGGCCCGGGGTCTGTGATGGACCCGCACGTGAGCACGACTCCCTTCTACGGCGCGCGTTTCCAGCGCGACCCGGCCGCGGTGTACCGGCAGCTGCGGCGCGACCACGGGCCGGTGGCACCCGTGCAGCTGGAGGGCGGCGTCCCGGCCTGGTGCGTGCTCGGCTACCGCGAACTGCACTACGTGGTGGGCAATCCCGAGCTGTTCGGCCGTGACCCGCGGCGCTGGAACCGCTGGCACATCGTCCCGGAGAACTGGTCGCTGCGCGCCTACGTCGAACCCCGGCCGTCGGCGCTGCTGGCCGACGTCGACGAGCACCGCACCCGCGGCGCCGCCGTGCGCGAAGCACTGGACGCAGTGGACCAGTTCGAGCTCTCCGCTGCGGTGGAACGGATCTGCGACACGCTGATCGACCGGTTCGCCGGTCGCGGCTTCGCCGACCTCGTCGTGGAGTACACCCACCAGATCCCGCTGCTGGCGATGGCCAAGATCTACGGGCTGGCCGACGACGAGGCCCCGATGCTCACCCACGACGTCGCGCTGTCCGGGCAGGAGGGCGAGGAAGCGGTGCGCGCGCACGAGCGCACGGTCGCCCGGATGCTGCGGCTGGTCCGCGAGCGACGCGCGAGACCGGCCGGGGACCTGGTGTCCCACCTGGTGAAGCACCCGATCGGCTTCACCGAGGACGAGATCGCCGCGGACCTGTTCATCACCCTCGGCAAGGCGCATCTGACCACATCGGACTGGATGGGCAACGCGCTGCGGCTGATGCTCACCGAACCCCGCTTCGCCGTCGACTTCGCGGGTGGGCGCCGCAGCGTCGGGCACGCGCTCAACGAGGTCCTCTGGGAGGACACCCCGATCCAGAACCACGTGGGCCGCTGGGCGACCCAGGACGTCCAACTCGGCGGGAAACCCATCCGGGCGGGAGATCTGCTGGTCCTGGGCCTGGCGGCGGCCAACGCCGATCCGCAGGTCCGGCCCCACGGACACGAGGGCGCCACCGGCAACCACGCGCACCTGTCGTTCAGCCACGGCGAGCACGGCTGCCCCTACCCGGCCCAGGAGATCGCCCGCACCATCACCACCACGGGCATCGAAGTCCTCCTCGACCGCCTCCCGGACACGAACCTCGGCGTCCACCCCGAAGACCTCACCTGGCGCCCATCAGTACTGATGCGAGGCCTCACCTCCCTCCCGGTGACCTTCTCCCCGCACTAGACCAGACCCGCCCCGACCGAAGTTCCCGATTTCAGTGGAAGTCGGGTACCGGGTTTCAGTGGAAATCTGGGACCGGATTTCCACTGAAATCGGAGATCTCGGTGGGGTGTCAGAGCCAGCGGTAGCGGCGTTCTGGGCGGCCTGTTCCTCCGTAGCGGAGGCGTACTTCGGCTCTGCCGGACTCGACGAAGTGCTCCAGGTACTTTCGGGCGCTGACCCTGGAGATCTCGGTGGCGTCGGCGCACTCGGTCGCGGAGAGGTCGCCGCCTGCGGCGGAGCGGTCGCGGAGGATGTCCTCGACCACGCGCGAGGTTTCGGAGGAAAGGCCCTTCGGCGGCGTGACGCCCCGGGCGCGGGTGCCGAAGAGGCGGTCGACGTCCTGCTGGGCGGCGGGCGCGTCGCCGGGGAGGTCGGCGAGGGTGCGGTGCAGCGAGCGGAAGCTCTCGAGGCGCTCCCGCAGCGCCTCGTAGCTGAACGGTTTGATCAGGTAGTGCAGCGCCCCGCCGTGGATCGCGCCCCGGACGGTGTCCAGGTCGCGCGCAGCGGTGATCACGATGACGTCCGGGTCGGCGGACGGACGGCCGCGCAGCTGGCGCAGCACGGACATGCCGTCGATGTCGGGCAGGTAGATGTCCAGCAGCACCAGGTCCGGGCGCAGCTCGTCGGCGGCGACGACCGCGTCGGCTCCGGTGTGCGCCACGCCGACGACCTCGAAGCCGTCCACCCGCGACACGTACCCGCTGTGGACCTTGGCGACCATGAAGTCGTCGTCGACCACCAGAACTCTGATCATGCTCCCTCCCACGGCAGCCGCGCGGTGAACACCGCGCCGTCGGCGTTGTGCACCTCCACCGATCCGCCGCGCCTGCGGCAGATCTGCCTGGTCAGCGCCAGGCCCAGCCCGCGCTCACCACCGCGCGCCGCCTTGGTGGTGAAGCCGTGCCGGAACACCTCCTCGACGATCTCCGGAGCCACACCCGGACCGGAATCGCGCACCACGACGGTGATCTCGTCGTTCTGCCGCAGCTCCACCTCGATCCACGCGTCGCGCGTGGACTCCAGCGCGTCGAGGGCGTTGTCGATGAAGTTGCCGAGCACGGTCACCACGTCGGCGGAGAGCTCCTCGTCGATCTCGCCGAGGAATCCGCCCTCGTTGAGCCGCAGCCCGACCCCGCGCTCGGCGGCCAGGCTCGCCTTGGCGATCAGCAGCGCGGCCGTGGCCGGGTCCTGCACGCGGGCGGTGACCTCGGCGTGCCACTGCTCGCTGTGGTGGCTGATGCGCTGCACGTAGCGCTGCAACTCGTCGTACTCGCCGAGTTCCACCAGCCCGGAGATGGTGTGCAGGCGGTTGGAGAACTCGTGGGCCTGGGCGCGCAGCGTGTCGGTGGTGTCGCGGTGGACCGCGAGCTCGCGCTGCAGGTCGACCAGTTCGGTGCGGTCGCGCATGGTGACCACCGCGCCGACCGTGGAGATCGGCATCCGGTTGAGCACCACGACCCGACCCTTCCGCAGCACGATCTGGTCCACGCCGTCGGAGCGGCCGGTGAGCACGTCGCGCAACCGGTCGCCGAGCTCGAGGGAGTCGATGTCGCGGCCCAGGCAGTCCTCCGGCAAGGTCAGCAGCCGCATCGCCTGGTCGTTGACCAGCGTGATCCGGTTCTGCTCGTCCACTCCGACGACGCCTTCGCGGACCCCGTGCAGCAGCGCCTCGCGGTGCTCGACGAGCCGGGTGATCTCCTGCGGTTCCAGTCCCAGCGTCTGGCGCTTGACCCGCCGCGCGAGCAGCACCGACCCGGCGATGCCCAGGAACGCGGCGAAGGCCAGCAGACCGAGCGGGTACTCCGGTGCCTGGCGGACCGCTTGGAACAGGTCGGGGGTGTGCCGGCCGGCGGCGACCACACCGAGGATGCCGCCGTCGCGGGAGACCACCGGGACGTGCGCGACGAGCGAGTCGCCGCCGCCGATGGCCATCTCGCCGACCCAGGCCCGGCCGCTGAGCACACTCGATTCGCCCAGCGGGAGCGGCAGTCCGCGTTGGTCGGGGTCCGTCGCGGCGAGCACGGTGCCGCGATGGTCGGCGATGATCACGAAGTCGGCGCCCGAGAGGTTCTGCGCGCTCTGCGCGAAGATCGCCAGCAAGCGTTGCGAGGACACGTCGGTGAGGCTGACCCGGACGCCTCCGGTGGCGGCGACGTCCTCGGCCACCGAAAGCATCTTGCGGCCTTCGGTGGCCCGGAACGTCTGGTCGGTCTCCGCCACCGAGAACACCGCGACGGACGCCAGCAGCAACAAGATGATCACGAGCTGCCCGCTCAGCATCTGACGCGACAGCGAACCGCGCACCCGGAACACCAGACCCACCTCCTCTCCACCACTGGTCCCGAAACGTTAGACGCCCGGTCAACCCGTTCTCGCCGCCCCAGGCAAGCGCACCTCAGCGGGGTCGTGGCGGTGGTTCGGCGGAAACGACGGCCCGCCCGCTGGATCCGGTTACGCAAGTAACAAAAGTGCCGATACGTGCTAAAGCGAGACATTCGGGTTCAGGAGTGGCAACTATGACCAGGATCTCATGCAGCACCCACCACAACGGAGAGGCGGGTTCGAAGTGCGCGCACGCACTGTGCTGGCCGTGATCGCGGCCCTGGCACTCATCATCGGTATCCCGGTCGTGATGAAGTTCAGCTCCGGCGGGCAATCCCAGGACAGCGAAATCCAAGGACTGCGGATCATGGTCCCCACCGAGCCCGGCGGTGGCTACGACACCACCGCCCGATCCTCGGCGAAGGTCATGGAAGAGGCCAAGCTCAACAGCAACGTCGAGGTGTTCAACGTGCCGGGCGCGGGCGGCACGATCGGTCTCGGCCGCACGGCCGCTGAGAACGGCAACGGCAAGCTCGCCCTGCAGATGGGCCTGGGCGTGGTCGGCGCTTCCTACACCAACAAGTCGCCTGTCCAGCTCAAGGACACCACGCCGATCGCCAAGCTCACCGAAGAGCCCGACATCATCGTGGTGCCGAAGAGCTCCCAGTACCAGGACATCAAGCAGCTGGTCCAGGACTGGAAGGCGAACCCCGGCGGCCTCCCGGTGGGCGGCGGCTCGTCCCCCGGCGGCCCGGACCACCTGGCTCCGATGCTGACGGCCAAGGCGGCCGGTCTGGAGCCGAAATCGGTCAACTACGTGCCGTTCGACGGTGGTGGCGAGTTGCTGGCCTCGTTGCTCGGCGGCAAGGTCGCCTTCGGCGTGACCGGCATCGGTGAGGTGCGCGATCAGATCGACGCGGGTGAGCTGCGAGTGCTGGCGGTGACCAGCGCGCAGCGCGCCACCGGGGTGAACGCCCCGACGCTGAAGGAATCCGGCATCGACGTGGAGTTCACCAACTGGCGCGGCGTGGTGGCGCCTCCCGGCATCAACGACGCCGACCGCGAGAAGCTGGTTTCGCTCTACACCAAGCTCAACGAGTCTCCGCAGTGGCAGGACACGTTGAAGCGCAACGGTTGGACCAACGCCTTCCAGTCCGGGGACGAGTTCGCCAAGTTCATGCAGTCCGAGAACGACCGAGTGGCCTCGGTGCTCAAGGAGTTGGGACTGGCATGAGCGAGAGTCGCGTGCCCTCCCCCGGGCGATACCGCCCTGGGGAGGCCCCGTCCGGTCCGACGTGGTTGCGGGACCATTCCGAGCTCGGCATCTGCGTGCTGCTGGCCGCCCTCGGCGCTTTCGTCCTCGTTGACGCGTTGCTGATCTCGACGGACTTCGCCCAGCGGGGTCCGGTGGGCCCGAAGACGATGCCGATCGTCGTGGGTTCGGGGCTGCTCGTGGTGTCCGCGCTGCTGGTGGTGGACGTCCTGCGGGGCGGCCGCGGCGAGTCGGAGATCGGTGAAGACGTCGACCTGTCGGTGCCGGCGGACTGGAAGACTGTGCTGCTGCTGGCCGGGGCCTTCCTGGCGAACGCGGCGCTGATCAACGTCCTCGGGTTCCTGGTCTCCGGGGTGATCCTGTTCTGGGGCTCGGCCTACGCCCTCGGCAGCCGTGCCTTCAACCGGGACCCGCTGATCGCAGCGGTGCTGACCGTACTCACCTACGTGGTGTTCAACTACCTGCTCGGCGTTTCGCTCCCGGGCATTCCGCTGCTGGGGGTGTGACATGGATTCGCTGAGCCTGCTGCTGGACGGTTTCGCCACCGCGCTCACGCCGATGAACCTGCTGTGGGCCGCGATCGGTGTGCTACTGGGCACCGCGATCGGCGTGCTGCCGGGGATCGGCCCGGCGATGGCGGTGGCCCTGCTGCTGCCGTTGACCTACAGCTTGGAACCCACCAGCGCGTTCATCATGTTCGCCGGGATCTACTTCGGCGGAATGTTCGGCGGTTCGACGACGTCGATCCTGCTGAACACGCCGGGTGAGAGCTTCTCGGTGGTGGCCGCGCTGGAAGGAAACCCGATGGCCCGCAAGGGACGCGGGGCGCAGGCGCTTGCGGCCGCCGCGATCGGGCACTTCATCGGCGCGATCATCGGCATCACGTTGCTGGCCCTGCTGGGGCCCACGATCGCGGGTCTCGCCGTCAACATCGGTGCGCCGGACTTCCTGGCGATCATGGTGCTTGCCTTCATCGCGGTCACCTCGGTGATGGGCGCTTCGCGGCTGCGCGGCTTCGCGTCGCTGCTGATCGGTCTCACGATCGGCCTGATCGGGCTGGACCAGATGACCGGTCAGCAACGGCTGACCTTCGGGCTGCTGCACTTGGCCGACGGCATCGACGTGGTGGTCGTGGCGGTCGGGTTGTTCGCGATCGGTGAGGCACTGTGGGTCGCGGCGCACTTGCGCCGCACCAGCGGCGAGCCGATCCCGGTGGGGCGCCCCTGGCTGGGCGCTGCGGACGTGCGCCGGTCCTGGAAGCCGTGGCTGCGCGGTCCGCTGATCGGGTTCCCGTTCGGTGCGATTCCCGCGGGCGGTGCGGAGATCCCCACGTTCTTGTCCTATGTGGCCGAGCGCAAGCTGTCGAAGCACAAGGACGAGTTCGGCAACGGCGCGATCGAGGGCGTTGCCGGACCGGAGGCGACGGCGAGCGCATCGGCAGCCGGAACGATGGTCTCGATGCTGACCCTGGGCCTGCCCACGACCGCGACGGCCGCGGTGATGCTGGCGGCCTTCCAGCAGTACGGCATCCAGCCCGGCCCGCTGCTGTTCGCCCGCGAGTCCGAGCTCGTCTGGGCGCTGATCGCGAGCATGTTCATCGGCTCGGTGCTGCTGCTGGTGCTGAACCTGCCGCTGGCGCCGGTCTGGGCGAAGCTGCTGCAGATCCCGCGGCCGTACCTGTACGCGGGCATCCTGTTCTTCGCCAGCGTCGGTGCGTACGCCGTCGGCGGTGAGCCGATGGACCTGCTGCTGCTGTTCGTGATCGGCCTGATCGGCTTCGCCATGCGCCGCTACGGTCTGCCGGTCCTGCCCGCGATCATCGCGGTGATCCTCGGACCGACGTCGGAGCAGCAGATGCGCCGGGCGCTGCAGATCAGCGACGGGAGCCTCAGCGGCCTGGTCAACACGCCGTTCTCGATCGCGGTCTACTGCATCGTCGCGGTGATCCTCGTCTGGCCCTTGCTGGCTCGCCTCCTGCCCAAGCGCGAGGCGAACCTCCAGGAACCCCAAGAGGGGGAGAAGGTGGACGTCTAACCCCCGAAGACGCCACCTCCTCCGTGGCCCGGTCGAACGCACCCCGTTCGACCGGGCCACTTCGTGATTCCGCTGCTGGAACGCGCTATCGAGCCCCCGCGTCAGCGGTGCGGGAACGCTGTCGGCCCCAATTCGGCCGCAGAACCCAGGAAGGTCCGACGACACCGCCGCAGCGGAACTTTTCCGTTGTGCGGCCGGATGTGCGCTGGGCACGGCCATCGGCGCGGCTTGCGCGGAGTTACTACACTGTGCGAGGTGGTGGACTATCGGATCGACGACCTCGCCCGGACCGCGGGAACGACGGTGCGCAACGTGCGCGTCTACCAGGACCGCGAGCTCCTGCCGCCGCCTCGCAAGGAGGGGCGCACGGCGATCTACTCCGATGCGCACCTGACCCGGCTCAAGCTGATCATCAGCATGCTGGAGCGAGGGTACGCGTTCGCCCAGATCAAGGAGATGCTCGGCGCCTGGGAATCCGGCCGCAGTCTCGGCGAGGTGCTCGGTCTGGAGGAGGCCGTCGCCGACCGCACCTGGGCGATGGAGGAACCGCGATCGGTGACGCTGGGGGAGCTGCACAAGAAGTTCGGCTCGCAGATCACCCCGAGCGCGATCAAGCGCGTCATCGCCCTGGGGATCCTGGAGCGGCGCGGACGCGGCTTCGTCACCACGAGCCCGCTGCTCTACGACGCCGCCGCGGAGATGGTGGCCCTCGGCATTCCGCTCGATGAAACGCTGACGATCGCCGAGGACATGCTGAAGAAGGTCGACGAGCTCGGCGACGACCTCGCCGACCTGGTGCGCAGCCACGTCGTGACGCGCGTGTCGACCGTCGAGGAGGCGACGCCCTTCTACAGCGACGTCATCGACCGGCTTCGGCCGCTGGTGTTCAACGCGCTGCAGGCGGCGGCGATCCGCTCCGCTGAGCGGCTGATCCCCGCCGTCGTCGGCGAGCGCATGGCCGATGTGATGGCCCAGGGCAGCGTGCCGGAGGGCAGCCGGGAGGCGGCGAAGCGCTGAGCAGCCCGGATGCCGCTCGTAGTCCCCGTTTTCTGTTCGGTGTGGACGTAGTCCGCGTCACAAGATCGGTTCAGCTCACGGCGCCGAATCCCGTCCGGACGGTCCTCGACGTCGCTGGGTCGCGAGGAAGTGGCGACCTGCCGGAACGCGACGTCTACCCTTCTTGGACCGGTGATCGGTCCGTGTGAGACAACGGATTTTGGTCGCGATCCTCGATGAGCTGGAAGGCGCGAGAACATGACAGCGAACCCGGCCGGTTGGCGAGCTTCGTCGCGGTCTCAGAACGTGAGTTCCCGCGTCGAGGTCGGTACTTCGAGATGCGGTGTTGCCGTGCGGAATTCGGCGCACCGCGAGGACGACCACCTCACCGCTTCGGCCGAGCAGTGGAGATCGTTCGTGATGGCGGTCAAGGCCGGGCGTTTCGACCGGTGACGTGCGAAGGGGCCCCTCCGAAGCGATTCGGAGGGGCCCCTTCCGCTCTTCGGATTCAGTTCTTGCCGAAACCTGCCTTGCGCAGGGCATCTGCCATCGCGCCGCTGGGGGCGTCGTTGCGCTGACGGCCACCGCCACCGCGGTTCTGCTTGCCGCCGCCGTTGCGGTTGCCACCGCCACCGCCGCGGTTGCCGCCTCCGCCGTTCCCGCCGCCGTTGCGCGGGGCGTTGCCCCGGCCGCCGCCGTTGCGCGCGCCCTGCTCGGCGCGCTCGGGCTTGCCGCCCTTGCCCGGCTCGTCGTCAAGACGCAGCGTCAGCGAGATCCGCTTGCGCGGGATGTCGACGTCGAGGACCTTCACGCGGACGATGTCGCCGGACTTGACCACGTCGTGCGGGTCGTTGACGAAGTTCTTCGACATCGCCGAGACGTGCACCAGTCCGTCCTGGTGCACACCCACGTCGACGAACGCGCCGAAGGCGGCGACGTTGGTGACCACGCCCTCCAGCGTCATGCCCTGCTGGAGGTCGGCGATCTTCTCCACGCCCTCGGCGAACGTCGCGGTCTTGAACTCCGGACGCGGGTCGCGGCCCGGCTTGTCGAGCTCGGAGAGGATGTCGCTGACCGTCGGCAGACCGAACTGCTCGTCCACGAAGTCCTGCGGGCTCAGCTGCCTGAGCAGCTTCGCGTTGCCGATCAGCCCGTCGATCTCGCTCTGGGTGCGCTCCAGGATCCGGTGCACCACCGGGTACGCCTCGGGGTGCACCGCGGAGGAGTCCAGCGGGTCGTCGCCGTCGGGGATCCGCAGGAAGCCGGCGCACTGCTCGAACGCCTTCGGCCCGAGCCGGGCCACGTCCTTGAGCGCCTTGCGGTTGCGGAACGGGCCGTTGCCGTCGCGGTGACCGACGATGTTCTCCGCGAGGGTCTCGCTGATGCCGGAAACCCGGGTCAGCAGCGGCGCCGACGCGGTGTTGACGTCCACGCCGACGGCGTTCACGCAGTCCTCGACCACCGCGTCCAGCGAGCGCGACAGCTTCGACTCCGAGACGTCGTGCTGGTACTGGCCGACGCCGATCGACTTCGGGTCGATCTTGACCAGCTCGGCCAGCGGGTCCTGCAACCGGCGGGCGATCGAGACCGCGCCGCGCAGCGACACGTCCATGTCCGGCAGCTCGCGCGAGGCGTACGCGGAGGCGGAGTAGACCGACGCGCCCGCTTCGGAGACCGAGACCTTGCTGAGCCCCAGCTCCGGGTGCTTGCCGATCAGCTCACCGGCGAGCTTGTCGGTCTCGCGCGAGGCGGTTCCGTTGCCGATGGCGATCAGGTCGACGTCGTGCTGCTGGGCGAGGGCTGCCAGCTTGGCCAGCGCCTGGTCCCACTGCCGCTGCGGCTGGTGCGGGAAGATCGTGTCGGTGGCCACGACCTTGCCGGTGCCGTCGACGATCGCGACCTTGACACCGGTGCGGTAGCCCGGGTCCAGGCCCATCGTGGCGCGGGATCCGGCGGGTGCGGCCAGCAGCAGGTCGCGCAGGTTCGCCGCGAACACCCGCACCGCCTCGTCCTCGGCGTGCTGGCGCAGCCGCAGCCGCAGGTCCACGCTCAGCCGGGTCAGGATCCGGGTGCGCCAGGCCCAGCGGACCACGTCGGACAGCCACTTGTCGGCCGGGCGGCCCTGCGCGGAGATGTTGAACTGCTGGGCGATCCGCAGTTCGTAGGAGGTCGGGCCTTCGACCGGCGTGCCGTCGTCGGGCTCCAGCGAGAGCTCCAGCGCGTCCTCGTTCTCGCCGCGGAACAGCGCCAGGATGCGGTGCGAGGGCAGCGCGGTGAAGGGCTCGTCGAACTCGAAGTAGTCGGCGAACTTCGCGCCCTCTTCCTCCTTGCCCTCGCGGACCTTGGAGACGATCCGGCCGCGCGTCCACACCTGCTCGCGCAGCTCACCGATGAGGTCGGCGTCCTCGGAGAAGCGCTCCACGAGGATCGAGCGGGCGCCGTCCAGCGCGGCCTGGGTGTCGGCGACGCCCTTGTCGGCGTCCACGAAACCCTCGGCGGTGGCCTGCGGATCGTTGCTCGGATCCGCCAGCAGCTGGTCGGCGAGGGGTTCCAGACCGGCCTCGATGGCGATCTGGGCCTTGGTGCGCCGCTTCGGCTTGTAGGGGAGGTAGATGTCCTCCAGCCGCGCCTTGGAATCGGCGGCGTTGATCTGGGTTTCGAGCTCGTCGCTGAGCTTGCCCTGCGAGCGGATCGACTCCAGCACCGTGGCGCGCCGCTCTTCGAGCTCGCGCAGGTAGCGCAGCCGTTCTTCGAGCGTGCGCAGCTGGGCGTCGTCGAGTGCCCCGGTCACTTCCTTCCGGTAGCGCGCGATGAAGGGCACGGTCGACCCGCCGTCGAGCAACTCGACAGCAGAGGCCACCTGGCCTTCGCGGACCCCGAGCTCCTCGGCGATCTTCTGATGAACAGTCGTCACGTTTCCTGGTTCCGCCTTCTCTGCGATCTTCGCCAGATCCGATCGAGCATTGTGCCCGAAGGGACACCAGCGCAACCGTGCCACTCGACTCGGCGTGTCGGGTCGGCCGGGGTGCTCCGGGGATCCGGTGAGACGTGCCGATTTCGAGATCCTGTGACCCTTGTCTCAGGCGAGTGCGGGTCTGTATACAGTTGTGGACAGTCCGCTCGGCGTTGAACGAGGCGAACAATGCGGCACTCTCCGACGAAGGTGATCCCGTGGGTGGTGGCAGTGCTGCTCACCGGAGCGGTGGTCGCCACCGCCCCAGCCGAGCAGCAGCACGGCAGCCCCGTGGCGCAGGTGCTCGGCGACCGGCAGCTGCGGTTGATGGCACCGGCCGCGCCCGGCGGCGGCTGGGACCAGACAGCGCGCGAGATGCAGAGCTCGTTGCAGGACAGCGTCGGCCGCACCGAGGTCTACAACGTCACCGGCGCGGGCGGGACGATCGGGCTCAGCCAGTTCGTCCGCTACCAGGGTGATCCGGCCCAGCTGCTGGTGACCGGGCTGATCATGGTCGGCGCGGTGAAGGCCAACGACTCACCGGTCTCGCTCGACGACACCACACCGCTGATCCGGCTGACCACCGACGCCGAAGTCATCGCGGTGCCGAAGGATTCACCGATCCGGTCGCTGCAGGACCTCACCGCCCGGATGCAGGGCGACCTGCGCTCGGTGTCCATCGCGGGCGGATCGGCCGGGGGAGCCGAGCACATCCTCGCCGGCCTGCTCGCCCAGGCCGTCGGTGCCGATCCGGCGCAGCTGTCCTACGTCGCGCACTCCGGCGGCGGTGAACTGCTCAGCACCGCGCTGTCCGGGCGGGCCACCATCGCGATCTCCGGCGTCTCCGAGCTCGAACCGCAGATCACCTCCGGGCAGATGCGGGCGCTGGCGGTGTCCAGCGCGCAGCGGGCGCCGACGCTCCCCGACGTGCCGACGCTCAAGGAGCGCGGCCTGGACGTGGAGTTGGACAACTGGCGGGGAGTCGTCGCGCCGAAGGGCATTTCCGCTGAGCAGGAGCGAGCTTTGGAGCAAGCGCTGCTGGAGATGACCCGGTCGCCGAAGTGGCGCGAGACGCTGGCCGAAGAGGGCTGGGGCGACGCGACCCTCGGTGGCCCGGAGTTCGAGACCTTCCTCCGCGCCGAGCAGGACCGGGTGTCCGACGTGCTCGGCAAGATCGGGTTGGGGTGATGGCCGTGCAGGACCGTCGAACCGCGCTTTCCACCGGCCTGTTCGGGGCGCTGATGTTGCTGGGCGCGGTGGTGATCATCGTCGACGCGATGCGGCTGCCGGACCAGAACTCGGCGATGGGGCCGGCCGTGATGCCGGTGATGGTCGCGGTGCTGCTCGGCGCGGTCGGCCTCGGCCTGCTGGTGCAGGCCAAGATCCGGCTTCCCGGAGCCATGCGCGCCGAGCTGCACGGCGCCTGGTGGCGGGTGGTCGCGCTGGTCGCGGTGCTGCTCGCGTTCGCGGTGCTGCTGCCGCTGGCCGGCTACGTGCTCACCGCGACGGGGCTGTTCGTGGGTTCCGCGCTGCTGCTCGGCGCTCCGCGCCGCTGGGTCCTGCTCGCCTACGGGTGGGCGCTGGCCGCGGCCGTGTTCTTCGTCTTCGACCGGCTCATCGGATTGAGCCTGCCCAGCGGACCTTGGGGCTTCTAGTGGAACAGATCGGACTGCTTCTCGACGGATTCGCCAACGCCCTCACACCGGGACACCTGCTGTGGGCTCTGGTGGGCGTGACCATCGGCACGGCCGTGGGGGTGCTGCCCGGCATCGGTCCGGCGCTGACCGTGGCGCTGCTGCTGCCGATCACCTTCCGGCTGGAGGCCTCCAGCGCGCTCATCCTGTTCGCCGGGATCTACTACGGCGGCATGTACGGCGGGTCGACGACCTCGATCCTGCTCAACACCCCCGGTGAGAGCGCCTCGATGGTCTCCGCGCTGGAGGGCAACAAGATGGCGCGCGCCGGACGAGCCGCCTCCGCGCTGGCCACCGCTGCGCTCGGCAGCTTCGTGGCCGGGACCATCGGCACGCTCGGGCTGACGTTCCTGGCGCCGGTGGTCGCCGGGTTCGCCACCAGCTTCGGGCCACCGGAGTACGTGGCGCTGATGGCGGTGGCGTTCGTGACCGTCAGCGCGCTGCTCGGCCCTGACCTGCTCAAAGGGGTCGCGAGCCTGCTGGTCGGGGTGGCGGTCGGTCTGGTGGGCATCGACTCGCAGACCGGGCAGCCCCGGCTGACCTTCGGAGTGGACTCGCTGCTGGACGGGATCGACGTCGTCATCGTGGTGATCGCGCTGTTCGCGCTCAGCGAGTCCTTCGGGCACCTGCTCGGCGGGACGGGCTCTTCGACGGTGCAGCCGCTGCGCGACCGCGTCGTGCTGTCGCGCTCCGACCTGCGGCGGTCCTGGCCGGCGTGGCTGCGCGGGACGGCGCTCGGCTTCCCGATCGGCAGCCTGCCGGCCGGGGGAGCGGAGGTGCCGACGTTCCTGAGCTACAGCGTGGAGAAGCGGCTGACCAGGCATCCGGAGGAGTTCGGGCACGGCGCGATCGAGGGCGTGGCCGGGCCGGAGGCGGCCAACAACGCCGCCTCGGCGGGTGTGCTGGTGCCGCTGCTGACCATCGGGCTGCCGACCTCGGCGACCGCTGCGGTCATCCTCACCGCGTTCCAGTCCTACGGGCTGCAACCGGGGCCGGAGCTGTTCGAGGAATCCGGGCCGCTGGTGTGGACGCTCATCGCCAGCCTCTACATCGGGAACCTGATGCTGCTGGTGCTCAACCTCCCGCTGGTGCGGATGTGGGCGAAGCTGCTGACGATCCCGGCCTACGGCATCTACGCCGGAGTGCTGGTCTTCGCCGCGCTGGGCACCTACGCCGCGGGTGGCACGACGGTCGACCTGGTGGTGCTGTGCGCGCTGGGGCTGCTGGGGCTCCTGATGCGCCAGGCGGACGTCCCGGTCGCCCCGGCGGTGGTCGGTCTGATCCTGGGGCCGATCGCGGAGCAGCAGCTGCGCCGCGCGCTGACCATCTCGGAGGGCGACCTGTCGATCCTGGTCTCAGGTCCGATCGCCATCACGCTCTGGGGCGTCGCGCTGCTGGCGCTGCTCGTCGCGATCGGGGCTCCGCTGCGCCGCGCGGTCACGCGCAGTGCCCGGTGACGGGGCGCGCTCGGACGAGCAGGGGGTCTGCCGGGACGGCGTGGGGCTGTGGTTAGATTCGACTGGCCCTGGGCGCATCTGACGGTGCGTAACCGAATATGTGGGCATTGATACCCGATGGGGTGAAACTAGGTAGTCGTCTAGGTATAAACCTCGATGGCAGACCACTCTCCGTCGCGGAGTGTGGGGCTCGTGAAACCCGAGACCCCCGACCACAGCAGATCCCCCGAAAGCAACGACCCCGCCTCGACCCCGAAGCGCGAGGCGACCGAGCGTGGGTGGCACGCCAAGACGCCGGGCGCTGACAACGCCGCTCGCACGGCAGCGGATCGCGTCGGCCAGTGGTTCGCCCCGCTGCTCCAGCGCCTGATGCAGTGGCTGTCGCCGCTGCTGCAGCGCGTGCAGAACGCCCCCGCCGTGCGGCGCCTCCGGGAGAGGGTTGCGCCGCACGTCCCCGAGTCCGTCAAGCGCGCCCCCCGGCTGCGCTCCGTGCAGGTGGGCGCCGGAATCGCCGCAGTGGGCGTCGTCGGCCTGATCATCGGCGGCGTCGCCGGTGGCAACGACGAGCACGACGTCGAAGAGGCCGCCGTGGCCGCCCCGATGCAGCAGGCGGCCGCCCCGCAGCCCGCTGCTCCGCAGGCCGTCGAGCAGAAGAAGGCCGACCCGCCGCAGACCCGCGCGGAGACCAAGTCCGAGGCGGAGACCAAGTCCGAGGAGCCCAAGCAGGACGCTCCGGTGGGCCCGCCGATCGAAGGCATCGACGTTTCCAACCACAACGGGAGCATCGACTGGAAGAAGGTCGCCGCGGACAACAAGAAGTTCACCTTCGTGCTCGCCAGCGACGGCACCGACTTCTCCAACCCGAAGTACTCCGAGCAGTACCACGGTGCCAAGGACGCGGGCCTGATCGCGGGTGCCTACCACTTCGCGCGGCCTGACGACTCCGACGGCGCGACCCAGGCCAACCGCTTCCTGGACATCATCGACTACAAGAACGACGGCAAGACCCTCCCGCCGGTCCTCGACCTCGAGGTCGACCCCAACGGCGGCAGCTGCTACGGCAAGAGCGTCGACCAGATGCACCAGTGGACCAAGTCGTTCAACGACACGGTCAAGCAGCGCACCGGCAAGGACCCGATCATCTACGCGAACCCGTCCTTCTGGAAGCAGTGCATGGGCAGCACCGACACGTTCAAGGACCACGACCTGTGGTTGGCCGCCTACGAGGTCGACAGCCCCACGGTGCCCAAGGGCTTCCAGGACTGGGACTTCTGGCAGTACACCGACAAGGGCAAGGTCGCCGGAATCAGCGGCAACACCGACATCAACCAGTACAAGGAAGGCTTCGAGCGCCTCAAGCAGCTCGCCAGCTGACCGAGCGCGCGGTTCCTGGGAGCGGGTCGTCCATCGCATGGGCGACCCGCTCCTTTCGCGCGTGCGGGGGAAAGGTGGCCGCGGCCGGTCTGCACGCGCGCCAAGAACGATATTCTCGTCCTCGGCGATCACCCGATCGGAGGGCGCGGCGTAATGTCACGGTGGGAGCAAGAGGTCACGCGAGCGAGGCAGTTGCTGCTCGACAGTGATCACGACGCCGCTGCGCAGGCGTTACGCACCGTGCTGGAGGAAGGCGACTACGAAGCGGCCGCTCAAGCCGGCCTGATGCTCGGGGCGATCCTCACCGAGAACGACGCGCTCGCCGCCGCCCGCGACGTCTACCAACGAGTGATCGACTCCGGGCACCCCGTGCACGCACAGGCCGCCGCCCTCGCCCTCGGGCACCTGCTGCTCAACACCGGGGAACTGCCCACCGCCCAGGTGCTGCTGCGCTTCGCCACCGAAGGCGCCGAACCCGACGAGGCCGGCCGCGCCGACGTCCTGCTGGCCCAGGTGCTCCAGCAGCTCGGCGACGTCGCCGGCGCCCGCGAGGCCCGCACCCGCGCGCTGTCCTGCGGCGATCCCGCCGTGGTCGAAGCCGCCCAGCAGCTCACCCTGCCGCCCGAGCGCACCGAGGGAACCGAGTTCCTGCAGATCGCCTACCAGCGCGCGCTGGCGATGCTGGAGCAGGGGCGCGACCACGACGCCGAACCGCTGCTGCGCAAGCTGCTCGACAGCGGGCACCCGCACTACGGGTCGCTCGGCGCGGGCAAGCTCTACGCGCTGCACGTCGACGACACCGAGGTCACCCGGCGGCTCGCCGAGCAGATCATCGAGCTCGGCCACCCCGAACACCTCGCCTGGGGCCACGTGCTGCGCGGTGGTGTGCTGGTGGCGCTCGACGATCCCGACGGAGCCGTGCGGGCCTACGAGCGCGCCGCGCAGGACCCGCGACCCAGCGTGCGGCTGCGGGCGCTGATCCAGCTGAGCCTGCAACTGCGCCGCACGGACCGGATCCCGCAGGCCCGCGAGGTGCTGCAGCGGGTCATCGACAGCCGCCACCCGCGCTACGGCCTGGAGGCGCTGGGCGTGCTGGCCGAGCTGCAACGCGACACCGGCGAGGTCGAGGCCGCGATCGAGACGTTCGGCCAGGTCGTGGCCTCCGGGCACCCGGACAAGGCGCCGCGCGCCGCTTACCACGTCGGCGTGCTGCGGTACGACAGGGGAGACGAGGCAGCGGCGGCGGAGGCGTTCCGGCTGGCGGCGGAGGCCGAGGACGCCCACGTCGCGCACGAAGCGGCGTTGGCGCTGTCCATGATGGACGCCGAAGAGCCGGACGTGGAGGACACCGCGCAGCTGGTCCTCCCGCCGATCGAACCCGCGCCCGCCGAGCCTGCCGAGCTCGTCGACCCGGCGGAGCTGGAACGGCGCGCGCGGCAGGCCGCGGCCTCCGGTGACATCACCGGTGCGCGCGAGGCGTACCAGCTCCTCGTCGATGGCGACTCCGAAACCGCTTCGCGTGCGCAGGTTTCGCTGGCCATCGCCGAGGCCGCGCTGGGTGATCCCGGCCGCGCCCGGGAGCTGCTGCGCCGTCTCGCGGCCACCGGCACCGGCCCGGACGCGCGGCACGCCGCGTTCATCGACGCGCTGCTGGACGAACCCGCCGCACGAGGCGTGCTTCCCGTGCTGCTGCGCGTGGAGCGCGACGACGAGTCCGAAGTGGACGCACTGCTCGCAGGCGCGGAACCGGCCGTGCGCGAACTCGCCGAGGCCGCCCGCGCCGAACGCGGCGAGGGCACCCCGGTGGAAGACCTCACGCGGCTCGCCGAGTCCCCGAACAAGCTGTGCGCCACCGCCGCGCGCTACGCGCTGGCCGAGGACCTGCTGCTCGGCGACGACCAGGAGCATGCCCGCAGGTTACTGCAACGCGTCGTCGACGAGGGCCACCCCGCGCTGCGGCCGTGGGCTGCCAGCAGGCTGGGCGAGCTGCTCATGGAGCAGGGAGATCCGGACGGCACCATCGCCGCGTTCGAAACCGCGCTGGCCACCAGGCATCCGGCGATCCTCGGCGACGTGTTCGGCAAGCTGTCGCTGATCTACCGGACGCTGGAGCGCAACGAGGCGCTGATCGACCTCTACCAGCGCACCGCGGCCAGCGGGCACCCAGAGGTCGGGCCGCGCGCGGCGTTCCTGCTCGGCGAGCACCACGTCGACAACGACCGCCTGGACCTGGCGCTGGAGATGTTCACCCGAGCCGCGGGATCGTCGTCGACGGTGGCCCCGGCGTCGGTGTTCGCGATGCGCGCGCTGCGCCAGGAGTTCGAACCGGCGCGCGCGAGCTTCATGTGGCTCGCCGACGAGGACGAACCGCACTTCACCGTCAGCCAGCTGTGCCTCGACCTCGCGCACTGCTACCTGCGGCGCGGCGTCCCGGAGTTCACCGACTGGGCGCTGCGGCTGATCTCCGAGTCCGGGCACGTCGAACTGCGCCAGCGCGCCCTGCTGCTCCTCGGTGCGATGCGCGAGGAGAAGGGCGAGGCCGACGGCGCGCTGGACGCCTGGCGCCGTGCGGCCGGCGGCTCGGACCCGGAAGAAGCCGCCGTCGCGAAGGTCAGCATGGCGGCTCTGCTGCAGCGCGGCGGAAAGCTCGAGCACGCCTCTGAACTGCTCGCCGAGGTCGCCGCCGCCGGGGTCGGCAAGTCCGAGGAAGCCGCCGCGCGCCTCGCCGAGATCCGGGCCGCCCTCCCGGTGCCGGAAAGCCCTGCTGGGGAAGAGGAATCCGCTGACGAACGCGCGCACCGGCTGCTCCGCGAGGGCGAGGTGGACGCCGCGCGCAGCGCGGTGGCCGAGCACTACGGCTCCGAGCCGGTCGCCGACTTCTGGTGCGCGGCCTGGACCGATCTGGCCGCCGCGGCCCGAGTCCTCTCCGACGCCGCTGACGAGGACGCGCGCATCTGCTCCGAACTGGGCCTGGACTTCGGCCGCCGCTCGCAGGCGGCCGGTGGCCCGGACGCGTCCGCGTTCTTCCGCCTGGTCGCCGACCACGGTCACCGCACCGCGCTGCCCAAGGCGCACATAGCGCTGGGCAAGATCGCCGATGAGCGGGGCGAGAACGCCATCGCGCTGAGCTGGTACCGCCGAGCGATCCGCACCGGCGAACCCGCCGCCATAGCGCGCGCCGGGGTGCTCATGGCCCAGCTGCTGATCCGCGTGCACGACCTCAACGGCGCGATCGCCGTCGCCCGCCACGCCAAGACCGAAGGCGCCGGGACCGCGGCGGTGGAGGCCGGCGTTCTGCTGGGGCACTTGCAGCACCGGGTCGGCGAGGCCGCCGCGGCCAAGCAGACCTGGGACGAGACCGAGCGCGACGCCGAGTCGGCCGAGATCTTCGGCATGGCGCTGCAGCGCCGCATCCGCGCCGTCGGCGAATCCGCGCCCGAATCAGCGGAGATGCTGCTGCGCGCCGCCGAATCGGAAGACCCCTCCACCTCCGTCCTGTCGCACCTGCTGCTCGCCGACCGCGCCGAGGACCGGTCCGAGACCCTGCGCTGGCTGGAACGCGCGGTCGCGCTGGGAGTTCCGGTGCACTCCGACTCCGCCCGCAGCCGCCTCGGCGAACTGCTGCTGGAGGACGGCGACCGGGACGCCGCGCAGCGCCACTTCGAGCGCATCAGCAACTGCGAGGACCCGGAACTGGCCGCGCGAGGCGATTTCGGCATCGGGCTGATCCGGTACGAGACCGGTGACCTGCCGGGCGCGGTGCACGCGTTCGTCAGGGCCGCGATGCACGTGCCGGAGGCGGAGCTGGGGGAGGACGCGTTGAACAACGTGCGCGTCGTCCTCGACGAGCAGCGCGGTCACGGCGACCACCTGGAGGCCGCCGACACGCTGCGGCGGATGACCGCGGTGGTGCCCGAAGCGCACGTCGCGGAATGGGCGCAGGAGACGGGTTCGGCGCTGCTGGCCGACGACGACCCGGATTCGGCGCTGGTCTACCTGCGCTGCGCGGTCGAGATCGGCGCACCGGATCCGGCACCGGAGGCGGTGCTGAGCCTCGGGGAGGCGCTGCACCGGCGCGGTGATCTGGCCGGAGCGCGCCAAGCCTACGAACGGGTCCTCGGCGCGGGCGAGCACCTCGCCGCCCAGGCCAACTACCGCCTCAACGAACTGCGGGCGGCGGAAACCCCGGTGGGCAGCCGCGAAGCGCGCTAGCGATCCGGCGCTTCAGGCCCGGATCAGCGGTTCCGGCAGGGCGAGGACCTGGTCCACGACGTCGACGACGTTGCCGTTCGTGCGCCAGTAGGCCGCGTTGTCGTCGGTGCGGATCTCGCCGCGGCGCGGTACTCGCGCGGCGCGGACGTGGTCTTCGGCCAGGACCTCGACGATGTCGATGACGTCACCGTGCGGGCGCACGTAGATCAGCGCCTCCAGCTCGCCGGTGCCGTCCCGCACAGGCGGCATGAGTTGAAACCCCCGCAGCACCAACTGGCGCAACCACATGCTCGGGTCGGGTTCGCCGACCCGTTCTGACGAAGTCATCTGAAGCCCCCAGATCGTTCGTCGCGGCTCATCTGCACGTGCACGTGCAATTCGCCAGACTTTAACACAGCGGAGAGCTACCGGTCG
This sequence comes from Saccharopolyspora sp. NPDC049357, assembly GCF_040677225.1. Lineage (NCBI taxonomy): Bacteria > Bacillati > Actinomycetota > Actinomycetes > Pseudonocardiales > Pseudonocardiaceae > Saccharopolyspora > Saccharopolyspora sp. NPDC049357. Next base: position 59,859 of record NZ_JBFAQJ010000010.1, on the reverse strand, counting down.
ATCACGGAAAGTGATTGCAGGGGCCGTTCGCAGGGCGAACGCAGACCGGTTCGGTGCAACCAAACGCTTGCTTGTTTTCCGCGTCTCGCCGAGACTACTCTCGAGCCGGCCACTGGTGCCGACGAAAGGGACTCCTCATGGCGGAGGCTTACATCATCGACGCGGTTCGCACGCCGGTCGGCAAGCGCGGCGGCGGACTCAGCGGGGTGCACCCGGCGGACCTGTCCGCGCACGTGCTGCAGAACCTCGTCGACCGCACCGGGATCGACCCGGCGGGGGTCGACGACGTGATCTGGGGCTGCGTCGACACCGTCGGTGCGCAGGCGGGCAACATCGGCCGCACCGGATGGCTCGCGGCCGGCTATCCCGAGCACGTCCCCGGCGTCACCGTGGACCGCCAGTGCGGTTCCTCGCAGCAGGCGGTGCACTTCGCCGCCCAAGCGGTGATGTCCGGTGTCAACGACCTGGTTGTCGCGGGCGGTGTCCAGAACATGACCGCCATCCCGATCGGCAGCTCGCTGCGCGGGTCCGACCAGCTCGGATTCCCCCGCGCCTACGGGCCGGACTGCGGATCGGAGGGCTGGGCCAAGCGCTACGGCGACGAGGTCGTCACCCAGTTCCGGGGCGCCGAGCTCATCGCCGAGCAGTGGGACATCTCCCGCGAGGCGATGGAGGAGTTCGCGCTGCGCAGCCACCTCCGCGCGATCGCCGCCATCGACGGCGGGCACTTCGACCGCGAGACCGCACCGCTGGCCGGCGTCGAGCACGACGAGGGGCCGCGTCGCGACACGAACAAGGACAAGCTCGCCGGGCTCAAGACCCTCGCCGACGGTGGCCGTCTCACCGCGGGTGTGGCCAGCCAGATCTCGGACGGTTCGGCCGCACTGCTCGTAGCTTCCGAGCAGGCAGTCCGCGAGCACGGTTTGACCCCGCGCGCCCGCATCCGGCACATGAGCGTGCGCGGCGACGACCCGGTGAAGATGCTGACCGCGCCGATCCCGGCCACGAAGCACGCGCTGGAGAAGACAGGCATCGCGGCATCGGAGATCGACGTGGTGGAGATCAACGAAGCCTTCGCCAGCGTCGTCCTGGCCTGGCAGAAGGAGATCGACATCGATCCCGCCAAGGTCAACCCCAACGGCGGCGCCATCGCGCTCGGCCACCCGCTCGGTGCCACCGGGGCGAAGCTGATGACCACCATGCTCAACGAGCTGGAGCGCACCGGCGGGAAGTACGGCCTGCAAACCATGTGCGAGGGCGGCGGAACCGCCAACGTCACCATCATCGAGCGGCTGTGAACCCCTCCCAGGGGAACGCCTTGCTCAGCGGTGCCGGTGGTGGAAGGAGAAGGTGTGGCGATCAACAGGGATTACATCGGGTTCGAGTTCAGCTCCGACGAGGCGTACGAGGTCACCCGCGGCAAGATCCGCGAGTTCGCCGATGCGATCGGTGACCCCAACCCGGCCTACCGGGATCAGGCGGCGGCTCGCGCGCTCGGGCATCCGGACGTGATCGCGCCGCCGACGTTCGGCATCGTGGCCACGGGCGCGGCGTCGGAGAAGAACCCGATCCTGCGCCCGGACTTCGGGCTGAACTACCGGATGGTGGTGCACGGCGAGCAGAAGTTCAGCTACCGGCGCCCCATCCGGGCCGGTGACGTCCTCAGCACGAAGGGCCGGATCGTGGAGATCCGCGACGCGGGCCGCAACGAGCTGGTGCGCATCGAGACCGACATCGTCGACGTCCACGGCGACGTGGTCGGAACAGCGGTCAACACGATCATCTCTCGTGGAACCGCAGAGGGAGGGCAGTGAACGTGGCTGCGAGCGTGGCTTTCGACCAGGTCGAGGTCGGTACGGAGATTCCTCCGCAGCGCTACCCCATCCAGCGGCTGACGCTGGTGCGCTACTGCGGCGCCTCGGGCGATTTCAACACCATCCACTGGAACGAGCGGATCGCCAAGTCCGCCGGGCTGCCGGACGTCATCGCCCACGGCATGCTCACGATGGCCGAGGCCGCCCGGCTGGTCACCGACTGGGTCGGTGATCCCGGTGCGGTCGAGGAGTACGGCGTCCGGTTCGCCAAGCCCGTGGTCGTGCCCGACGACGACACCGGCGTCGAGGTCGAGGTCGCCGGCCAGGTGACCGAGAAGCTCGACGACAACCGCGCGGTGGTGGAACTCTCAGCCACCTCCGCCGGAGTCGAGGTCCTGGCCAAAGCCCGAGCCGTCGTCCGCCTGGCGTAGGGGTTGTTGAAGTAGGCGGCGCGGCCGTTGCTTCAGGTGTGGGACTCAGCTCGCCCCGCCGGGGGTTCTGAGCGGTGCTGTGGCGAGCACGCCTCGACGCCGTGCATTGGCACACAAGTCGTGGCGCGCGGGATCCACAGCGCCGCTCGGGTTCCCCTACCCGCACCGCCCCGCAGAACGACGACCAGCAGTTCCTAGGCGGTGGGTCCCGAACAGCTGAGTCGCTGCGTGGGCGCGCTTGAGGTGCAGGTGCGCTTCGTGCTCCCAGGTGATCCCGATGCCACCGTGCAGCTGCACTCCTTCGGCGGCGATCGCGTAGTAGGCCTCCGCGCAGGCGGATTTCGCCATCGCCGCCAGCTCGCTCGCCCGCTCGTCCTGAGCGGACACCGACCAGGACGCGGCGTAGGACAGCGAGCGCGCGGACTCCACGGCCACGTAGCAGTCGGCCAGCCGGTGCTTGAGCGCTTGGAACGAGCCGATCGGACGGCCGAACTGGGTCCGCATCTTGGTGTACTCGACGGTTTCGCGCAGCCATCGCTGAGCGGCTCCCACCGATTCCGCGGCCAGCGCGACCGCGGCGACGTCGACGATGCGCTGGACCGGGGGAGTGCCCAGCAGTCGCGCGGGGGTGTGGTGCAGGTGGAGCTCGGCCATCCGGCGGGTCAGGTCCAGGGGAGCGGTGGCGGTGGCCTCGGGCTCGACGACCTCGAACAGCGTGGGTCGTCCGTCGGCGGTGGCCAGCACCAGGACGGTGTCGGCCTGCGCCCCGTCGAGCACGTGCACCTTGCGCCCGTCGAGCAACCACCCGTCGCCATCGCTCCGGGCCGTGGTGCGGAAACCGGCATGCGCCCAGCCGGTTTCAGTCTCAGCCCAGGCGAGGGACACCACCTGCTCGCCAGAGGCGATCCCCGGCAGCAGTCGCTCGCACGCCGCCCGATCGCCCGTGGCCAGCACCGCCTCGGCGGCCAGGACCACGCTGCCCAGGAACGGGATGTCCGACAACCGCCGACCCAGCTCCTCCACCACGATCAACGTCTCCAGCAGGCTGAACCCACCACCCCCGAACTCCTCCGGAATCCCCAGCGAGTGCGCCCCGACCTGCTCGGCGAGCTGCGCCCACACCTCCCGGTCGAACCCCTCGGCCACGACATCGGGCTCCCGAACCTCCGGCCCACCCCGCCGGTCCACCAACCGCCGCACGACCCCGCGCAACTCGTCCTGCTCCTCGGTGAAAGCAAACCGCACAACAACCTCCCGAGTTCTGGGCCCTCATCCGACTCGAATCCCTGTCCCGTCCCGACGAGGTTCGGCGATTTCAGTGGAAATCAGGACTCCGAGTTCCACTGAAATCCGGTACCTGAGTTCCACTGAAATCGCCAAACCCCGTGCGGTCAGGGGCTTCCGATGGGGGTGTCCGGGTCTGCGGTGAGGTATCGGGCGATGCGGCGGCGGTGCCAGGAGGGGGTGCCCCAGGACTGGCGCAGCGCCGCGGTCTTGGTGAGGTGGCGGTGCAGGTCGTGCTCGGCGGTGTAGCCGATGGCGCCGTGGACCTGCAGGGCGGTGCGGGCGGCGAGGTGGGCCGCCTCGCCTGCGGCGAGTTTCGCGGCGGAGGCGTCGCGGCCGGCGTGCTCGGAGCCCGCCGACAGGGCAGCGCCGCGGATGAGCGGGCGGGCGAACTCCAGCTTGAGCAGCGCGTTCGCCAGGTGGTGCTTGACCGCCTGGAACTCGCCGACCGGGCGCCCGAACTGCTGTCGCTGCTTGACGTGCTCGGTGGCCAGGTCGAGCATCCGGTGGCCGAGCCCGAGCAGGTAGGCCGCGCAGCCCAGGACCGCCAGGTCGAAGGCCCGCTCGAACTCCGCGCCGGGAACCTCCTCGCCCCAGGTCGACCCGACCTCGAACAACCGGCGAGCCGGATCGAAGGATTCCTCGCCCCGCAACGAGATCCCGGACAGCAGCCGGGTCGACTCCGGTCCGCACTCGTAGACCTCGTCGGCGAGGTCGGCGTCCAGCGCGCACGGGACGTGCGGCGCGACGACTGCCGTGCGCACCGCCGCATCGGCGGTGAGGTCCGGCAGCAGCGCGGGCAGCAGCGCCAGCGACTCGATCACGGGCCCGGGAAGCCCGGCGTAACCGCATTCCTGCAGGCAGAGAGCCAGCTCGACCGGGCCGAGACCGAGCCCGCCGCGCTCCTCGGGCAGCGTCACGCCGGTGACGCCGAGGTCGGCGAGGCTCCGCCACAGCTTGCGCCAGCTCTCGGCGTCCCCGTCGGCCCAGGAGCGGGCGATTGCCGGCACGTCGGCGGCGGTGAACATCGCGCGCAGGGTGTTGGCCATGTCCTGCTGCTCGGGTTCGAGCACGAATCTCATCGCGACCCCCTCGGCAGTCCGAGCACCCGCTCGGCGGCGATGTTGCGCTGGATCTCGTTGGTCCCGGCGTAGATCGGCCCGGCCAGCGAGAACAGGTAGCCCTCGACCCACGAGCTCGTCTCCGCCTCCGGTCCGAGCAGGTCCCAGGCGGTTTCGTGCATCGAGGTGTCCAGCTCGGACCAGAAGATCTTGTTCAGGCTCGCCTCGGCGCCCAGCCCGGCACCGTCGAGCACCTTGGTCACCGTCTCGAACGTCGCCAGCCGGTACGCCTGCGCGGACACCCACGCGTCGACCACCCGGTCGTCGTCGAGCCCGCCGGGCAGTTCGGTCAGCTTCCGGGCGGTGGCCAGGAACCGGCCCGGACTGCGCAGCGTGAGCCCGCGTTCGTTGCCGGCCGTGCTCATCGCGACCCGCCAGCCGTCCCCGACCCCGCCCAGCACGTCGGCGTCCGGGACGAAGACGTCGTCGAGGAACAGCTCGGCGAAGGCGGGTTTGCCGTCGATCCGCTGGATGGGCCGCACCGCGACCCCGGGGGCGTCCAGCGGGAACAGGAAGTAGGTCAGGCCCTTGTGGCGGGGCGCGTCCTGGTCGCTGCGGAACAGGCCGAAGGCGATGTCGGCGAACGCCGCGCGCGAGCTCCACGTCTTGTTGCCGCTGAGCAGCCAGCCGCCGTCGACGCGCCGCGCGGTCGAGCGGATCCCGGCCAGGTCGCTGCCGGCCTCGGGTTCGGACCAGGCCTGCGCCCAGATGTCCTCGCCGGCGGCCATCCGCGGCAGGTAGCGCTGCTTCTGCTGGTCGGTTCCGTGCTCGAAGAGCGTGGGGGCCAGCAGGAAGATGCCGTTCTGGCTGACGCGTCCGGGTGCCCCGGCGGCGTAGTACTCCTCCTCGAAGATCACCCACTGCAGCAGCGATGCGCCGCGACCGCCGAACTCCTCCGGCCACGACACCACCGACAGCCCGGCCGAGTGCAGCAGTTTCTCCCACTCGCGGTGCGCGGCGAACCCCTCAGCCGTTTCCAGCGACGGCAGCGGCTCGGCGGGCACGTGCTCGCGCAGCCAGGCGCGCACCTCGTCGCGGAAGGCCTGATCGGTGTCCGAGAACTCCAGATCCACGGCTCACCCACGCTCCTCGTTGGACTTCTTCATGCTGCGCGCGTCCATGCCAGCGAGGGAGTCCTCGCCGACCTCGGCGTTGTGCGCGTGGGCGAAGTGGTGCAGCCCGAAGGCGGAGTCCATGCCGCTGTGCATGCCCATCAGGTCCTCGGCCTGGTTGATCGCCTTCTTTGTCAGCGACAGCCCGAACATCGGCATCGCCGCGACGTTGCCCGCCAGGCTCATCGTCGCGTCGGCGAGCTCCTCGCGCGGCACCACCTGGTTGACCATGCCGACGTCGTAGGCCCGCTGCGCGCTCATCCGGTTGCCGGTGAACAGGAATTCCTTGGCGATCCGCGGGCCGAGCTTCCACGGGTGGGCGAAGTACTCCACGCCGGGGATGCCCATCTTCACCACCGGATCGGCGAAGAAGGCGTCGTCGCTGGCCACGATCAGGTCGCACACCCACGCCAGCATCAGGCCGCCGGCCACGCACGCCCCCTGCACGGAGGCGATGGCGGGCTTGGGCATCTCGCGCCAGCGCCGGCACATGCCCAGGTAGACCTCCTGCTCGCGGGCGAAGCGCGACTCGCCGCCGGAGTGCTTGGTGTGGTCCCACCACAGACCGGCCCGGCGGGGGTAGCTGACGTCGATGTCGCGCTCGGGGGACCCGATGTCGTGACCGGCGGAGAAGTGCTTGCCCTCGCCGGCCAGCACGATCACCTTGACCCGGTCGTCCTCGCAGGCCCGGTAGAACGCGTCGTCGAGCGCGTAGGTCATCACCGAGTTCTGCGCGTTGCGGTAGTCGGGCCGGTTCATCGTCACCACGGCGACCTGGTCGCGGACCTCGTAGTGGACGACCCCTTGTTCTGCTGCCATCGGGCGCTCCTAGCTCGGCCTTGCGATTGCGGCACGTCGAGGTTAGCCGAACAAGCAAGTGCTTGGTAGAGTGCCGACGCGGGAACGACGCCGAGGAGGCGGTTGTGGACCTCACCGACAGCGCCGAGGAAGCGGCCTTCCGCCGCGAAGTCCGGCAGTGGTTGTCCGAGCACCTGACCGGCCAGTTCGCCGAAGCACGAGGACTCGGCGGACCCGGACGCGAGCACGAGGGATTCGACGTGCGACTCGCGTGGGACCGGCTGCTCGCCGAACACGGGTGGACGTGCCTGGGATGGCCCGCGGAGTTCGGCGGGCGCGAGGCCGGCGTCGGCCGGCAGATCATCTTCCACGAGGAGTACGCCCGCGCTCAGGCGCCGGTGCGCGTCGGCCACATCGGCGAGGAACTGCTCGGGCCCACCCTGATGGCCTTCGGCAGCCCCGAGCAGCAGAAGCGGTTCCTGCCGGAGATCGTCGGCGCGCGCGAGCTGTGGTGCCAGGGCTACTCCGAGCCCGGCGCGGGCTCCGACCTCGCCAACGTCGCCACCACCGCTCGCCTGGAGGGCGACGAGTGGGTGCTCAACGGCCAGAAGGTGTGGACGTCGATGGCGCACGTCGCCGACTGGTGCTTCGTGCTCGCCCGCACCGATCCCGACCAGCGCCGCCACCAGGGCCTGTCCTACTTCCTGGTGCCCATGGACCAGCCCGGGATCCGGGTCCGGCCGATCATGCAGCTCACCGGCACCTCGGAGTTCAACGAGGTGTTCTTCGACGACGCCCGCACCGCGGCCGGGCACGTCGTGGGCGAGGTCGGGCAGGGCTGGAAGGTCGCGATGGGCACGCTCGGGTTCGAGCGCGGCATCGGAACCGTCGACCAGCAGGTCGTCTTCCGCCGCGAGCTCACCGAGATCACCGAGCAGGCCCGCGCCAACGGGGCCCTCGACGACCCGCTGCTGCGCGACCGCATCACCCGCGCCTGGACCGACCTGGAAGCCCTGCGCTGCACCGTCTTCCGGCTGCTCGGTGCCGAAGGGCCGCCCGGCCCCGAATCGTCGGTGGTCAAGCTGCTGTGGTCGAACTTCCACCGCGACCTCGGGGAACTCGCCATGGCGGTCGCCGGGCCTGACGGGCTCATCGCCCAGGGCGAGCCCTACGACCTCGACAGCCGTCAGCGGCTGTTCCTGTTCACCCGCGCCGACACGATCTACGGCGGCTCCAACGAGATCCAGCGCAACATCATCGCCGAGCGGGTGCTCGGCCTGCCGCGCGAACCCCGACCCCAGGAGGGCACCCGATGACCCAGGCCCCGCCCGCGCACGGACTGCTCAACGGCAAGACCGCGGTGGTCACCGCCGCGGCAGGCACCGGAATCGGCTCGGCGGTCGCGCGCCGGATGCTCGAAGAAGGCGCGCAGGTGCTCATCAGCGACCGGCACGAACGCCGGCTCGCCGAGACCTGCGCCGAACTCGCCGAGCTGCCCGGCGCCGAGGTCGCCTCGGTGGCCTGCGACGTCACCGACGAGGCCCAGGTGCAGCGCATGTTCGACACCGCGACCAGCACCTTCGGGCAGGTCGACGTGGTGGTCAACAACGCAGGCCTGGGCGGCACGGCATCGATCCTGGAGATGACCGACGAGCAGTGGGACAAGGTCGTCGACGTCACCCTCGGCGGCACCTTCCGCTGCACGCGTGCCGCGACCCGGCTCTTCCGCGACCAGGGCAACCCCGGCGTCGTGGTCAACAACGCCTCCGTCGTCGGCTGGCGGGCGCAGGCCGGGCAGTCCCACTACGCGGCAGCCAAGGCCGGTGTCATGGCGCTGACCCGCTGCGCCGCGATGGACGCCGCCGAGCTCGGCGTCCGGATCAACGCCGTGGCCCCGAGCCTGGTGATGCACGAGAACCTGGCCAAGGTGACCTCCGACGACCTGCTGGCCACGCTCACCGAGCGCGAGGCGTTCGGCCGCTCGGCCGAGCCGTGGGAGATCGCCAACGTTCTCGTCTTCCTCGCGTCGGACTACTCGTCCTACCTCACCGGCGAGGTCATCTCGGTCTCCAACCAGCACCCATGACCCTCCGGCGCGCAACGCCGCAGCGGCTTTGAGAGGATGGTCTCGTGGTCTCGACCAAGCGCTTGTCCGCACGCAACCGCCCGGCGCGGGAGAACGGCTCCGAACGCCGAGCCGAACTGCTCGCCATCGCCGGCGAGCTGTTCGCCACCCGTGGGTTCCTCGCGACCACGGTCCGCGACATCGCCGACGCCGCCGGCATCCTCTCCGGCAGCCTCTACCACCACTTCGACTCCAAGGAGGCGATGGTGGACGAGATCCTGCGCGAATTCCTCGACGACCAGCGGCAGGCCAACGCCAAGATCATCGAGGAGGCCGAGGACCCGCGCACCGCGCTCACCGAGCTGATCAAGCGGTCCTACGCGGCGCTGCGCCAGCACCCGGCCGCGATCGCGATCTTCCAGAACGAGGCCAACTACCTGGCCCAGTTCGAGCGCTTCGACTACCTGCCCGGTGTGGCCGACGAGTTCGAGAAGACCTGGCTCAAGGTCCTCCAGGAAGGGCAGAAGAGCGGGGTCTTCCGGGAAGACCTCAACGCCAAGCTCACCTACCGCTTCATCCGCGACACCGTGTGGACGACCGTCCACTGGTTCAACCCGAGCGGCAAGCTGAGCATCAAGTCCATCGCGGACCAGTACATCAACATCCTCTGCGACGGAATCGTATCCCGCTGACCAGCGGCAACGATCCTGGTCGCGTAGGCAATTCCAATTTCGCGCGAAATTCGAGTCCGAACTCCGGAGGTCGAATTTCGCGCGAAATTGGAATCAGGCGCTGAGCGCGCCGGTCCGGCGGAGGGTGTCGCGGGCCTCGGTGATGAGGGTGTCGATGAGCTTCTCGCAGCTGGGGAGCTCGTCGATCATGCCGACGACCTGGCCCGCCGGGAGGACTCCCGCTTCGGGGTGGCCGTCGACCAGGGCCGATTTGATCAGCATGGGGGTGTTGGCCGCCAGGAGGACCCTGTTGAGGGGGAGCTTCTGGGCCTTGCGCATGGCGAGGCCGTCGGTGACGAGCCGGCGCCAGGTCATGCCGGTGAGGGCCTTGAAGGCGACCGCCTGGCGCAGCGCGCGGGGGAGCCGTCGCAGCAGGCCCTGCGACTCGGCGGAGTCGGTGAGATCGGTGCGCAGCATCCGGTGCGGCAGACCGTCCACCTTGGACGTGACGACGGTGTCGCCGACCTGCGCTTCCAGGTAGGACCGCTTGACCTCCTCGGGAACCCGGCTGTCCGTGGTGAGCAGGAAGCGGGTCCCCATCGCCACTCCCGCCGCGCCGTAGCACAGCGCGGCGGCCAGGCCGCGGCCGTCGAAGAAACCGCCCGCGGCGATCACCGGGATGTCCACCGCGTCCACCACCTGCGGCAGCAGCAGGGTCGTGGCCACCGCGCCGGTGTGGCCGCCGCCCTCGCCGCCCTGCACCAGCACCGCGTCCGCACCCCACGCCGCGACCTTCTCGGCGTGCCTGCGGGCGCCGATGGACGGGATCACCACGACCCCGGCGTCCTTGAGCTTGCCGATGAGCCGCTGCGACGGCGCGAGCGCGAACGAGGCCACCTTCACGCCCTCGCGGATGAGCAGGTCGACGCGCTCCTCGGCGTCACCGGCGTCGGCGCGCAGGTTCACCCCGAAAGGCTCGCCGGTGCGCTCCTTGACCTCGCGGACCGCGTCGGTGAGCTGCGGCAACGTCATCGTCGCTGAGGCCAGCACGCCCAGCCCACCCGCGTTCGCGGTCGCCGAGACCAGGCTCGGGCCGGCCACCCAGCCCATGCCCGTCTGCACGACCGGGTGGCGCACACCGGTCAGGTCGCACAGCGGCGTGCGCAGCAGCTGCTCGGTCACGCCGGAACCTCCTCGTCCCGCAACCCCTTCGGGTCGATCCGGTCCCGGATCAGGGCGAGCTCGTCGTCGGTCGGCGACCGGGTCTCGGCGACCTCGTCGACGGCGAGCTCGAAGCCGGTCTTCTCCCGCACCTCGTCCACGCTCACCCCGGGATGCACCGAACGCAGCCGCATCGAGCCCTCCGGGCCCTGGAAGTCCAGCACCGCCAGGTCGGTCACCACGACCTGCACGTCGTGGTACTTCGCACCGACCTGACGCGCCCGGTCGTGCCCGACACCGGCCACCAGGTCCACGGATTCGACGAAGATCTTGGTGCTGTGGTTGGGGATCCAGTAGTTCGTGGTGTGGTTGACCGAGTTGCCCGGCGCCCCGCGCACCCCGATCAGCTGCACCTTGGGCTGGGCCCAGTCACCGATGCGGGAGATGTTCTGGTTGCCGAACCGGTCCACCTGCGAAGCGCCCATCATCACCCGGCGCTTCCCACCCGCCAGCAGGTCCAGGACCTTGCCGTAGGGCAGCCAGCCCTCGACCGCGGCGGTGGACTCCTCGCCCAGCGGCGTCGTCTCGGCGATCAGCATCGCCTCGCCGTCGGAGAGCAGCAGCTCGGGCGCGCTGGTCAGCCGGGCCAGCCGGGCGCCGATCGAGGGGATCGTGCCGAACGGCGAGGCGATGACCGACCCCGCGTCGGCGAAGCTGTCGGCGCAGGCCACCGCGCAGACCTCGGCCCTGGTGATCGTCATGCCGGCACCTCCGCGCGCGCGTGGAACCTCTCGACCGCCGCCTGGTAGTCCGCCTCGTCCCCGTCCAGGAACTCGGCGCGGAACGCCTCCCACTGGCCGGGTTTCGCGCTGGCGACGTAGTGCCGCTGGAACGCCTCGTCGCGGCCGTAGTCGGGCACGCAGCTGGTGAAGTGCGCGCCGTGGGGCGTATCCACCACGCCCTGCGGGTGGAGGCGGTTGATCAGCAGCGACTGCGGGGGAGCGGTCTCGGTGAGATCCTCGGTCGCGACGATCCGCTCGCAGCTGAGGAAGCTGGTCTCGGCCGCCGCGCACATCAGGTCGTCGAAGTACGGGTCGGGGCCGAGGTACTGGCCGTTGCCGTAGCGGTCGGCGCGGTTCATGTGCACCAGCGCGACGTCCAGGTTCAGCGCCGGCATCGCGACCAGTTCCTCGTCGTCGGCGTAGGGGGAGCGGACGGTGCGCAGCTCCGGGTTCAGCGCCATCACGTCGGAACCGAGCCCGGCGCGCGTGGGAAGGAACGGCAGTCGTGCCGCGGCCGCGCGGAGCCCCGCCAGCACCATGCCCTCGTCGTACTCGGCCACGTCGAGCTCGCCGCGCTGGCGGGCCGCCCGGAAGTGCGGGTCGAGCGGGATCGAGTCCAGCGAGACGAAACCGTAGACGACCTTGCGGAGCTTGCCCGCGGCGCACAGCAATCCGACGTCCGGACCGCCGTAGGACACCAGCGTCAGGTCCTTGAGGTCGGAGCGCAGGATCGCGCGCACCAGCGCCATCGGCTTGCGCCGGGAACCCCAGCCGCCGATGCCGATCGTCATGCCGTCGCGCAGGCGGGAGACCACCTCGTCGACGGTCAGCTGCTTGTCCTGCACCTACGCCTCCTTCTCGCGGCCGAACTCGGCGCGGATCTCGTCCGACACCCCGGTGAGGTTGAGCTCGAAGGTGAAGCCCTGCTCGAACCGGTAGCTGCGGTTGACGTCCACCGGGTCGATGCCGTTGAGCGCGGCCTTGGCCTTGCGGATCACCAGCGGGTTCTTGGCCGCGATGTCGGCGGCCACCTCCAGCGCGGCGTCCAGGAGCCCTTCGCGCGCAACGACCTTGTGCACCGAGCCGAGCTCGGCCAGCTGCTGCGCGGTGGCCGTCTGTCCGGTGTAGAACATGGCGCGCATCATGTGCTGCGGCACCAGGCGGGACAGGTGCGTGGCCGCGCCGAGCGCTCCCCGGTCCACCTCGGGCAAGCCGAAGGTCGCGTCGTCGCTGGCGACGATCACGTCGGAGTTGCCGACCAGGCCGATGCCGCCGCCGACGCAGAACCCCTGCACGGCGCTGATCACCGGCACCGGGCACTCGTAGACGGCCTTGAACGCCTCGTAGCAACCGTTGTTGACGGCGACGAGCTTGTCGTGGCCGGGATCGGCGGCCAGTTCCTTGATGTCCACACCCGCGTTGAAGCCGCGTCCCTCGGCGCGCAGCACCACGACCCGGGTCTGCGGTTCGGCACCGCTGTCGCGCAGCGCCTCGGCGAGGTCGAACCAGCCCTTGACCGGCAGTGCGTTCACCGGTGGGTGGTCGACGGTGAGGACCACGATTCCGCCGTCCCGCCGTTCGATTTGCGTGCCCATGCCACCTGCCAAACCTAGCACTTGTTTGGTTGGGTTGTTACCGTAGCAACACCGCAGGACACCCCGCCAGGGGCGAGAACGCAGGGAGCGGCGGATGGGCATCGAGATCGACCTCACCGGCCGGGTCGCGCTGGTGACAGGAGGAACGCGGGGCCTCGGCGCGGGCATCGCCGAGACGTTCCTGCGCGCCGGGGCGGAGGTCCACGTCTGCGCCCGCAAACCTGTCGACGAACTTCCCTCGCACGGCTCGGCCACCGCGCACTTCGCGCAGGTCGACGTCCGGGAGAGCGAGCAGGTCGCCGAGCTGATCACCGACATCCGGCAACGCTCCGGGCGGTTGGACGTGCTGGTCAACAACGCGGGTGGCACTCCGGTCGCCGACACCGCGAGCGCGTCGATCCGCTTGCACCGCAAGGTCGTCGAGCTGAACTTGATCGCACCGCTGCTGCTGGCCCAGCACGCGCGCGACGCGCTCGTGGAGACCGGGGGCTCGATCATCAACATCAGCAGCGTCTCCGGCCGCCGACCGTCACCGGGCACCGCGGCCTACGGCGCGGCCAAGGCGGGCCTGGACAACCTCACCGGCACGCTGGCCCAGGAACTGGCCCCGGACGTCCGCGTCAACGGCGTCGTGGTGGGGCTGGTCAGCTCCGAGGACCAGGCCGACCACTACGGCGAGACCGATCTGAGTTCGATCGTCCCCCTGGGGCGCCTCGCCGAACCGTCCGACGTCGGCAACGCCTGCCTCTTCCTCGCCTCCCCGCTGGCCGCCTACGTCACCGGCTCGACGATCACCGTCGACGGTGGAGGCGAACGAACGGCCTACCTCAACGCAATCCGCACGTGACCACAGCACCCCCAAGACCGTCACCCCTCCCCAAGACGGTCCCCGATTTCAGTGGAACTCCGGTTCCGGGTCTGGATTTCAGTGGAAGTCGGGTTTCCGATTTCAGTGGATGTTCGGGTTGTGATTTCCACTGAAATCGGGTTGGAGGTGGAGTTCGCAGATGCCGGTGTTGGTTGCCGGCAACGACTTCTAGGAGGACGAACGTGATTTGTGAAGGCAGGGTCGTCGTCGTGACCGGGGGTGCGCGCGGGTTGGGCCGTGCGCATGCCTTGGAGTTCGCTCGGCAGGGGGCCAAGGTCGTCGTGAACGACATCGGGGTGCAGTTGGACGGCAGCGGGGGCGACGGGTCCGCGGCCGCGGAGGTCGCCGACGTGATCCGGGCGCTCGGCGGCGAGGCCGAGGTGCACGGGGCCGACGTCGCGGACTGGGGACAGGCGCGGGAGCTCGTGGAGTTCGCCGTCGAGCGGTTCGGACGGTTGGACGTGCTGGTCAACAACGCCGGGTTCGTGCGCGACCGGATGTTCGTCAACATCGCCGAGGACGAGTGGGACCAGGTCATCCGCGTCCACCTCAAGGGCCACGCCGCCACGATGCGGCACGCCGCTCAGCACTGGCGCGACCGCACCAAGGCGGGCGAGGCCGTGGAGGCGCGGATCATCAACACCACGTCCGGTGCGGGACTGCTCGGCAGCATCGGCCAGACCAACTACGCCGCGGCCAAGGCCGGGATCATCGCGCTCACCCTCAACACCGCCGCCGAACTCGCCCGCTACGGCGTCACCGTCAACGCCATCGCACCGTCGGCGCGCACCCGCATGACCGAGACCGTCTTCGCCGACATGATGGCGCGGCCGGACCAGGGATTCGACGACATGGCCCCGGAAAACGTCTCGCCGCTGGTGGCCTGGCTCGGCAGCGTGGACTCCGCCGAGGTCACCGGTCGGGTCTTCGAGGTCGTCGGTGGCGACATCACCGTCGGGACCGGCTGGACCCGAGGGCCCTCGCGCGACGCCGGCCGACGCTGGGGCGCCGACGAGCTCGGACCCGTGGTGGCGGAACTGCTGGCCAAGGCCCCCGTTCCCGACCCCGTCTACGGCACCTGAGGAAGCGGGGTGGTACATCTCTTTCAGGAGATTCGTCAAAACTCGGAGGACAACGGTGAGCGATCGGCACGCGTGGATCGAGCCCGGCGTGGAACAGGTCGGGCCTGGCGTGCACCGGATTCCGCTGCCGCTGCCCAACGACGGACTGCGCGCGGTCAACGTCTACGCCATCGAGGACTCCGACGGGCTGGTGCTCATCGACTCCGGCTGGGCGCTGGAGGAAGCGCGCACGCAGCTGGAGAAGGGCCTCGGCGAGATCGGCTACGACTTCGCCGACGTGCAGCGGTTCCTGGTGACCCACGTGCACCGCGACCACTACACGCTCGCGGTGCAGCTGCGCCGCACCTTCGGTTCCAAGATCAGCCTCGGCGCCGGTGAGCAGCCCACGATGGACGCGATCCTCGAAGGCGGCACCGAACTCGCCGAGATGCGGCGGTTGCAGCGCTGGGGCGCGCAGGAACTGCTCGGCAAGCTCGCCGAGGCCTACGGCGGCGCACCGCCGGAGCGCAAGGGGGAGAACCCCTACGAGCAGCCGGACGAGTGGCTGCACGGCAAGGTCGAGATCCCGCTGGGATCGCGCACCCTGCTCGCGGTGCCGACACCCGGGCACACCCGGGGACACGTGGTGTTCCTCGACGCCGACTCCTCGACGCTGTTCTCCGGCGACCACATCCTGCCGCACATCACGCCCTCGATCGGCGTCGAATCGGCCCGGCCGGAGCTGCCGCTCGGCGACTTCCTGGACTCGCTGCGGCTGATGCAGACCTACCCGGACCTGCGGTTGCTGCCCGCGCACGGGCCCGTCGGCGGCAGCTCCCACCAGCGCATCGACGAGCTGCTGCGCCACCACGACGAGCGCCTGCAGCAGACGGCCGAGGTCGTCCGCGACGGTGCGGGAACCGCCTACGAAGCGGCCCTCAAGCTCGGCTGGACGCGGCGGAACAAGGACTTCGCCGATCTCGACCTGTTCAACCAGGTGCTGGCGGTCGGCGAGACGAGCGCGCACCTCGACCTGCTGGTCACGCGCGGCGAACTCACCGCCGCTCAGAACGGTGATGTCCTGGAGTACTCAGGCCAGCAGTAGCCGAACGGTCAGTTCGAGCCGGTTGGACACGTCGGTGGCCGAGGCGCGGCGGGTCACCCACGCGACCAGGTTGGACAGCCAGACGTCGCCGATGACCCGCGCGATCGCCCGCTGCTCCTCGGTGGGCTCGTCGGGAGTCATGGCGTGCGTGAACAGCTGCTCCATCAGCAGCGCCACGGTGTCGACCTCGTTGGCGACCGAGGTGTCGGCGAACATGAACGCCCTGGTCATCGCCTCGGTCAGCTCCGGGTTGCGCTGAAGCTGCCGGGTGGTGCGGTTGAGCACGTGCAGCACCCGGTCGTAGGGCGTGTCGCCGGGGATCTTCGACCGGTCCATCTTCTCCTGCTCGCGCGCGAACTCCCGCGCCAAGCCGACCACCAACAGGTGAATCTTGGAGGGGAAGTAGCGGTACAGGGTGCCCAGAGCGACGTCGGCCTTCTCGGCGACCGCGCGCATCTGCACCGCGTCGTAGCCGCCCTTGCTGGCCAGCGCGATGGTGGCGTCGATGATGCGCTTGCGCCGCTCGGCCTGCGCCGTGGTTCCGGTGTTGCTGCCGCCCCGGAGCGCTTCCAGCACGTTCTGCGAGCTTTCCATGGGCGGGGGCTCTCCTTGAACAGTCGACGGACATCAGGTGACGGCGAAGCGTGTTCGTCGCCACGCGGCTCATCGTGCGGGGCTACTAACGGGTTAAGGTAAGCGGGTTACCTCGACCGAAACATGTTCCAGTCTACCCAGCCCGCGGCCCCCGGGCAGTGTGAGGTGAATCGTGCGGATCGCGTTGCTTTCCTATCGAAGCAAGCCGCATTGCGGCGGACAGGGTGTCTACGTCCGCTACCTCAGCCGCGGCCTCGCCGAGCTGGGACATCACGTCGAGGTGTTCTCCGGTCAGCCCTACCCGGATCTGGACCCCGGCGTGGACCTGACACCCGTGGACAGCCTCGACCTCTACAACGACGACGACCCGTTCCGCACCCCCCACTGGCGCGAGCTGCGCGACCACATCGACCTGCTCGAGGTCGGCACCATGTGGACCGCGGGCTTCCCGGAACCGATGACCTTCAGCATGCGCGCGGCGCGGCTGCTCAAGGCCCGCTCGCACGAGTTCGACGTGGTGCACGACAACCAGTGCCTGGGTTCGGGTCTGCTCTCCCTGCAGCGCGCCGGGATTCCGCTGGTCGCAACGGTTCACCACCCGATCACCCACGACCGCCGGGTCGACCTCGCCGCCGCCAGGGGCTGGCGCAAGATCACCGTGCACCGCTGGTACGGCTTCACCCGGATGCAGGCCCGCGTCGCCCGCCAGATCCCGCAGCTGCTGACCGTGTCGCAGAACTCCGCGGACGACATCCGCGAGGACTTCGGCGTCGGCCCCGAGCAGTTGCGCGTCGTGCCGCTGGGCGTGGACGCCGAGGTGTTCAAGCCGCCGACCCGGCCGCGCGTCCCCGGTCGCATCGTGGCCATGGCCAGCGCCGACACCCCGATGAAGGGGGTCGGCACGCTGCTGGAGGCCGTCGCGAAGCTGCGCACCGAACGCGAAGTGGAGCTGGTGCTGGTCAGCAAGCTGACCCCCGGAGGCCCGACCGAGCAGCGCATCGAGGAACTCGCCATCGGCGACGTGGTGCGCACCGTCAAGGGCATCAGCGACGAGGAGCTGGCCGAGCTGCTGGGCTCCGCCGAGGTCGCCAGCGTGCCCTCGCTCTACGAGGGGTTCTCGCTGCCGACCGTGGAGGCGATGGCCTGCGGCACGCCGCTGGTCGCCAGCCGCGCGGGTGCGATCCCCGAGGTCGCCGGTCCTGACGGGGAGTGCGCCGACCTGGTGCCGCCGGGCGACGCCGAAGCGCTGGCCAAGGCGCTGGCCCGGCAGCTGGACTCGCCGGAGCACCGCGCCCGGCTCGGCGCCAACGGGCGCGAGCGGGTGCTGGCCCGCTACAGCTGGAAATCCGTGGCAGCGGCGACCGTCGACTGCTACGCCGAAGCGATCGCGCGCAGCCCGCGCGGTGGGAAGGGAGCAACGCGTTGCTGACGGTGGACTTCGACAGGCTCGGTGTGCGGCCGGGACAGCGGGTGCTGGACCTGGGTTGCGGCGGTGGCCGGCACGCCTTCGAGCTGTACCGGCGCGGCACCGACATCACCGCCTTCGACCAGGACGTCGAAGAGCTGGAGAACGTCGCCGCGATGTTCGCCGCGATGAAGGACGAGGGCGAGGTGCCGGAGGGCGCCAAGGCCCAGACGGTCTCCGGTGACGCGCTGGCCCTGCCGTTCGCCGACGGCGAGTTCGACGTCGTCATCGCCTCGGAGATCATGGAGCACATCCCCGAGGACGAGAAGGCGATGCGCGAGCTCGTCCGCGTGGTCAAGCCCGGCGGGCGCGTCGTGGTCACCGTCCCGCGCGCCTGGCCGGAGCGGATCTGCTGGGCGCTGTCCGACGAGTACCACCAGGTCGAAGGCGGCCACGTGCGGATCTACTCCGCCGACGAGCTGATCGGCAAGCTCACCGACGCCGGGCTGCGCTACGTCTTCCGCGGCCACGCGCACGCGCTGCACTCGCCGTACTGGTGGATCAAGTGCGCGGTGGGAACCGACAACAACGATCACCCGCTGGCCAAGGCGTACCACTCGTTCCTGGTGTGGGACATGATGAAGGCGCCGTGGATCTCGCGGACCGCCGAGAAGCTGCTCAACCCGATCGCGGGCAAGAGCATTGCGATCTACCTGGGCAAACCTCGTGCCGGCGCCTGAGCTGCCGGGCGTCGTCTCCGCGGAGGCGCTCGTCCAGACCGGCAAGGCCATCGCGTCCGTTCAGCTCCCCTCCGGGGAGATCCCGTGGTTCCCGGGCGGTCACACCGACCCGTGGGACCACGTGGAGTGCGCGATGGCGCTGTCGGTGATCGGGCAGCTCGCGGAGGCGGAGCGGGCGTACGAGTGGCTGCGCGCCACCCAGCGCTCCGACGGCTCCTGGCCGCTCCAGGTGCGCGACGGCGTGGTCGAGGACGCCGGCGCCGACACCAACTACTGCGCCTACCCGGCGGTGGGCGTCTGGCACCACGTGCTCATCACCGGTGACGACTCGTTCGCCGAGCGGATGTGGCCGATGGTGCGCGACGCCATCGACTTCGTGCTCACCGCGCAGCACCAGCGCGGCGAAATCGACTGGGGCATCGGCGAAGCCGGGCCGACCGGTGAGGCGCTGCTGTCGGGCAGCTCCAGCATCCACCAGAGCCTGCGGTGCGCGCTGGCGCTGGCCGACCGCGTCGGCGTGCCGCAGCCGAGCTGGGAGGTGGCCGTCGGCCGCCTCGGGCACGCGCTGCGCAGGCATCCGGAGGCGTTCACGCCGAAGACCCGTTACTCGATGGACTGGTACTACCCGATCCTCGGCGGTGCCGTGCGGGGCGAGGCCGGGCTGCGGCGCATCGACGAGCGCTGGGACGACTTCGTAGTGCCGGATCTGGGGATTCGCTGCGTCGACGACCACCCGTGGGTCACCGGGGCCGAGACCTGCGAACTCGTGCTGGCCCTGGACGCGCTCGGCGAGCACGACCGCGCCGTGCGGCAGCTGGCCGCGATGCAGCACCTCCGCGACCCCGACGGCTCGTACTGGACGGGTTTCGTCTTCGCCGACGGCAAGCGCTGGCCGGAGGAGCAGTCCTCCTGGACCGCCGCAGCGGTCGTCCTCGCCACCGACGCCCTGACTCGAACCTCGCTGGGCAACGGCATCTTCCGAGGCGAAGACCTCCCGAGCGGCCTCCCGGTCGAGAACGCCGCCTGCTGCGCCTACGAACGCACCCGCTGACGCAGCACCCCACTCGGCCGACAAAACCACCCGGCCGAGTGGGGTTTTTCGAATTTCGCGCGAAATTTGAATGGCCCGAACGGCGCCACAACTTCGCGCGAAATTCGAATCCTCCCCCGCGCTCGGGCGTGTATCGCCTGGTCAGGGGGTGGGACTCGAATTTCGCGCGAAGTTGGAGGGGGAGAAGTTGCGCTCGAATTTCGCGCGAAATTGGAAATGTCTGGGTCAGGGGAGGGTGCCGGGCTCGCCTGCGGTGCGTTCGAGGACTCGGAGGGAGCCCGTGACACGGGTTTCGGTGAAGGCGCCGGTGGCGAGGGCTCGGCGGTAGATGTTGTGGGGCGCTTGGCCGCCGTCCTCCGGGTTCGGGAAGACGTCGTGGATGACCAGGGCGCCGCCGGGAACCAGCCAGTGGGCCCATCCCTCGTAGTCGGTGATGGCGGCTTCCTCGGTGTGCCCGCCGTCGATGAACACGAAGGTCAGCGGCGTCCGCCAGAACTCGGCGATCGCGCCGGAGCGGCCGACGATGGCCGTGACCTCGTCCTCCAGGCCGGCTCGGGCGATGGTGCGGCGGAACTCGCCGAGGGTGTCGAGCTTGCCGACGGTGGGGTCCACCAGGTCCGGGTCGTGGTACTCCCAGCCGGGCTGGTGCTCCTCGGAGCCGCGGTGGTGGTCGACGGTGACGATCCGGCCGCCGGTGCGCCGGGCCGCCGCGCCCAGGAAGATCGTCGACTTCCCGCAGTAGGTGCCGATCTCCACGCCCACGCCCTCGCCCAGGTGAGCCAGGGCCGTCTCGTGAAGCGCCAGGCCCTCGTCCGTGGGCATGAACCCGGTCGCCTGCTCGGCGAGGTCGAGCAGTTCCGCAGGCATCGACGGGTGGTGCTCGCGGTCGGTGGTCGATCCCTGCGTCACGTGGTGCCTCTTTCGAATCGGTACTGATGCGCGTTGCAGCGTACCCGGTCCACCCGCTAGCTTGTTAGAACATGTTCTAATTCTCGCAGTGCGGGCGCGGACGAGGAGGCGTAGTGCCGATCGCGATCACCGAGGAGCAGCGGGCCCTGCAGGAGTCCATCCGATCGTGGGCCGAGGGGTCGGGCACCGACCCGGTGCGCAAGCTGGAGAACGCCGACGCCCCGGTCTGGCACGAGCAGGAGACCTGGACCGGCCTGACCGAGATCGGCGTGTTCTCCTTGATCACCGAGGGGCTCGGCACGCTGACCGACCTCGCCGCCGGATTGGAGCAGGCCGCCGACGCGCTGGTGCCCGGGCCGGTGTGGTCCACCGCCGTGGTCGTCGCGCTGCTGGGCGACGCCGACTTCGCCGAGGGCCGGGCCACCGCCGCGGTCGCGCTGGAGCCCGGAGAGCTCGTGGGCACCGAAACAGGTGACGGGCTGGTGGTTTCCGGTCGCGTCGCCGCTGTCGCGGGAGCCGCGGGCGTGACCCACCTGCTGCTGTGCGCCCGGGTGGACGACCGTCCCGCGTGGTTCCTGGTCGAAGCCGAGCGGGCGGAGCTCCGCGCGCGGCCGTCGCTGGACGTGTCCCGGCCGGTCGCGGAGGTCGTGCTGCACGAGGTCACCGTCCCGGCCGCGCGCGTCGTCGGCGACCGGGAGGTGCGCGATCTCGCGGTCACGCTCGCGGCTGCCGAAGCCGTCGGGATCGCCGGCTGGTGCCTGCGCACCGCCGTCGACCACGCGGGCACCCGCGAGCAGTTCGGGCAGATCATCGGATCGTTCCAAGCGGTCAAGCACCTATGCGCGCACATGCTGTGCCGGGTGGAGAAGGCCACCGCCCTGGCCTGGGACGCCGCCCGGGCCGCCGAGGACGCGCCGGAGGAGCACCCGCTCGCCGCCGCCGCGGCCGGAGCCGCCGTCTTCGATGCCGCGGTGGAGGTCGCCAAGGACTGCATCCAGGTGCTCGGCGGCATCGGCTTCACCTGGGAGCACGACGCGCACCTCTACCTCCGCCGCGCGCTGGCGCTGCGCCAGATCGTCGGCGGTTCGGCGGGCTGGCGCAGCCGCGTGGCCGAGCTGTCGGCGTCGGGCGTGCGGCGGAGGCTGAGCCTGTCCGCCGAACTCCCCGAGGACCGGCGCGGCGAGATCCGCGGCTCGGTCGAGGAGATCGCGGCGCTTTCCCCGCAGCAGCAGCGGATCCGGCTCGCCGAGACCGGCTATCTCGCCCCGCACTGGCCCCAGCCCTACGGCTGCGGCGCGAGCCCGCACGAGCAGCTGCTCATCGACGAGGAGCTGGATCGGGCGGGCGTGCGACGCCCCGACATGGTGGTGGGCAACTGGGCGGTGCCGACGATCGTCGAGCACGGCACCGACGCCCAGCGCGAGCGGTTCGTCTGGCAGACGCTGCGCGGCGAGATCACCTGGTGCCAGCTGTTCTCCGAGCCGGGAGCGGGTTCCGACCTCGCCGGCCTGCGCACCAAGGCCGAACGCGTCGAGGGCGGTTGGAAGCTGACCGGCCAGAAGGTGTGGACCTCCCTCGCGCAGGAAGCGGACTGGGGCATCTGCCTCGCCCGCACCGACCCGGACGCGCCGAAGCACCGCGGTATCAGCTACTTCCTGGTCGACATGCGCTCGGAGGGCATCACGGTCCGGCCGCTGCGGGAGATCACCGGCGTGGAGCGGTTCAACGAGGTGTTCCTCGACGACGTCTTCGTCCCCGACGAATGCCTGGTCGCCGAGCCGGGTCAGGGCTGGAAGCTCGCGCGCACCACGCTGGCCAACGAACGCGTCGCGCTCGGTGGCGGGTCGAGCCTCGGCCAGGAGGTCGAACGGCTGCTGGCCGCCTCCGGGGACACCGATCCGTCGCTGCGCGAACGCCTCGGGGGCGCGGTCGTGGACGGCCTGGCCGGTTCACTGCTGCGCCTGCGGGCGACGCTGCGCAGCCTGCACGGGCGGGGGCCGGGCGCGGAGTCCAGCGTCGAGAAGCTGCTGGGCGTGTGGCACCGCCAGAACGTCGCGGAGCTCGGCGTCGAGATGCTCGGCACCGAGGCGCTGGTGATGGAGGCCGAGCCGGTGCACGAGGTGCTGCTCACCCGCGCGCTGTCGATCGCCGGTGGCACGACTCAGGTCCTGCTCAACGTGGTCGCCGAGCGAATCCTCGGACTGCCTCGCTGATCGTTCCCGCGGTCGGCTCCCCCTGCGTGCCGAGTGGCCGCGTGCCCGTCGGGGGTCGGTCGGGTGCGGTTGAACGCGGGAAAGCGGATTCGCCGATCGCAGGCGGTTCCCGAGGCTTGCGCCGGGGCTCGCTCAGGCGGTAGAAGTAGAACAAGTTTCACAACGTGGCCAGGGTTGGTCTAGGGGGCGGGATGGAGTTCACGCTCGGAGAGACGCAGCAGGCAGTGCGGGATCTGGCGGCCGAAGTTCTGGCACGGGAGACCGAGCGGGCCGCCGCCTCAACTGGAATCGGTTTCGACGAGTCGGTGTGGAAGGCGCTCGGCGAGTCGGGCCTGCTGTCGCTGCCTGTTCCCGAGCGCCTCGGCGGTGCCGGGCTCGGCCCGCTGGAGGTCGGTCTGGTGCTCGCCGAGGTCGGCAAGACCGGGGTCGGCGTTCCGGCTCTGGCGACCCTCGCCCTGGGAGTCCTGCCCATCGCCAGGCACGCCGAGCAGGCCCAGCAGGAGCGGCTCCTCGCCGAACCGGGACGGGTGTTCAGCGCGGCGCTCAACGAGGTCTCCGATCCGCTGCCCGCGAAACCCCGCGCGGTGGCGGAGGGAACGCGCGTCACCGGGCGCAAGACCGGTGTGCTGCACGCCGACACCGCGCACCGGCTGCTCGTGTCGGCGAGCACCGAGCACGGCCCCGCGATCGTGCTGGTCGATCCGCACGCCGACGGCGTCACGCTGCACTCGGTGAAGTCCTCGGTCGGCACCGAATGGGTCGTCGACCTCGACGGCGTGGACGGTGAAATCCTCGGCGCACCAGGCGAATCGCTCCTCCACGACGTGCACGCCTGCGCGCTGGCCGGCATGTGCGCGCTCGGCGACGGCGCCGTGGCGGGAGCGCTGGAGCTCACCGCCGAGCACCTGCGCACGCGCCACCAGTTCGGCAAGCCGCTCGCGGCGTTCCAGGCCGTCGCGCAGCAGATCGCCGACGTCTACGTGGTCAACCGGACCCTGCACCTCGCGGCGCTGTCGGCGTCCTGGCGGCTGGGCACCGGGCGCGACGCCGGGGAGGACCTCGACGTAGCCGCGTTCTGGCTCACCGACCAGGCGCCGGCGGCGATGCACACCTGCCACCACCTGCACGGCGGGCTCGGCGTGGACATCACCTACCCGATGCACCGCTACTACTCGCAGGTCAAGGACCTGGCGCGGCTCGCAGGCGGGGTCGAGCACCGCGTCGACGTCCTCGCCCGACACGCCTGAGGAGAAGCCGTGTTCATCGAACTCACCGAGGAGCAGCGCGAGCTGCAGGCCGAACTGCGGGAGTACTTCGGCAACCTCGTCACCGACGAGGAGCGGGCAGCCCTCGCCGTGGACCGGCACGACGACGCGCACCGCGCTGTGGTGCGCCGGATGGGCCGCGACGGCTGGCTGGGCGTGGGCTGGCCGGAGGAGTACGGCGGGCGCGGCTTCGGGGACGTCGAGCAGTACATCTTCGCCAACGAGGCGTCCCGCGCCGACGTGCAGCTGCCGTCGGTGACGCTGCAGACGGTCGGGCCGACGTTGCAGACCTACGGGACCGAGGAGCAGAAGTCCTTCTTCCTGCCCAAGATCCTCGCCGGGGACGTGCACTTCGCGATCGGCTACACCGAGCCCGAAGCCGGCACCGACCTCGCCTCGCTGCGCACCACGGCCGTGCGCGATGGCGACTCGTACGTGGTCAACGGGCAGAAGATCTTCACCACCGGCGGGCACGACGCCGACTACATCTGGCTGGCCTGCCGCACGAACTCCGAGGCGCCCAAGCACAAGGGCATCTCGATCCTCATCGTCGACACCAGCGACCCCGGCTACTCGTGGACGCCGATCATCACCGCCGACGGTTCGCACCACGTCAACGCGACCTACTTCAACGACGTGCGGGTTCCGGCGTCGATGCTCGTGGGGGAGCAGGACCGCGGCTGGAAGCTGATCACCACGCAGCTCAACCACGAGCGCGTCATGCTCGGCCCGTCCGGTCGCACCGGCGGGCTGCGCGAGCGGGTGCACGCGTGGGCCCGCGAGCACGACCTGCTCGAACGACCCGACGTGCGACGGGTTCTCGCGCGGGTGCGAGCGTTCGAGCGGGTCAACGAACTGCTCAACTGGCAGGTCGCTGCCTCGGCGTCGCTCGGTCCGGTGGAGGTCGCCGACGCCTCGGCGACCAAGGTGTTCTCCTCCGAGACCGTGCAGATGCTCGGTCGCGAGCTGGAGGAGATCGTCGGTCGGCACGGAGATCCGTCCGATGAGGACACCGCAGAACTGATGCGATGGCTGGACGTCCAGGCCAAGCGCAACATCGTGCTGACCTTCGGAGGCGGTGTCAGCGAGGTGCAGCGAGAACTGATCGCCACCGCCGGGCTGGGGCTTCCGCGGGTACCGCGCTGAGGAGGGGAGTGTCATGACCAGCACTGAGGCCGACGAGATCCGCTTGGCGGCGAAGCGGATCGCCGAGCGCGGTTCCAGCGCGCCGCGTCCGGCGCGCGATCCGGTCAACCTGCCGATGATCAACAACTGGGTCGAGGCGATGGGCGACGCCAACCCCGTCTACACCTCGGCGGAGGCCGCGGCCGTGTCCGTCCACGGTGGACTCGTCGCGCCGCCGGCGATGGCGCAGGTGTGGACGATGGGCGGGCTCAACCCGCAGCGCGACCCCGACGACCCGCTCTACGCCATGATGGGCGAGCTCGACGCGGCCGGGTACACCTCGGTCGTCGCGACCAACTGCGACCAGACCTACCACCGCTACCTCGAGCACGACGAGCAGGTCGTGGTCACCACCAAGCTCGACTCGGTGGTCGGGCCGAAGACGACCGGGCTCGGCGAGGGCTGGTTCGTCACCACCCGCAACACCTGGTACGTCGGTGACGAGCCCGTGGCCGAGATGATGTTCCGGGTCCTGAAGTTCAAGCCGGCCGAAGCCAAGAGCGCTGAGGCCGAGCCGGAACCGGAGCCACCGGCCGAGGTCGTCCGGCCCGCGATCAACCGCGACACCGCGTACTTCTGGGAAGGCACGGCCGCGGGCGAGCTGCGCATCCAGCGCTGCGGCGGCTGCGGACTGCTGCGGCACCCGCCTGGGCCGATGTGCCCGGAGTGCGGTGCCACCAAGCGCACGCACCTGGTCTCCGAGGGGCTCGGCGAGGTCTACAGCTACGTCGTGCACCACCGGCCCGCGATCCCGGGCAAGAAGCTGCCGCTGGTGATCGCGCTGGTCGAACTCGACGAGGGCGTGCGGATCCTCGGCGAGCTGCACGACGTCGAGCCCGACGAGGTGACGATCGGGCAGCGCGTCCAGGTCGCCTACCAGCGCATCGACGACGAACTGACCTTGCCGTACTGGAAACCTTCGGAGGACGAATGAGTGACACTTTCGCTTCGCGTGCTCATTCGTCCGACCGGGTGCGGGTGTCCCGCAGAGCACTGGAGACAGCATGACTTTGGCGCACACGCGCACGGCGGGCGAGGTCGCGATCGGCGACGCGCTGCCGGAGGAGCGCATCGAGGCGACTCCGACCTTCATCGTCAGCACGGCCATCGCCACGCGCGACTTCCAGGACGTGCACCACGACCGGGATCTGGCGCAGGCCAAGGGGTCCGAGGACATCTTCCTCAACATCCTCACGACCACCGGCCTGGTGCAGCGCTACGTCACCGACTGGGCCGGCCCGGAGGCGCTGGTGCGAGGGGTGTCGATCAAGCTCGGCGTGCCCTGCTACGCCTACGACACCCTGACCATGCACGGACAGGTCCTGGAACGCGGTGACGACGTGTTCGTGGTCGAGGTGCTGGGCCGCAACCAGCTCGGCACCCACGTCACCGGCCGGGTTCGGCTGGAACTCCCGGAGGTGGCCCGATGATCTCAGGAAAGACCGCCATCGCAGGCATCGGCGCGACCGAGTTCTCCAAGGATTCCGGACGCAGCGAGCTGCAGCTGGCCGCCGAGTGCGTGCGCGGCGCGCTGGCCGACGCCGGGATCCATCCGTCCGATGTGGACGGTCTGGTGACCTTCACGATGGACACCAACACCGAGGTCGCGGTGGCCCGCGAGGTCGGCATCCCGAACCTGAGCTACTTCAGCCGCATCCACTACGGCGGCGGCGCGGCCTGCGCCACCGTGCAGCAGGCGGCGATGGCGGTGGCGACCGGGATGGCCGAGGTCGTGGTCTGCTACCGCGCCTTCAACGAGCGCTCCGGGCAGCGGTTCGGCCAGTTCAACGCCGGGCTGTCCGGGCAGGCGACCTCCACGGGCGTCGACAACAGCTGGTCCTACCCGATGGGCCTGGGCACGCCGGGCGCGCAGGTGGCCATGTTCGCCCGCCGCTACATGCATTCCTACGGCGTGGCCAGCGAGGACTTCGGCCGCATCGCGGTCGCCGACCGCAAGCACGCCGCCACCAACCCGCACGCCTGGTTCTACGAGCGGCCGATCACCCTGGAGGACCACCAGAACTCGCGGTGGATCACCGAGCCGTTGCGGTTGCTGGACTGCTGCCAGGAGAGCGACGGCGGGGTCGCGCTGGTGGTGACCAGCCTGGACCGCGCTCGCGACCTGGCCCACCCGCCAGCGGTCGTGGCGGGAGCGGCCCAGGGCAGCGGGCCGGACCAGTTCACCATGACCAGCTACTACCGCGACGACCTCACCGGCCTGCCGGAGATGGGTCTGGTGGCGCGGCAGCTGTGGGAGCAGTCCGGGATCGGTCCGCAGGACGTGCAGGTGGGCATCCTCTACGACCACTTCACGCCGTTCGTGCTGGTCCAGCTCGAAGAGCTCGGGTTCTGCGGCCGAGGCGAGGCCAAGGACTTCATCGCCGACGGCGCCATCGAGCACGGCGGGCGGCTGCCGCTGAACACCCACGGCGGTCAGCTGGGGGAGGCCTACATCCACGGGATGAACGGCATCGCCGAGGCGGTCCGCCAGATCCGGGGAACGGCGGTCAACCAGGTCGATGACGTCGACAACGTCCTCGTGACCGCGGGAACCGGCGTCCCCACCAGCGGACTGGTCCTCACGGCGAACTGAAACATGTTATAGATTTTGCCGCGTTGGGCGGTATGATGTAGCGCGTAGCAGCATGTGAGCCGGTTCCAGTGCGAGAGGGAACCTGTTCCAGTCGGTGGTCGGGAGGTCGAATGCTCAGTGCCGAGACCCGGGAAGGGCTCGCCGAGCGGTTGTGGCGGGCCGAGCGGGATCGGGCCCCGATCCCGCCGCTGGTCGAGTCGCACCCGGACATCGACGTGGTCGACGCCTACGAGATCCAGCTGATCAACATCCGCCGCCGCGACATCGCGGTCGCCGGGCACAAGGTCGGACTGTCCTCGCCGGCGATGCAGCAGATGATGGGCGTCGACGAACCCGACTACGGGCACCTGCTGGCCGACATGCGGTTGGCCGAGGACGTTCCGATCGATGCCCGCGCCTACTGCTACCCGCGGGTGGAGGTCGAGGTCGGATTCCTGCTGGCCGAGGACATCCCGCCGGACTGCGACGAGCAGGGCGTCCTCGACCGCACCGAGGCGCTGATCCCCTCGATCGAGCTGATCGACAGCCGGATCCGCGACTGGCGGATCGGCATCGCCGACACCATCGCCGACAACGCCTCCTCCGCTGGCTACGTGCTCGGAGCGCAGCGGGTGGCGCCCGCCGAGCTCGACCCGCGAGGCATCGACGCCGTCCTGCACCGCAACGGCGAGGTCGTCGCCGAGGGCCGTTCCGACGCGGTGCTGGGCAACCCCGCCACCGCCGTGGCCTGGCTGGCGAACAAGGTCGCCGGGTTCGGGGTGCGGTTGCGCGCCGGGAACGTCGTGCTGCCCGGATCCTGCACCCGCGCCATCGACCTGCGGCCCGGAGACGTGTTCCGCGCCGAGTTCTCCGGTCTCGGCACCGTCGGTCTCACCGCGAAACCCTAGGGGGGCGTCATGACCGCGAAGGCGGCCATCGTCGGGTCGGGCAACATCGGCACCGACCTGCTCTACAAGCTCAGCCGGTCCAGGGACGTCGAACCGGCCTGGATGATCGGCATCGACCCGGACAGCGACGGCCTGCGCCGCGCGGCCGACCTGGGCGTGAGCGCCAGCGCCGAGGGCGTGGACTGGCTGCTGGACAACGAGAGCCCGGACATCGTCTTCGAGGCGACCTCGGCCTACGTGCACAAGGCCAACGCACCGCGCTACGCCGAGCGCGCCATCCGCGCCATCGACCTCACCCCGGCCGCCGTCGGCCCGTACGTGGTGCCGCCGGTCAACATCGACGAGCACCTCGACGCGCCGAACATCAACCTCATCACCTGCGGCGGGCAGGCGACCATCCCGATCGTGCACGCCGTCTCGCGGGTCGTGCCGGTCGCCTACGCCGAGATCGTCGCCTCCGTGGCCTCGGTGTCGGCAGGACCTGGAACCCGGTCGAACATCGACGAGTTCACCCGCACCACCGCCAAGGGCATCGAGGTCATCGGGGGAGCCGAGCGCGGCAAGGCGATCATCGTGCTCAACCCGGCCGACCCGCCGATGATCATGCGGGACACCATCTTCTGCGCCATCCCGGCCGACGCCGACGCCGACGCCATCGGCGAGTCGATCACCCGCATGGCCGCCGACATCGCCGAGTACGTCCCCGGCTACCGGCTGCTGTCCGAGCCGCAGTTCGACCCGCCCTCGGCCGTCACCGGCGGCCAGGCCCGCGTCGCGGTGTTCGTCGAGGTCGAGGGTGCGGGCGACTTCCTGCCGAAGTACTCCGGGAATCTCGACATCATGACCGCCGCCGCCGTGCGGGTCGGCGAGGAGCTCGCCCGCACCGGGGCGCTGCAGAAGGAGGCCGCGCGGTGACCGGACTGCCCAAGACCTACAGCGACGAGCTCGACCTGCGCATCACCGACACCTCGCTGCGCGACGGCTCGCACCACAAGCGCCACCAGTTCACCGCCGACGAGGTGCGCGACATCGTCACCGCGCTCGACGGCGCCGGTGTGCCGGTGATCGAGGTGACCCACGGCGACGGGCTCGGCGGATCCTCGTTCAACTACGGCTTCTCGCGCACCCCCGAGCAGGAGCTGATCACCCTGGCGGCCGAGACCGCGCGCCACGCCAAGATCGCCGTCCTGATGCTGCCGGGCGTCGGCGTCACCGACGACATCGTCATCTCGCGCGACAACGGCGCTTCGGTGTGCCGGATCGCCACCCACTGCACCGAAGCCGATGTTTCCGTGCAGCACTTCGGGCTCGCGCGCGAGCAGGGCATGGAGACCGTCGGCTTCCTGATGATGGCCCACTCCCAGCCGCCCGAGGTGCTGGCCAAGCAGGCGCGGATCATGGTCGACGCCGGCTGCCAGTGCGTCTACGTCGTCGACTCCGCCGGTGCGCTGGTGCTGGAGCAGGTCGCCGAGCGGGTCCAGGCCCTGGACGCCGAGATCGGCGGTGACGCGCAGATCGGCTTCCACGGGCACGAGAACCTCGGCGTCGCCGTGGCCAACTCCGTGGCGGCCGCGCGCGCCGGTGCCGTTCAGATCGACGGCAGCGCCAGGCGTTTCGGTGCGGGAGCTGGCAACACGCCGGTGGAGGCGTTCGTCGCCGTGTGCGACAAGCTCGGATTCCGGACCGGGGTGGACTTCTTCGCCATCGCCGACGCCGCCGAGGACGTGGTGCGCCCGGCGATGCCCGAGGAATGCCTGCTCGACCGCTCCGCGCTGATGATGGGCTACGCCGGGGTGTACTCCAGCTTCCTCAAGCACGCCGCCAACCAGGCCGAGCGCTACGGCGTCAGCCAGGCGCAGCTGCTGGTCCGGGCCGGTGAGCGCAAGCTCGTCGGCGGCCAGGAGGACCAGCTGATCGACATCGCGTTGGAGCTCACACGCGAAAAAGCCGAGTGACAAGACCCGAACTCTCGAACGGAGCGCTGCATGAGTGAGCGGGACAGCACAGAAGTTCTCGAAGCGGTGCGCAAGCTGCTTCCCTCGCTGCGCGATCGAGCGCAGCAGGCCGAGGACGGCCGCAAGATCCCGGCGGAATCCATCGCCGAACTGCAGGAAGCGGGCTTCTTCTCGCTGCTGCAGCCCCAGCGCTACGGCGGCTACGAGGCCGACCCGGTGGAGTTCTACACCGCGGTGAAGCTCATCGCCGGCGCCTGCGGCTCCACCGGCTGGGTCGCCTCCATCCTCGGCGTGCACCCCTGGCACCTCGCGCTGTTCCCGCAGCAGGCGCAGGACGACGTCTGGGGCGAGGACACCAACACGCGAATCTCGTCCTCCTACGCGCCGATGGGCAAGGCCACGGTCGTCGACGGCGGCTACCGGTTGTCCGGCAAGTGGAGCTTCTCGTCCGGATGCGACCACGCGAGCTGGGTGTTCGTCGGCGGGCCCGCCCTCGACGGCGACGGCAAGATGGTCGACTTCTGCACCTACCTGCTGCCGCTGGGCGACTACGCCATCAACGACGTGTGGGACACCGTCGGCCTGCGCGGCACCGGCAGCAACGACATCGTCGTGGACGACGTGTTCATCCCCTCCCACCGGGCGTTGAGCTTCATGGCGATGTCGAAGACCCAGTGCCCCGGCCACGAGATCAACACCGCGCCGCTGTACCGGCTGCCGTGGGGAACGGTGCACCCCTCGACGATCACCGCCCCGATCATCGGCATGGCGCAGGGCGCCTACGACGCGCACGTGGAGCACCAGGCCAAGCGGGTCCGGGCCGCCTACGCCGGTGAGCAGGCCAAGGACGACCCGTTCGCCAAGGTCCGCATCGCCGAGGCCGCCAGCGAGATCGACGCCGCGTGGCTGCAGCTGTCCACCAACATCGCCGAGGAGCTCGCCCTGCTCCGAGCGGGCGAGGAGGTGCCGATGTCGCTGCGGCTCAAGGCCCGGCGCGACCAGGTGCGCGGCACCGCGCGGGCGATCTCCGCGGTGGACCGGCTCTTCGAGAACTCCGGCGGCCGGGCGCTGCAGTCCGGCACGCCGATCCAGCGGTTCTGGCGGGACGCGCACGCAGGCAGGGTGCACGCGGCCAACGACGCCGAGCGCGCCTACACGATGTTCGGCAGCGGGGAATTCGGTCTACCGGTGAAGGATTCGATGGTCTGATGGTGGAGATCAAGAGCCAGGACGCGACGCTGCCCTCCGGGCTGACGCTGCACTACCACGAGGCCGGGGTCGGCAACGAGTCCACCGTGGTCATGCTGCACGGCGGCGGTCCCGGGGCGTCGGCGTGGAGCAACTTCAGCCGCAACATCGACGCCTTCGCCGAGGAGTTCCACGTCATCGCCGTGGACCAGCCCGGATTCGGCAAGTCGTCGAAACCGACCGAGCACGGCCAGTACTTCACCCACAGCGCGAACGCCCTCAAGGAGTTGTTCGACGCGCTGGGCGTCGACAAGGCGCACCTGCTGGGCAACTCGCTCGGCGGCGGCACCGCGGTGCGCTTCGCGCTGAACTTCCCGGACCGAGCGGGCCGGCTGGTGCTGATGGGGCCGGGCGGGCTGAGCATCAACGTGTTCGCACCCGACCCCACCGAAGGCGTGCAGAAGCTCGGCCAGTTCGCGGCGCCGCCCGGACCGACCAAGGAGAAGCTCGAGGCGTTCCTGCGGACTATGGTCTACGACCAGTCGCTGATCACTGAGGAGCTGCTCGACGAGCGCTTCGCCGCTGCGAGCGCGCCGGAATCGCTGGCCGCGATGAAGGCGATGGGGAAGTCCTTCTCCCAACCGGAATCCTTCGAAGAGGGCCTGCTGTGGCGGGAGGCCTACAAGCTGCGGCAGCGGGTCCTGCTGATCTGGGGCCGCGAGGACAGGGTCAACCCGCTGGACGGGGCGCTGGTGGCGCTCAAGCTCATCCCGCGCGCCCAGCTGCACGTCTTCGGACGCTGCGGTCACTGGGCACAGCTGGAGAAGTTCGACGAGTTCAACCGCATCACCCGAGATTTCCTGACCGACTGACTTGGTGTTTGAAGTGGCGGAGCCGCTTTCGCTTCCGGCGAGCGCCCTCGACGCTTGCACTGCCGGGGGTTCTCAGCGGCTTCGTGGTGAGCACGCCTCGACGCCGTGCATTGGCATACATCAGTCGTGGCGCGCGGAGTCCACGGAGCCGCTGAGGTTCCCCTACCCGCACCGCGAAACAAGCAGACCAGCGCTTCTGAGAAAGCAAGGGAGGGTCCCCCATGGGCATTCGCTCGCTCGGGTACCTGCGCATCGAGGCCACCGACATCGAGGCGTGGCGGGTGTACGGCCTGAAGGTCCTCGGCATGGTCGAGGGCAGCGGGACCGACCCGGACGCGTTGTACCTGCGCATGGACGACTTCCCGGCGCGGCTGGTGATCGTGCCCGGTTCGCAGGACCGGCTGCTGCACGCCGGCTGGGAGGCCGAGCACGCGGCCGGTCTGCAGGAGGTGCGGGACTCGTTGAACGCCAACGGGGTTCCGTTCAAGGAGGGGACCACCGACGAGCTCGCGGACCGGCGGGTGATGGAGCTGATCCGCTTCAGCGACCCCTCGGGCAACGAGCTGGAGGTCTTCCACGGCGCCGCGTTGCAGCACCGGCGGGTCGTCAGCCCCTACGGGCACACGTTCGTCACCGACGAGCAGGGCTTGGGGCACGTGGTGCTGTCCACCCACGACGACGAGGCGGCGCTGCGGTTCTACCGCGACGTCCTCGGGTTCAAGCTGCGCGACTCGATGCGGATGCCGCCGGAACTGGTCGGCAGGCCCGCCGACGGCGAGCCCGCGTGGCTGCGGTTCTTCGGCTGCAACCCGCGGCACCACAGCCTGGCGTTCCTGCCGATGCCCACGCCCAGCGGCATCGTGCACCTGATGGTCGAGGTCGCCGACGTCGACGACGTCGGGCTCACCCTCGACCGCGCCTACCGGCGCGAGGTGCCGATGTCGGCGACGCTGGGCAGGCACGTCAACGACCTGATGCTGTCGTTCTACATGAAGACCCCGGGCGGGTTCGACGTCGAATTCGGCTGCGAGGGAAGGCAAGTCGACGACGATGACTGGATCGCCCGCGAGAGCACGGCGGTCAGCCTGTGGGGTCACGACTTCTCGGTCGGCAACCGGCCGCCCGGGCAGTGAGGGGAGGGGCGATGGAAGCCGTGGTCCCGGAGGTCGACGGCGCCGCGTTCCGGCGCACGCTCGGCCACTTCTGCACCGGCGTCACGGTGGTGACCGCCACCTGCGACGGAGAGCCGGTGGGCTTCGCCTGCCAGTCCTTCTCGGCGCTGTCCCTGGACCCGCCGCTGGTCCTGTTCTGCCCGGGCAAGGCCTCCCGCACGTGGCCGCTCATCGAGCGCGCCGGCCACTTCTGCGTCAACGTGCTGTCTGCCGGGCAGCAGGAGGTGTCCGCGGTGTTCGGGCGCCGAGGCGAGGACAAGTTCGCCGACCTGGACTGGACCCCGGCACCCTCGGGTGCCCCCGTCCTCGACGGCGCCCTCACCTGGCTCGACTGCGAGGTCGAGTCGGTCCTCGACGGCGGCGACCACCACATCGTCCTCGGCCGCGTCCGCACTCTGGGCGACACCACGGCCGAGGACCCCCTCCTCTTCTACAAGGGCGCCTACACGGGCATCACCCGCCCCACAACACCAGCCCGCTACTGGCCCGAGGACTTCCTCACCGGAACCCCAGAAGACTGGCTCTGACACCAGAACCCCGAACACCGCCGTAATCCGGTACCGGAATACGGCGGTGTTTCAGGCACCTGATTACGGCGGTATTCCGGCGTCCCGCACGGTTGTGCCTGGTGGGGGAGCCGTTTCGGGAGCGGGTGCGCGGGTGCCGCCGCGGGGTGAGGGGCGAGGCGGCACCCGCACCCCGGGATCAGAGGCGTTCGATGATGGTGCCGGTGGAGAGGGCTCCTCCGGCGCACATGGTGACCAGTGCCGTGGTGCCGTCGCTGCGTTCGAGCTCGTGGAGGGCCGAGGTGAGCAGGCGGGCGCCGGTGCTGCCGACCGGGTGGCCCAGCGCGATGGCGCCGCCGTTGACGTTGACGCGGTCCAGGTCCGGTCCGTGGACGCCGGCCCAGGACAGCACGACCGAGGCGAACGCCTCGTTGACCTCGAAGACGTCGATGTCGCCGATCTTCATGCCGCTGCGGCTGAGCACCCGCTCGGTGGCCTGCACCGGGCCGTCCAGGTGGTAGTAGGGCTCGGCGCCCACCAGGCACTGCGAGACGATCCGGGCGCGGGGACGCAGCCCCAGGGCCCGGGCGCGGTCGGAGTCCATCAGCAGCAGGGCCGCCGCGCCGTCGGAGATCTGCGAGGAGCTGCCCGCGGTGTGCAGCCCGTCGTCGAGGACGGGCTTGAGCCCGCCGAGGGCGTCGAGGCTGGTCTCGCGCAGCCCCTGATCGCGGGTGACCTCGTCGTCGCCGACGCGGACCGGGACGATCTCCCGGTCGAACCGCCCTTCCCGCCACGCCAGCTGAGCCCGTTCCTGCGATCGGGCGCCGAACCGGTCCAAATCGTCGCGTGTGAGGCCGCGACGTGCCGCGATGCGGTCGGCGGCCAGGAACTGGTTGGGCAGGTCGATGTCCCACGAGTCGGGCTTCGGACGTCCCACGTCGGTGCCGATGTTGCTGCCCAGCGGCACTCGCGTCATCGCCTCCACGCCGCAGGAGATGCCGATCTCGATGGCGCCGGTGGCGATGAGCCCGGCGATGAGGTGGGTGGCCTGCTGCGCCGATCCGCACTGCGCGTCGATCGAGGTCGCGCCGGTTCCCTGCGGGAGTCCGGCGTGCAGCCAGGCGGTCCGGGTGACGTTGCCCGCCTGCTCTCCCGCCTGGGTGACGCAGCCGCCGATGACCTGTTCCACCGACGCCGGGTCGACGCCCGCGCGGTCGAGCAGGCCGCGCTGTGCGGCGCCGAGGATCTCCGAGGCGTGCAGCCCGGACAGCCAGCCCTTGCGCTTGCCGATCGGCGTGCGCACCGCCTCCACGATCACCGGAGTGCCCACCTGAATCTCCTCTCACCGCGATCACTGCCCACTCAAATCTAGAACATGTTATCTCCATCCGCCATGGTGCTGTCGCGCGCCAAACGATCTTTCCCTTTGGTTGTAGGATTCATGTGCGGTGAAAGGGGTTTACCGAACCCGTATCTTGTGGTTCGCTTCACATAGAACTCGTTTCAGTTCGTGCAGCGCAGGAGGTAGCCGTGGTAGCACCGAGCCTTCCGGAAGGCTTCGACTTCACCGACCCCGACCTCTACTCCGAGCGGGTGCCGCTGGAGGAATTCGCGGAGCTCCGGCGTACCGCGCCCATCTGGTGGAACAAGCAACCGTTCCGGAAATCGGGATTCGACGACGAGGGGTACTGGGTCGTCACCCGGCACGCCGACGTCAAGGAGATCTCCCGGCGCAGCGACGTGTTCTCGACGTACGAGAACACCGCGATCATCCGGTTCAACGAGGAGATGAGCCGCGAGCAGATCGAGATGCAGCGGTTCGTCATGCTCAACATCGACCCGCCGGAGCACACCAAGGTGCGGCGCCTGGTGGCGCGCGGCTTCACGCCGCGCGCCGTCAACAGCCTCAAGGAGGTGCTGCACCAGCGGGCGGAGGCGATCGCCTCCGGCGCCCTGGAGTCCGGCACGGGTGACTTCGTCACCGACATCGCCTGCGAACTGCCGCTTCAGGCCATCGCGGAGCTGCTGGGCGTGCCGCAGGACCACCGCAAGGACATCTTCGACTGGTCCAACCAGATGGTCGCCTACGACGACCCCGAGTACGACATCGATCCGGAGACCGCCGCGGCGGAGATGCTCGGCTACTTCATGGGCGTGGCCGACCAGAAGCGCAAGTGCCCGATGGACGACATCGTCACCAAGCTGGTGGAAGCCGACGTCGACGGCAGCGCGCTCAGCGACGACGAGTTCGGCTTCTTCACGATCCTGCTGGCGGTGGCGGGCAACGAGACCACGCGCAACGCGATCAGCCACGGCATGCACGCCTTCATGCAGAACCCGGACCAGTGGGAGCTGTACAAGCGCGAGCGCCCGGAGACCACCGCCGACGAGATCGTCCGCTGGGCCACCCCGGTGGTGTCCTTCCAGCGCACCGCGATGGCCGACACCGAGCTGTCGGGGGTGCAGATCAAGAAGGGCGAGCGGGTCGGGATGTTCTACAGCTCGGCCAACTTCGACCCCGAGGTCTTCGACCAGCCCGAGAAGTTCGACATCACCCGCGATCCGAACCCGCACGTCGGCTTCGGCGGCACCGGCGCGCACTACTGCCTGGGCGCGAGCCTGGCGCGGCTGGAGATGGACCTGATCTTCAACGCCATCGCCGACCACATGCCCGACATCCGGCAGCTCGAAGAGCCCCGCCGGCTCCGCTCCGGCTGGCTCAACGGCATCAAGGAGTACCGGGTCCAGTACCGGTGACCCGATGGCGCTCCCGGGAGGTCTCGGGGGCGCCACCGGGCGGTTCTGGTCCGAACCGACCGGGCGAATCAGACATCGATCACGGACGGTTCGGACCAAGACCACCCCCGCGCACGACGACGGCGCCGCTCCCCGCGGGGAACGGCGCCGTCATCGCGCGGGTGCTAGTGCAGCGTGGCCACCGCGCGGTCGAACTCCCAGAACGCCCTGAGCGCCTGGATGCGGCCCTCGTCGTCGACGCGGTAGGAGAAGACGCCTTCGGCGTCCATCGCCGAGCCGTCCGGCAGGTGGGTGGTGATCTTGCCGGTGTTGGCGACCTCGTTGCCGCAGGCGAAGGAGTCGTCGATGTGGAACTCGATGCGCTCGGCTTGGGCGATCGCGGTCTCCCAGAACGCCGAAATCCCCTCGCGCCCGTGATGCCCCTTTCCGTCGGGGTCGAACACCGACGGTCCCACCGGGTCCTCCACCACCGCGTCGGAGGCGAACAGCGCCAGCCAGTCGTCCTTGGCGCCCCGCGCCACCGCCTCCATCGACGCCAGGGCGGCGTCGCGGGCGGGATGGGCCTCGCGGGTCGCCTTCCAGTGCACTCCGCTCATCTCCGGGCTCCTCAGACGTTCTCGATGACTTCGGCGGCGAACTTGCGGATGGAGTCCTTCTTGGCCTCCAGGGGAGCGTCGAAGCCGTGCCCGTCGAAGATCCACGGCACCACGATCGCGTCCGTGACGCCCACCTCGGCCTGCTCGCGGTAGCCGTCGACGCCGAACCGGTCGATGCACACCGCCTGGACCTCGAAGGGCGCGTCGGCCCGGTCGTAGGAGGCGCGCAACTCGCCGAGCTTGTCGATGGTCTCGCGCAGCTCGGACAGCTTCATCATCGCCGAGGCCCAGCCGTCGCCCACCCGCGCGGCGCGCTTGAGCGCCGGCTCGGTGTGCCCGCCGACGTAGATCGGCATCGGCTCGGACGGGGCGGGGGAGATCTGCAGCTTGTCGAAGTCGAAGAACTTCCCGTGGTGCTCGACCATTCCGCCGCCGAGGATCAGCCGGATGATCTCGATCATCTCGTCGACCCGCGCTCCGCGCTTGGCGTACGGCGCGCCGCACCACTCGAACTCCTCCGGTGCCCAGCCGAGTCCGAGCCCGAGGCCGAAGCGATCACCGGTCATCGACGCGACGGAGGCCAGCTGCCGGGCCAGCAGCACGGGATTGCGCGGGCCGAGCTTGAGCACCGAGGTGTAGAACCGCAGTCGCGAGGTCGCCGCGCCCATCGCCGCGGTGGCGATCAGCGGATCCACCCACGGCGTCTCGGCGTCCCACATCCGGGACCCGTCGGGCGTGTAGGGGTACTCGGCGGAGACCTGCTCGGAGTAGAACAGCGAGTCCGGCAGCGCGATCGAGGTGAACCCGCACTCCTCGGCGGTGCGCGCGAGCTCGGTCAGCTGGTCCAGCGGCGTCATCGCCACCGACATCGTGAACTTCACTTCAGGCTCCCGGCTTGTTCGATCCGACGACCCACATGGAGAAGTACTGCGAGCCGCCGCCGTAGGCGTGGCCCAGCGCGACCCGGGCACCGTCGACCTGGTTCTCCCCGGAATCACCGGTGACCTGCCGCGCTGCCTCGGCGAAGCGCAGCAGCCCGGAGGCGCCGATCGGGTTCGACGAGAGCACGCCGCCGGAGGGGTTGACCGGCAACCGTCCGCCGATCGCGGTCTCCCCGGCCTCGGTGAGCTTCCATCCCTGGCCCTCGGCGGCGAAACCGAGGTTCTCCAGCCACATCGGCTCGAACCAGGAGAACGGCACGTAGATCTCGGCGGCGTCCACTTCGGACAGAGGGTCGGTGATCCCGGCCTGCTTCCACAACGCCGCCGCCGCGTCCCTGCCCGCCTGCGGGTTGACCTGGTCGCGGCCGGCGTAGGTGGTCGGCTCGGTGCGCATCGCGGTGGCGTGGATCCACGCCGCTTTGCGGCCGTTCGCGCTGGCCTCGTCGCCGATGACCACCGCGCACGCCCCGTCGGAGGACGGGCAGGTCTCGTCGTAGCGGATCGGGTCCCACAGCATCTGCGAGGACATCACCGAATCCACCGTGATGTCGGGCTGCTTCAAGTGCGCGTACGGGTTCCGGGCACCGTTGCGCCGGTCCTTGGCCGCCACCATCGCCCCGGTGTGCGTCGGCGCCCCGGAGCGGCGGATGTAGGAGCGCACGTGCGGCGCGAAGTACCCGCCCGCGCCCGCGCCCACCGGCATGTTGAACGGAGGAACGATCGACAGCGCCCACATCGCGTTG
Source organism: Saccharopolyspora sp. NPDC049357 (assembly GCF_040677225.1). NCBI lineage: Bacteria > Bacillati > Actinomycetota > Actinomycetes > Pseudonocardiales > Pseudonocardiaceae > Saccharopolyspora > Saccharopolyspora sp. NPDC049357. The sequence continues at coordinate 20,419 of NZ_JBFAQJ010000010.1, read as the reverse complement.
GACTCGGACTGCTTCTCGAACGCCACCGCCAGCACGCGCTTGTGCACGCCGCCCTGCACCAGGCTCGCCGCCACGTTGCCGGTGGATCCGCCCACCGATCCCGCGGTGTGCACCCGCAGCATCGGTTTCCCGGTCGCGCCCAGCGCGTCGGCCAGGTGCAGCTCGGGCATCATCACGCCCTCGAACAGGTCCGGTGCCTTGCCGACCACCACCGCGTCGATGTCCGTCCAGTCCACTCCCGCGTCGGCCATCGCGCGGTCCACCGCCTCGCGGCACATCCCGGCCATCGAGACGTCCAGCCGCTTGCTGGTGTGGTGGGTCTGGCCGGTCCCCAGCACGGCCGCCAACTGCTTGCCCATCAGCCTCGTCCCTCCATCACGCACACCAGGTTCTGCTGCAGCGCGGGGCCGCTGGTGGCGTGCGCCAGCACCTTTCCGGCCCTGCCCTCGAAGACCTGCGTGGCCGCTTCACCGATGCGCGACAGCCCGGCCGCGAACATCGGGTTCCCGCACAGCGCCCCGCCCGAGGGGTTGACCGCGACCGACTCGCCCAGCCCGAGCGCCCTGCGCAGCACGATCTCCTGGTGGGTGAAGGGCGCGTGCAGCTCGGCGATCTCGACCCCGTCGGTGCCCAGCGCGGTGCCCGCGGCCTCGGTGGACACCGAACGCCGCAGGTCGCGGGCGCCGAGGCTGCCGGACTCGATGCGGTGCTGGATCCCGCCGATGTAGGCGGGCCGCTCGCGGATCTCCCTGGCGCGCTCGGCGGAGGCCAGCACGACCACCGACGCGCCGTCGGTGATCGGCGCGCAGTCGTGCGCGCGCAGCGGATCGGCGAGGTAGGGCTCGGTCAGCAGCTCCTGCGGGTCGAACGCCCCGGAGATCTGCGCGCTCGGGTTCCCCTTGGCGGAAGCGCGGTTTCGCGCCGCCACCTCGGCCATGTCCTGCTCGGTGTAGTCCCCGGCGTCGAGGCCCATCCGGGCCTGCAGACCGGCGATGCTCACCGAGTCCGGCCACAGCGGAGCGACCGAGTAGGGGTCGAGCTGCAGGGCCAGCGTGCGGCGCAGGTTCCCGGACGAGGACTTGCCGAAGCCGTAGACCAGCGCGGTGTCCACCTCGCCGGTCTGGATCTTCACCCACGCCTCGAAAAGCGCCCAGGCGGCGTCCATCTCGACGTGCGACTCGTTGATCGGCGGAACCGCGCCGATCGCGTCGATCGCGGCGATGAACGAGAAGGCTCGTCCGGCGAGGTAGTCCGACGACCCCGAGCACCAGAAACCGATGTCGGACTTCGACAGCCCGGTCTGGGCGAAGATCTCCTGGAAGATGGGGACCAGCATCTCGACACCGTTCGTGGTGCCGTTGGTGGCGCGCACGTTCGGTGCCTGTGCGAAGCCGACGACGGCGACGTCAGTCATTCCAGCTCCTTCACAGGTGGTGGGCGTAGGTTTCGAACGCCGCGTCCGGTTCCCCGGTCGGTTCGAAGTGGTCGATGTTCTCCAGCGTGTGGGCCCACTGGTCGCGGGATTTCCACGACGCCTTGACCCGCATGCCCATCCGCACCTGATCGGCCTCGCAGCCCAGCACCAGGTGGAGGAAGGCGATGTCGGCGCCGTCCAGCAGGATGTAGGCGCCGACGTACGGGGGTTTGATGCGCTGGCCCAGGAAGGGGACGTTGACGATGCAGAACGTCGTCACGATCCCGGTGTCGGGCAGCTCCACCTCCTCGACCGTGGGCACGCCGTCGGTGGGGCAGGCGCCGCGCGGCGGGATGTAGACCTTCGCGCAGGCGGGGCAGCGCTGACCCAGCAGCCGTCCCTCGACGAGCCCTTCCAGGTAGCGGCTCTCCTCGGGGGAGGCGGAGTGCATGTAGTCGAGGTTCACCGGCGAGGTCATCATCGTCACCGGATCACCGCCGACCGGTTCCGGCTGCTCGGTGGAGCCCGCGGGCTCGAAGCAGGCGATGTCGCGAATCCCGTTGCCGCGCTCGGCCGCCCAGCGGACCTGCACGCGCATCCCGGTCGAGATCGCCTCGGGGCCGGGCACGTCCACGGCGTGCAGCAGCGGGGTGTCCGCGCCGTCGAGGCGCACCAACGCCCAGGCGAACGCGCGCTCCAGCGGCTGGCCGGGCAGCGGTTCGGGCATCCAGGTCCAGCTCACCACCGTGCCCTGGCTGCCGACTTCGACGAAGTCGTCCAGCGGGGCGGCGGTGTCCGGGTCGTGTTCGATGGGTGGCACGTGCACCCTGCCGTCGCTGCCGCGCACGCCGACGATGCCGCCATCGCGCAGCGACGTGGCGAATCGGCCGTGCACGGTCCCGAGCGAACGGGTGTAGTCGAAGCCGATGTTGAGCGGGGCGCTGAGCGGTTCGGAGATCCCAGTCACAACCCGAAGTGAAACATGTTCTCGCCATCCCGGCAATATCCGGTGCAGTATGGGCAGGGTCCGCGGGCGGCCGGGAAAGGGAGGTTCACAAGTGAAAGTAGGACTGCAACTCGGGTACTGGGGTGCCGCTCCACCGCAGAACGCCCAAGAACTCGTTCTCGAAGCCGATCGGGTCGGATTCGACGCCGTCTTCGCCGCCGAGTCGTGGGGTTCGGACGCCTTCACACCGCTGGCCTGGTGGGGCTCGGACACGCGCGAGGTCCGGCTGGGCACGTCGGTCGCCCAGATGTCGGCGCGCTCGCCGGCCTCCTGTGCGATGCACGCGCTGACCCTCGACCACCTCTCCGGCGGTCGCGCGATCCTCGGCCTGGGCGTTTCGGGGCCGCAGGTGGTGGAGGGGTGGTACGGCCAGCCCTTCGCCAAGCCGCTGGCCCGGACCAGGGAGTACGTCTCGATCGTGCGGCAGGTTCTGGCGCGCGAGGCGCCCATTCGCAACGACGGACCGCACCACCGGCTGCCCTACGACGGCCCCGGTTCGCTGGGGCTGGGCAAGCCGCTCAAGCCGATCACCCACCCGCTGCGCGCGGACCTCCCGATCTGGCTGGGCGCCGAGGGGCCGAAGAACGTCGCGCAGACCGCCGAGATCGCCGATGGCTGGATCGCGGTCTACTACTCGCCCCGCGTCGGCGCGATGTACGAGGAGTGGCTCGCCGAGGGCTTCGCGCGCGAGGGTGCTCGCCGCACCCGCGAGGAGTTCGAGGTCGCCGCGACCTGCCAGGTCGTGGTCACCGACGACCCGGAGGCCGAGCGCGCCAAGCTCAAACCGTCGGTGGCGCTCTACCTCGGCGGGATGGGCGCACCGGGGATGAACTTCCACGCCGAGCTTTTCCGCCGGATGGGTTACGACGAGGCGGTTTCCGACATCGAGCGGCTCTTCGCCGCAGGTCGCCGCGAGGAGGCGGTGGCGGCGGTGCCGGACGAGGCGGTCGACGACGTGGCCATCATCGGCGACCGCGAGCACGTCCGGGGCCGGATCGCGGTGTGGGAGAAGGCCGGCGTGGACGTGCTGCTGGTCGGCTGCCGCGACGTCGAGCACGTCCGGTCGGTCGCCGACGTGGTCCGGAACTGAAATCTGTTCTCGGTTGAAGTGGGGTGCGGGCCGGATTGTTCTCAGTCGGTTCGGTCCGCGACCTTGCTCGATAACTGCAACACGTTCTAGGTTTGTTCGGCTGGGGAAAGCTCTCGCCGTCGACAGGAGTCCGCCGTGGCCGACATAGGACTGTGGAACATCGCCGACCAGCAGCCGAACCGCACGGCCGTGGTCTCGCCGGACGGTGGCTCGGTGACCTACGCCGAGCTCGCCGCCGCCGCCGACCGGTACGGCCGCGGTCTGCAGAGCATGGGTCTGGAACCGGGCGACAGCATCGTGCTGATGCTGCCCAACGGCGCGGATCTGCTGGCCGCGTACTTCGCCGCGATCCAGACCGGCTTGTACGTGGTGACCGTGAACTGGCACCTGGTCGGTGCCGAGGTCGCCTACATCGTCGAGGACAGCGGTGCCAAGGCGTTCATCGCGCACGAGCGATTCGCCGACGCGGCCTCCGACGCCGCCGCGCGCAGCGGTCTGCCCAGCGCGGCGCGCTTCGCCGTCGGTGAGGTGCCGGGGTTCCAGCCGCTGGCGAACCTCGGTGCGGAGGAGCCCGCCAGGCGGCCCGACGTGCGCACCACGGGTTCGCCGATGCTCTACACCTCCGGAACCACCGGCCGCCCCAAGGGCGTGCGCAGGCCGCTGAGCGGCGCCGACCCGGACGACGTCCCGGCCGCCAACGCGTGGTTCTTCGGGGTGTTCGGGCTCAAGCCCTTCGACGACCACGTGCACCTGTGCGGATCGCCGCTGTACCACACGGCGGTGCTCAACTTCGTGAGCATCTCCATCCAGTTCGGGCACACGGCGGTGCTGATGGACCGCTGGGGTGCGGAGGAGATGCTGCGGCTGATCGAGGAGCACCGCGTCACGCACAGCCACATGGTTCCCACCCAGTTCCACCGGCTGCTGGCGCTGCCGGAGGACACCCGCGAGCGCTACGACGTGTCCTCGCTGCGCACCATGATCCACGGGGCCGCTCCGTGCCCTCAGGAGGTCAAGCGCGCGATGCTGGACTGGTGGGGTCCGGTGGTCGTGGAGTACTACGCGGCCACCGAGGGCGGCGGCACGACGATCATGGCCGACGAGTGGCTGCGCAAGCCCGGCTCGGTGGGCAAGCCGTGGCCGGGTTCGGTGGTCAGCGTGCTCGGCGACGACGGCGAGCAGCTGCCGGCCGGTGAGATCGGCACCGTCTACATGCAGATGGGCGGCTCGACCTTCGAGTACCACAACGACAAGAAGAAGACCCAGGAAGCTCGGGTGGGCGACCTGTTCACACTGGGCGACGTCGGCTACCTCGACGCCGACGGCTACCTCTACCTGTGCGACCGGCGCAACGACATGATCATCTCGGGTGGCGTGAACATCTACCCGGCGGAGATCGAGAACGCGCTGTCGGTGCACGACAAGGTCGCCGACGTGGCGGTGTTCGGCGTGCCGCACGACGACTGGGGCGAGGAGGTCAAGGCCGTCGTCCAGCCCGCGGAGGGCGTCGCCGCGGGCGATGAGCTGTCCGCGGAGCTGCTGGCCTACGCGAAGGAGCGGCTGGCCAAGTTCAAGGTCCCGCGCAGCATCGACTACATCGATGAGCTGCCGCGCGACCCCAACGGCAAGCTCTACAAGCGCAAGCTGCGCGATCCGTACTGGGAAGGCCGCGAGAAGGCCATCTGACCTGCGGTGATCGGTGGGCGACCGCGTGCGGTGGCAGGAGTGTTCCGCCGCACGCGGTTTCGTGCTGCCCATCGGGGACGTTCATGACGGACCGCCCGTTTCGCGGTAGCACTTCCGCCCCCTTGTCATCGGCGATAACACGTTCTACTTTTTTCGAGTGGCACTCAACATCGCAGATCTCTTCGAGCACGCAGTCGACATGGTCCCTGAGCGCGTCGCAGTGGTCTGCGGCGAGCGCCAGGTGACGTTCGCGGAACTGGAGCAGCGGTCCAACCAGCTGGCGCACCACCTCGCCGCCAAGGGCGTCGGGCCGGGCGCGCACATCGGCGTGTACTCCAGGAACTCGATCGAAGCGCTGGAGGCGATGCTCGCGGCGTACAAGCTGCGGGCGGTCGCGATCAACGTGAACTACCGCTACGTGCCCGCCGAGCTGCAGTACATCTTCGACAACGCGGACATGGTCGCGCTGATCCACGAACGGCGCTACAGCGACCACGTCACCGAGGTGCTTCCGCAGGTACCGGCGTTGAATCACGTTCTAGTGATCGAGGACGGTTCGGACGCCGACCACACCCGCTACGGCGGCGTGGAGTACGAGGCGGCGCTCGCCGCCCAGCGCGCCGACCGCGACTTCGCCGAGCGCAGCTCCGACGACCTCTACCTGCTCTACACCGGTGGCACCACCGGCATGCCCAAGGGGGTCATGTGGCGCCAGGAGGACGTCTGGCGCGTCCTCGGCGGCGGCATCGACTTCATGACCGGCGAATACGTCAAGGACGAGTGGGAACTCGCCCGCACCGGCGCGGAAACCGGTGGCCTGGTGCGGCTCCCGGCCGCCCCGTTCATCCACGGCGCGGCGCAGTGGGCCACCTTCGGCAACCTCTTCGCCTGCGCCACCACGGTTTTCGTCCCCGAGTTCGATCCGCACGAGGTGTGGCGGGCCGTGGAGCGGAACAAGGTCAACGTGCTGGCCATCGTCGGAGACGCGATGGCGCGGCCGATGATCGAGGCGCTCAACGAGGGCGACTACGACGCATCCTCGGTGGTCGCGATCTCGTCCACGGCCGCGCTGTTCTCCACCTCGGTCAAGCACCAGTACCTCGACGCGCTGCCCAACGTCGTGATCACCGACGCGATCGGCTCCTCGGAGACCGGCTTCGGCGGCATCGGCATCGTCACCAAGGACGGCGTGCAGTCCGAAGGCCCTCGTGTCACCGCCGACCGGAAGCTCATCGTCATCGACGACGACAACCGGCCGCTGGAACCGGGAACGGGGCAGATCGGCTGGCTGGCCAAGACCGGCCACGTGCCGCTGGGCTACTACAAGGACCCGGAGAAGTCCGCCTCGGTGTTCGTCGAGGTCGACGGCACGCGCTACGTCGTCCCGGGGGACCACGCGCGGCTGGAGGCCGACGGCACGGTCACGTTGCTGGGTCGCGGCAACATGTCCATCAACACCGGTGGCGAGAAGGTCTTCCCCGAAGAGGTCGAGAGCGCGCTGAAGTCGCACCCCGACGTCTTCGACGTGCTGGTGGTCGGTGTACCCGACGAGCGCATGGGCCAGCGGGTCGCCGCGCTCGTGCAGCCGCGCGCCGGTGCCGCGCCCGGCCTGGCGGAACTCGACGCCCACGCGCGCCAGGTCATCGCCGGCTACAAGGTGCCGCGCAGCCTGTGGCTGGTCGAGCAGATCACCCGTTCGCCCAGCGGGAAACCCGACTACCCGTGGGCGCGCAAGCACACCGAGACCCACGAACCCACGGAAGTCAACCAGCCCTCGCGGAAATCCGCCGCGCGCTGAGAGGAACGTAGATGCGCACATCGCTTTGCGACACGCTCGGGATCGAGCATCCCATCGTCGCGTTCACCCCGTCCGAGCACGTCGCGGCCGCCGTCAGCAAGGCCGGTGGACTCGGCGTGCTGGGGTGCGTGCGGTTCAACGACCCCGACGAGCTCGACCGCGTCCTGGACTGGATGGACCAGAACACCGGCGGCAAGCCCTACGGCGTCGACGTCGTCATGCCGGCCAAGGTGCCCACCGAGGGCACCCAGGTCGACCTGGACTCGCTGATCCCGCCCGAGCACCGCGAGTTCGTCAACCGGACCCTCGATGAGCTCGGCGTCCCGGAACTGCCCGAGGACGAGAAGGAACGCGGCGGGGTGCTGGGCTGGCTGCACTCGGTGGCCCGCTCGCACGTCGACGTCGCGCTGCGGCACCCGATCTCGCTGATCGCCAACGCGCTGGGTTCGCCGCCGGTGGACATCATCGAGCAGGCCCACTCCCACGACGTCCTGGTGGCGGCGCTGGCGGGCAAGGCCGAGCACGCCCAGCGGCACGTCGACAACGGGGTGGACATCGTCGTCGCCCAAGGCCACGAGGCCGGCGGGCACACCGGTGAGATCGCCACGATGGTGCTGGTGCCGGAGATCGTCGACGCGATCGGCGGCCGCGCCCCGGTGCTGGCCGCGGGCGGCATCGGCACCGGGCGCCAGATCGCCGCGGCGCTCGCGCTGGGTGCCTCCGGGGCGTGGATGGGGTCCTACTGGCTCACCACGGCCGAGTACGGCATGACCATGGGCGACTCGGTGACCCAGGAGGCGCTGCTGGCGGCGGACTCCAGCGACACCGTCCGCTCCCGCATCTACACCGGCAAGCCCGCCCGGCTGCTCAAGACCAAGTGGACCGAGGCGTGGGCGGCCCCGGACGCCCCGCAGCCGTTGCCGATGCCGCTGCAGAACATCCTCGTCAGCGACGCCCACCAGCGCATGATGCGAGCCAGCGACCCGCAGGCGGTCTCCATGCCGGTCGGCCAGATCGTCGGCCGCATGAACGAGATCCGCCCGGTCGCCGACGTCTTCAACGACCTCCTCCGCGAAGTGGAGGAGACCTTCACCCGCCTCGACAAACTCCGCTGACCCCAACCACGCTGACGCACCACGACGAGGCCCTCTCCCCCAGGGGAGAGGGCCTCGCCGAACGTCCACCCTCACCCGGATGATCCCCGAACGCCGTTGATCCCAACTTCACCCGAACTCCGAGCCCAAACCCCCGATTCAAATTTCGCGCGAAATTCAAATAGGGCACCCTGACCAGGGCATAACACGCCCGCGCGTGGTGGCGATTCGAATTTCGCGCGAAATTGGAGTCCCGAAGCTCGCGTTCGAATTTCGCGCGAAGTTCGAATGGGTCGCCCGGTCGGGTGGTCAGGAAGTGGGAGCCACGGTGGTGGCTTGTTGGCGGGCCCAGCGGTAGTCGGCTTTGCCGCTGGGGGAGCGTTGGATCTGCGGGACTCGAATGATGGCCTTGGGCAGCTTGTAGCGGGCCACGTGGTGGGCGGCCTCGGTGAGCAGGTCCTCGTCCGAGGCCTCGTGGTCGTCCAGGAGTTCCACGACGGCCACGACCTCGCTGCCCCAGCGTTCCGAGGGGCGTCCGGTGACGACGACGTCGGCGATGGCCGGGTGGGCGGCGATGGCGCGTTCGACCTCCTCGACGAAGATCTTCTCCCCGCCGGAGTTGATGGTGATGCTCTGCCGCCCGAGCAGCTCGATCCGGCCGTCCTCCAGGCGGATCGCGCGATCCCCGGGGACGCTGAAGCGCCGGCCGTCGATGACCGGGAACGTGCGGGCGGTCTTGTCGGCGTCGCCGAGGTAGCCCAGCGGCACCAGGCCCTGACGGGCGAGCCAGCCCTGGCCCTCGCCGGGGGAGAGCTCGCGGGTGAGGTCGTCGTCGAGGACCGTGGTGTCGCCGTCCGGGGTGAAAACCCCCGTCTCGGTGCCGTTCCCGTCGGCGACCTGGCTCATCTGGATGCCGGTCTCCGACGATCCGACGGTGTCGACGAACAGCACGTTCGGCAGCTGCGCCTGCAACCGCGCGCGCACCGTCGGGGTCAGCGGAGCTCCGCCGTTCTGCACCGCGAACACGCCGGAGAGGTCGTAGTCGCCGCGTTCCAGCTCGGTGACCATCGGCCGGGCCATCGCATCGCCGACGACCGGGACGCTGACCACCCGCTCCCGCTGCACGGTGCGCAGGACGTCCGGCCAGTCCAGGGTTCTCGCGTCGGTGGGCAGCACGATCGCACCGCCCTGGGTGATCATGTGGAAGGTCGACCACTGCGCGGCACCGTGCATGAACGGCGCGGTCATGATCAGCCGCATCCCGCCGCCGCCCTGCCTGGCGGTCTCGGCGATCTGCTCGTAGGAGCGGTAGGGCTCGGAGCTGCCGAACGGCGTGCCGCCCATCGCACCGACGTAGGCGTCGTGCTGCCGCCACATCACGCCCTTGGGCATCCCGGTGGTGCCACCGGTGTAGAGCAGGTACAGGTCGTCGCCGCAGGGCTGCGGCAGCACATCGGGAGCCGGGGTGTCCACGATGGACTCGTACGGCACGGCGCCCGGCAGCAGCGGGTGGCCGCTGTCGTCGTCGACCTGGATCAGCAGCCGCACGCCAGGTAACCGGTCCCGGATCTCGGCGACCTGCGGCGCGAACGCGGAGTGGAACACCAACGCCTCGGCGCCTGCGTCCTGGAACAGGTAAAGCAGTTCCTCGGCCACGTACCGGTAGTTGACGTTGAACGGCACCGCGCGGGCGCGCAGCGCGCCGATGAGCGCCTCCAGGTACTCGTTGCCGTTGTGCAGGTAGAGACCGACGTGGTGCTGCCCGGACTCGTGCCCGGGCAGCCGTTCGCGCGGGGTGTGGCAGCCGAAGCCCTGCCGGGTCAGGTAGTGCGCGACCCCGTCGACGCGCGCGTTGAGACCGGCGTAGCTGAACCGCTGCTCGCCCCGGACCAGGACCTCCTGGTCCGGGACCGCCTCGGCGACGGTCTGGAAGACCGCGGACAGGGTGAAGCTCGTTGCCGTCATCTGGAGCTCCTCACCGAACAGGCATGATCGGAATGGACTTTCGTGGCTGGAAGGTGAAGTTCGACCCGGTGCTGATCCGGGTCACGGCCACCTCGTCGAACTCCCCGGCGGGTTCTTCGCCGGAGATGACGCGCGCCGTCCAGGAGTCCTCGGTGCCCTCGACCACCACGTCCAGCCGGGGGTCGACCGCGCGCACCACGGCCTGCAGCGGGGCGGTGGAACCGGGCCCGCACAACGAGATCCACGCGCCGTCGGCGTGCGCCGGGCCGGGCCGCACGGTGATCGACTCGGAGTCCGGGGACGCCACGACGTAGGTCGCCGGGTTGAGCAGCGGGTGCAGCTCCAGCACCCGCAACGCGCCCTCGACACCACCGGGCAGGTCCAGCGCTCGGTGGATCCGTTCGGCGGCGAGCCCGGCGATGCCCACCAGCTGCTTGGTGCAGATCTCCCGCGGATCGGCGGTCCGTCTCGCCACGGCGCGGACGAAACCGAGGTTGAGCAGGTGCATCTGCAGGCACACCTCGTCGGCCATGCGCACCAGCGCCGAGGTGCTGAAATCGGCGAAGTCCAGGTCGCTGAGCAGCGGCCCGGTGTAGTCACCGCGCCCGTCCTCGGCCGGGTCGATGGCGGACAGCTCCAGGTTCGCGGCCCGGGATTCCCGCAGTGCCAGGCAGTCCTGGCTGGGGGAGACCGGCGGGTGCGCGTCGTCGATGATCACCGTCCACGCGCAGTGCGGTTGCCGGTCGGCGGGTTTCCGGGGCGGCCGGTGCAGCGGCCGGACCTGCGCTTTCGGGTTGGTGGCCACGGCCGTGGCGTCGAAGGTGGGGTCTTCGATGTCGTGGCACATCGCGCGCACGTAGCGCTCGCCCATCGGCTCGACGTCCATCAGCGCACCGCAGTGGTCGAGCTGGAACTCGCCGTGCCACGGGTCGTGCACGGTGTAGCGGAAGTCCATGAACTGGGGCGGAGCACCGATGTCGAGCTGCAGCCCCTTGAAGATGGTGACCACGTCGTCGCCGGAGTAGTCCAGGGCCCGCTGCATCCGGCGGGTGTAGATCGGGCTGGCCGCCATCCACTCCTCGATGGCGATCCGGGTCATCTCCTCGCGGCCGAACGACGAGATGCACCAGGCCATGGCAGAACGGTCGATCAACTGCCCGGCCAGCAGCAGTTCCGGCAGCAGCGCGGCCAGCCGGGGTCGGGTCAGCGTTGCGTAGCGACTCTGCATACGTGCACCTCGCGCCAGTGCGGGGACGTTTGACTCTGCAACGACGGATGTCGTCATGCCGGTGCTGCTGAACCGATCACGAGGGGCGCTCGGACGAGACGCCCCTCGTGATCGGTTCACTTGCCCTGGAAGTCGGGCTTGCGCTTCTCCGCGAAGGCCTTCGGGCCCTCCTTGGCGTCCTCGCTCATGAAGACGCCGATGCCGTGCTGGGCCTCGATGGCGAAGGCTTCCTCCTCGGGGATCGCCTCGGTCTCCCGGATGGTGCGCAGGATCGCCTGCACGGCCAGCGGACCGTTGGCGGCGATCATCTCGCCCAGTTCGAGCGCCTTGTCCAACGCCGTTCCGTCCGGCACGACGTGGCCGATCAGGCCGAGCTCCTTGGCCTCGGGCGCCTTGATGTGGCGTCCGGTCAGCAGCAGGTCGGCGGCCACCGTGTAGGGGATCTGGCGCGTCAGCCGCACGGCCGAGCCGCCCAGGGGGAACAGGCCCCAGCGCGGTTCGGAGACGCCGAAGCGCGCGCTCTCGCCGGCCACGCGGATGTCGGTGGCCTGCAGGATCTCGGTGCCGCCCGCGATGGCGGGGCCCTCCACCGCGGCGATCAGCGGTTTCGTCAGCCGTCGGCCCTTGAGCAGGCCTTCGATCTTGGCCGGGTTGAACGAGCCCTGCGCGTGCTGGTCACCGGGGTGGTTGTTGCTCATGCTCTTGAGGTCCGCACCGGCGCAGAAGGCGCCGCCCGCACCGGTGAGCACGCAGGCCCGGATCGACGGGTCGTGGTCGACCCGGTCCCACGCCTCGATCATGATCTTGATCATCTCGCCGGACAGCGCGTTCTTGGCGCTCGGGCGGTTCATGGTCACCACCAGAACGCCCCCGCGCTGTTCCACGAGGCAATGCGGCTGCTCGGTCTCCGTCGCGGTCATCCCGCCTCCTTACGGGGCGGTCCTCGCCGGAACCGCCCGTGATCAACAACCCTTGTGTCCGGTCAGTTCTCGGCCTTGGCCACGAGGTCCAAGGCGGCCACGTAGCCGAAGGTCATGGCCGGGCCGATCGTCGCTCCGGCTCCCGCGTAGGTGGAGCCCATCACCGCCGCGCTCGCGTTCCCCGCCGCGTAGAGACCGGGAACGGTCGAGCCGTCCTCCCGCAGCACCCGGGCGCGGGCGTCGGTGCGCAACCCGCCCTTCGTGCCCAGGTCCCCGGGCACGATCTTGATCGCGTGGAACGGCGCGACCTCCAGCGGAGCCAGGCTCGGGTTGGGCAACCGCGGGTCGCCGTAGTACCGGTCGTAGGCGCTCTCGCCGCGGCGGAAGTCCTCGTCGGTGCCCTTCTCGGCGAAGCCGTTGAACCGCCGCACGGTCGCGCGCAGCTGGTCGGCAGGCACCTCGATCTTGGCCGCCAGCTCGTCGAGGGTGGGGGCGGTGTGCACGATCCCGGCCTTGTACCAGCGCCCGGGGAAGCGCTGGCGCGGCGGCAGTCCGGCGAAGGTGTAGTTGTTGCGGTAGCGCTGGTCGGCGACCAGCCACGACGGGATGTGCGCCACCCCCGTCTCGTGCCCGCGGTACATCGCGTGCACCGCGTCGACGTACGGCGTCGCCTCGTTGACGTACCGCTGACCTGCGGCGTTGACCAGGATGCAGCCGGGCAGGTTGCGCTCGGACAGGCAGAAGTACGGGCCGCGGGGGAGCGGGATCGACGGGCCCCACCACGCGTCGTCCATCAGGTCCACGTCCGCCCCGAGTCGTTGGCCGGCCTCGATGCCGTCGCCGGTGTTGGACTCGGCGCCGACGGTCCAGTCGGTGCCGATCGGCTCGCGCTGGAACTGCTTGCGCATCCGCTCGTTCTTCTCGAAACCGCCCGCCGCCATGATCACGCCGTACCGGGCGCGGACGAGCACCTCCTCGTCACCGCGCTGCACGCGCACACCGGTGACCGCGCCCTCTTCGACGTGCAGTTCTGTCAGCGGGCTGTTGAGCCACACCGGCACGCCCGCGCGCAGCAGTCCGGCGCGCAGGCCGGCGGCCAGGGCCTGGCCCAGCGCGAGCAGCGGGCGCTTGGTGGCCAGCGAGACCACCCGGCGCAGACCGACCTTGGCCGAGGTGAACATGCCGCGCGGGTGGCGGGCGATGAGGTTCATCCACTTGTACTCGGCCGCGGTGACCGTGATCCCGGCCGGTGCGGGCAGGTACGGGGGTTGCAGGTTGGCCAGCTCGTCGCCGAGCAGCTTGCCGTTGAACGGCTTGGGTTCCAGCGTGCGGCCCTGGGGGACGCCGCCGGGGGTCTCCGGGTAGTAGTCGGAGTAGCCGGGAATCCACTTCAGCTTCAACGGGGTTCGGCGCAGCACCAGCGAGACCATGTCGGGTCCGTGCGACAGCAGCGCTTCGCGCCGGTCAGCGGCGATCTCGTCGCCGATCAGGTGCCGCAGGTAGGTCGCGGCCTTCTCCGGGCCGTCCTCGGGGTTCGCGCGCCGCAGCACCTCGTTGTGCGGGGCCCAGACGGCGCCGCCGGAACGCGCGGTGGAGCCGCCGAAGTAGCGGTCCTTCTCCACGACCAGCACCGACAGCCCCCGGTCGGCCGCCGTGAGCGCGGCGGTCATCCCGGCGGCGCCGGAGCCGACCACGACGACATCGAAGGTCGCTTCTGTCATGGCACCTCCATGTGGGCCTCGCGATACTGAAACAGGTTATAGTTTTGCGAGCTCCGATGCCACGGTTCGACCAAAACTTGGCTACTTCGCCACCGAGTTACACGAAAGAACGCGTTCTGGCGGCTTCCAATTTCGCGCGAAATTCGAGTCCGAAGTCTCGGCGTCGAATTTCGCGCGAAATTCGAAGCCGCCTGGGGCGGGTCAGTCGTAGTCGATCTTGACCTTGGGGGTCCTGGGCAGCGACTGGCAGGCCAGGCGGTAGCCGTCGTCGAGGTCCTCCTGCTCCAAGACCTGGTTGTTGACCATCGTGACCTCGCCCTCGGTCACCCGGCACTCGCAGGCCGCGCAGATGCCTTCTGAGCAGGAGGACGGGGCCTGGATGCCGTTCTCCTTGAGGAGGTCCAGGAGCCGTTTGTCGGCGGGCCAGGTGAAGGTGTGGGCCTCGCCGTCGATCGTCACCTCGACCACCGAGTCCTCCGGCCGGGACTCCTCGGCCGCCGTCTCGGCGGGTGTCGCGTTGTCGAACGGGTTGCCCGCCAGCGAGGCGAAGCGCTCCAGGTGGATCGACTTCTTCGGGAATCCCGCTTCGCGCAGCGCCTTCCGGGTGGCGTCCATGAACGGCTTCGGCCCGCAGATGAACGCGTCGTGCTCCGGGAACGCTCCGGCCAGCGACTGCAACGCGTCCTGGTGCGGTAGCCCCTGCACGGATTCCAGCCAGTGCAGCACGAGCAGGCGTCCGGGGTGCGCGGCGGTGAGCTCGGTGAGCTCGCGGGCGAAGATGACCGACTTCTCGTCGCGGTTGGCGTAGACGAGCACGACCCGGCCGGTCCCGGTGGCCAGAGCCGACTTCAGGATCGACATGATCGGCGTGACGCCGCTGCCCGCCGCGAACAGCAGCAGGTCGTCCTCCAGCGACTTCGGGGTGAACACCCCGGCCGGTTCCAGCACGTCGAGTTCGGTTCCCGCGGCGACGTTGTCGCAGATCCAGTTCGACGCGTACCCGTCTTCGGTGCGCTTGACCGTGACGGCGAGCCGTCCGTCGGTGACCGGTGAGCTCGACAAGGAGTAGGCGCGGGCCACCGAACCGCAGCGGTCGCTGGGGATTCGCAACGTCAGGAACTGGCCCGGCCGGTAGGGCAGCCGGGCGGTGTCGACGTCGAAGACCACTGAGCGGGCGTCGGCCGTCTCCTCGACGACCTCGGCCACCCGAAGCCGGTGGAACTCAGGCATCGCAAGTCTCCTCGCTGGTCAGTAGGTCACCAGGATCGCGCTGGCCTCGGCGGTGGTCTCGCCGTCGGCGACGATCTCGCCGGTGGCGAAGACCTTGCGGCCTTCCTTGCCGGTGAACCGCGCGTTGATGGTCAGCGGCACGCCGTGCGGGGTGCCGCGCCGGTAGTCCACGGTCAGCGACACCGTCATCGCCGGATGGCCGGCCACCGCCACGGCCCGGCCCACGGCGTGGTCGAGCAGCGAGGCCACCCAGCCGCCGTGCACGCGCCCGGGAGGTCCCTCGTAGGCCGCGCCGAGCAGCGCGGACGAGGAGGTCGCTCCGGAATCGTCGATCTCCAGGCCCACCACGGGTGGCGCGAGCGGGTTGCCGGGGCCCTCGACCGGGTTGTGCACGCTGACCTGGTGGCCGTCCAGGTAGGACAGCAGCAGCGGTTTCTCGCGGGTGCGCTCGCGCAGCAGCTCGGTGGCGGCGGCGACGTGCTCGCTGGCGGCGCGCAGGTCCTCGGCTGCGACATCGGTGAACACGCCGGCCTCGACGAGCTCGCGGATCCGCGCGGCCAGCAGGGTCGTCTCGGCCGGGATCTCCGGGAGGACCGGGGCGGGTAACGCCGCCGGTGGGGAGGTCGTGCCTGGTCTCTCGTCGGTCATCCGGTGGTCCCCTCGTGCGCCGAATATCTAGAACATGTTCTATGCCTCGATTATGCTGTGTCAACGGGAGCTTCGCAGGGAGGAGGAAACCGGTTCTATTGGGTGCGGACCTTGTGGGCCGGAAACGTGGACCTTAGTCTTGACACGTGTCTAGAAACCGGATGTGTTGCCGATGAGCGTCTGGACCGACAAGGAGTCGACCCTGCTGGTCGACGGTGAACTCGCCCCCGGATCAGGGCGGCGGTTCGACACCACCAACCCCGCCACCGAAGAGGTGCTCGGCACCGCGGCCAACGCCACCGCCGCCGACATGGACCGCGCGATCCGCGCGGCGCGGCGGGCCTTCGACGAAACCGACTGGTCGCGTGACCTCGACCTGCGCGTGCACTGCCTCGAACAGCTCAGCCGAGCCCTGCGGGAACACGCCGACGAGCTGCGCGAACTCACCATCGCCGAGGCCGGAGCACCGCGCTTCCTCACGCACGGCGCGCAGCTGGACGCGCCGATCGCCGACGTCGCCCACTTCGCCGGTGTCGCGGCCGGGTACGAGTGGACCCGCGACCTCGGCGTCGCCGAACCGATGGGAATGCCCAGCAGGCGCTGGACCCGTCGCGAAGCCGTCGGCGTCGTCGGGGCGATCACGCCGTGGAACTTCCCGCACCAGATCAACCTCGCCAAGCTCGGACCGGCGCTGGCCGCCGGCAACACAGCGGTCCTCAAACCCGCGCCCGACACCCCGTGGTGCGCGGCCGCGGTCGGCGAGATCCTGCTGAACGAGACCGACATCCCGCCCGGCGTGGTCAACATCGTCACCTCCGACGACCACGCCCTGGGCGCGCAGCTGTCCTCCGACGACCGGGTGGACCTGGTGTCGTTCACCGGATCGACCGCCACCGGACGTGCCGTGATGGCGGCCGGTGCTCCCGGGATCAAGCGGACCTTCCTCGAACTGGGCGGGAAATCGGCGTTCGTCGTGCTCGACGACGCCGACCTGGGTGCGGCCTGCGGACTCGCCGCCTTCACCGTCTGCACCCACGCCGGGCAGGGCTGCGCGCTGACCACGCGGTTGCTGGTGCCCCGCGCCCACTACGACGAGGCGGTGCAGCTGACCGCCAAGGCGCTGCGCGGCATCGGGGTCGGGGACCCCGACGATCCCGGAACCGTGTGCGGACCGCTGATCTCCGCGCGCCAGCGCGACCGGGTGGAGAGCTACCTGGCCCTGGCCGCGGACGAAGGCGGCGAGTTCGCCTGCGGCGGTGGTCGTGCCGAGCGCGACCGCGGCTTCTTCGTCGAACCCACGCTGATCACCGGGCTGAGCAACGAATCCAGGGTGGCGCGCGAGGAGATCTTCGGTCCGGTGCTGGTGATCCTGCCGCACGACGGCGACGACGACGCCGTGCGCATCGCCAACGACTCGCCCTACGGGCTCTCCGGCGCGGTGCACGGCCAGGACCTGGAACGGGCGCGCGGAGTGGCCGCGCGCATCCGCACCGGGACGGTCAGCGTCAACGGCGGCGTCTGGTACGGCGCGGACGCCCCGTTCGGCGGCTACAAGCAGTCGGGCATCGGCCGCGAGATGGGCGTTGCCGGGTTCGAGGAGTACCTGGAGACGAAGCTGGTCGCCGAACCGGCCTAGGCGAGGAGTTGTTCGGCGTCGAAAGGTCCCGCTACCCGCACCGCCGAGCAACTCGATTCCTGAACAACGACCAGGAGGACGCGATGGGGCGTTTCGAAGGCAAGGTCGCGGTGGTCACCGGGGCCGCGCAGGGCATCGGTGAGGCGTACGCGCGAGCGCTGGCGGCGGAGGGGGCGAGCGTCGTGGTCGCCGACCTCAACACGGCTTCCGGTGAGAAGGTCGCCGCGGAGATCAACGCCGACGGGGGCACCGCCGCGTTCGTGGAGGTCGACGTCTCCTCGCCGGAGTCCACCGCCGCGATGGCGGCCTTCGCCGTCGAGCGGTTCGGCGGCATCGACCACCTGGTGAACAACGCCGCCATCTACGGCGGCATGAGGCTGGACCTGTTGTGCACGGTGGACTGGGACTACTACAAGAAGTTCCTCAGCGTGAACATGGACGGCGCGCTGCTGTGCACCAGGGCGTGCGTGCCGCACATGCAGGAACGCGGCGGAGGTTCCATCGTCAACCAGTCCTCCACGGCCGCCTGGGTCTACTCCGGCTTCTACGGGCTGGCCAAGGTCGCGGTCAACGGGCTCACCCAGCAGCTCGCGCACGAGATCGGCGGCATGGGAGTGCGGATCAACGCCATCGCGCCCGGCCCGATCGACACCGAGGCCACCCGGGGGACCACCCCGCCGGAGATGGTCAAGGCGATCGTCAAGGGCATGGCGCTCAAGCGCATGGGGCACCCCGAGGACCTGGTGGGGATGTGCCTGTTCCTGCTGTCGGAGGAAGCGGGCTGGGTCACCGGGCAGATCTTCAACGTCGACGGCGGGCAGGTGATCCGCTCGTGAGCGCGGTCGGATTCATCGGGCTCGGGCAGATCGGTGCTCCGATGGCCCGCAAGCTGCTGACCTGGCCGGACGGGCTCGTCGTCCACGACGTCCGCCCGGAGGTCGTCGCGAAGTTCGTCGAAGGCGGTGCGCGAGCGGCGACCTCCCCGAAGGAGGTGGCCCGCCAGGCCGACGTCATCTCGGTGATGGTGCGCGACGACGCGCAGGTCGAGGAGGTGGTGTGCGGCCCGGACGGGCTGCTCGCCGGGGCCGCCGAGGGGACGGTCCTGGCCATCCACTCCACGATCGGCGAGGACACCGCGCCCCGGCTCGCGGAACTGGCCGCGCTGCACCGGGTGTCGGTGGTGGACGCGCCGGTGAGCGGCGGTGCGGTCGGTGCCGACCGGGCGGACCTCGCCGTCATGGTCGGCGGCTCGGAGGACGCGTTCAACCGCTGCGCAGACGTTTTCGAGCACTGGGCCGGACTCGTCGTGCACGCCGGCGAGGTCGGCGCGGGAACCCGCTGCAAGCTGGCCCGCAACCTGCTGCACTTCGTGGCGTTCACCGCCGCCGCGGAGGCCCAGCGGCTCGCCGAGGCATCCGGCATCGACCTGCGCGAGCTCGGCGAGATCGTGCGGCACACCGACGCCATCACCGGCGGGCCCGGGGCGATCATGCTGCGCGATGACACCGCGCAGCTGGACCCGTCGGACAACTGGTACCCGATCTTGCGCAACGTCAGCGAACTCGGCGAGAAGGACCTCGCGCTGGCCCTGCGACTCGGTGAGCGGCTCGGCGTCGAGCTGCCGCTGGGGCAGCGGGCGCTGCGCGACCTGGCGGTCGGTCTCGGCGTGGCGAAGGAGGACGCATGAGCGACGAGCAGCGACAACGCGGCCTGGCCAAGATGGGCGAGGTCTACGGCTGGGAGGTCTCCGACGGGCCCGGCGACTTCTTCGCCGTCACCGTCGACCACCTCTTCGCCGAGATCTGGTCCCGGCCCGGGCTGAGCCTGCGCGATCGGCGGTTGCTGCTGCTGGGGGCGCTGGCCGCTCAGGGGCTCGACGACGTCGCCGACATCCAGGTGCGGGCGGCGCTGGGCAACGAGGAGCTGGACGCCGAGCAGCTGCGCGAGATCGGGTTGTTCATGACGCACTACGTCGGCTGGCCGCTGGGCACGAAGTTCACCATGCGCATCGAGAAGATCCTCGGCGAAAAGGACCACTGATGAAGTACGGCATCGTGCAGTTCACCAGCGACCGCGGTCTCGCACCCGCCGTGGCCGCGAAAGCCGCTGAAGAGGCGGGTTTCGACTCCTTCTGGGTGCCCGAGCACACCCACATCCCGGTCAAGCGCGAAGCCGCGCACCCGGGTACCGGCACCGGGGAGCTCCCCGACGACCGCTACCTGCGGACGCTGGACCCGTGGGTGGCGCTGTCGATGGTCGCGGCGGTGACCTCGCGGATCCGGCTCGCCACCGCCGTGGCGCTGCCGGTGGAGCACGACCCGATCACCCTCGCCAAGACCATCGCGACGCTGGATCACCTCTCCGGCGGGCGGGTGAGCCTGGGGGCGGGGTTCGGCTGGAACATCGACGAGTTGACCCACCACGGCGTGCCCAAGGCCAAGCGCCGCACCGTGCTGCGCGAGTACCTGGAGGCGATGGAGCAGCTGTGGTCCCGGCAGGAAGCCGAATACCACGGTGAGCACGTCGATTTCGGTCCCAGCTGGGCTTGGCCCAAGCCGGTCCAGCAGCCGCGGCCGCCTGTCCTCATCGGTGCCGGCGGCACGGAGAAGACCTTCGGCTGGATCGCCCGCTCCGCCGACGGCTGGATCACTACTCCGACCGAGGGCGAGATCGACGACAAGGTCGCCCTCCTCCGGCGCACCTGGAAGGAAGCCGGTCGCGAGGGCGAGCCCCAGATCGTGGCGCTGTCGGGCAAGCCCGACTTCGACGCGCTGGCCCGCTGGGAGCAGCTCGGCGTCACGGAAGTCCTCTTCGGGTTCCCGGAGAAGGGCGAGCAGTGGGTCGCGGAGTACTTCCAGCGCCTCGCAGGCAAGCTCGGAATCACCCGGTAGGACTAGTTTTTTCGAATTTCGCGCACGGCCTGCTGCGCAGCGGCGAGCGAGGCCGTGGCCGGTAAGGCGGTGGTGGCGAGCAAACCCGTGGC
>NZ_JBFAQJ010000009.1:0-198555 GCF_040677225.1 Saccharopolyspora sp. NPDC049357 | reverse complement strand
GCCATCGCCCCTCGAACTTCCCGCGAAGTTCGAGGGGCGATGGCCGGGTGGGTGGCTCGGGAATCACGTGCGGAGGTGATCCCCGAGGTCGTCCCGTCAGGCGTTGAAGGGGTCGGTGACGTGGTCCCGGAGATCTGCGATGGAGCGGACGACCTTGGTGGGGCGGTACGGGAAGAGCTCCGCCGTGTCCTCGTCGGAGATGCCGGAGAGGACGAGGATCGTCTGCAGCCCGGACTCCAGGCCCGAGCGGACGTCGGTGTCCATCCGGTCGCCGATCATCAGCGTGTTCTCCGAGTGCACGCCCAGGTGGCGCAGCGCGGAACGCATCATCAGCGGGTTGGGCTTGCCCACGTAGTACGGGGCGCGGCCGGTGACCCGCTCGATCAGGGCGGCCACGGCGCCGGTGGCGGGCAGCGTGCCCTCGCGGCTCGGACCCTTCTCGTCCGGGTTGGTGGCGATGAACCGGGCACCGTTCTCCACCAGCCGGATGGCCTTGGTGATGGCCTCGAAGCTGTAGGTGCGGGTCTCGCCCAGGATCACGTAGTCGGGATCCCGGTCGGTGAGCACGTAGCCGATGTTGTGCAGCGCGGTGGTCAACCCGGATTCGCCGACCACGAAGGCCGAGCCGCCGGGCCGCTGCTGCTCCAGGAACTGCGCCGTGGCCAGCGCGGACGTCCAGATCGCCTCCTCCGGGATGTCCAGCCCGCTGCGCAGTAGCCGGGCCCGCAGGTCCCGTGGTGTGTAGATCGAGTTGTTGGTGAAGACCATGAACGGGATGCCGTGCTCCCGAAGAGCGGCCACGAACTCGTCCGCGCCGGGCACCATGTGCTCCTCGTGGACCAGCACGCCGTCCATGTCCATCAGGTACGTCCAGGTGGATGGCTCAGTCACGCCCCCGATGATCCTCCGGATACCGGGTGAATGGCCACCTCGGTCGCCTTGATCACGAACCAGACGTCCTCACCTGCGGAAATCCCGAGCTCCGCGACCGCTGCCGGGGTGACGTCGGCGGACATCCCGACCCCCGAGGGGCCCGTGGCGCGCACCCGGACCACGTCGCCGCGCGGTTCCAGGGCCGTGACGCGCACCGGCAGCGCGTTGCGCGGACTGCCGTGCGGGCGCTGCCGGTGCACCGCCACGGCCGACGGCGCGAACACCGCGCCAGCCGGTTCCCGGGACTCCAGCTCCTCGACCACCCGGCCGCTGATGATCTCCTCGCCGATCAGCACTCCGCCGTCGATCGCCGTGCCGGTCAGCAGGTTGAGACCGGCGAGGCGTGCGGTGAACGCCTCACGCGGACGCGACAGCACCTCGCTGGTCGGCCCCTGCTCGACGACGCGACCGTCCTGCAGCACCAGCAGGCGGTCGGCCAGCACGACGGCGTCGAGCACGTCGTGGGTGACCAGCACCGTCGGCATCTCCTGACGCCGCAGCACCTGGTGCAGCAGTCCGCGCATGGCCGGAGCCGCGTCGACGTCGAGGGCCGCCAGCGGCTCGTCGAGCATCAGCAACCCGGGTTCGCCGGCCAGCGCGCGAGCCAGCGCGACCCGCTGCGCCTGTCCTCCGGACAGCCGCGCCGGACGGCGTCCGCCCAGGTCGGCCACATCGGTCTCGGCCAGCCAGCGCGCGGCGATCTCCCGCGCCCGCGCCTTGCTCGTGCCCGCGGCGCGCGGGCCGAAGGCGACGTTGTCGCGCGCGGTGAGGTTGGGGAACAGCAGCGCCTGCTGGGCGAGCAGCCCGACTCCGCGCCGGTGCGTGGGGACGTTGATGCGGCGTGCGGTGTCCAGCCAGGCCGTCCCGCCCAGTTCGACCACGCCGCGATCGGGCACCAGCTGCCCGGCCAGCACCGACAGCAGCGTCGACTTCCCGGCTCCGTTCGGACCGAGCACCGCCAGCACCTCGCCGGGCGCCACCGCGAATTCCGCGCGCAGCGAGAACTCCGCGCGGTGCAGTTCGACGTCCACCCGCAGGCCGCTCACAACCGTCCCTCCACTGCCCTCGGCCTGGCGATCACGATCACCAGCAGGGCCACCACGACCAGCAACAACGACATCGCCACCGCAGCGTCCACATCGGACTGGGCGGTGGTGTAGATGGCCAGCGGCAGGGTCCGGGTGCTGCCCTGCAGGCTGCCCGCGAAGGTGATCGTCGCGCCGAACTCGCCGAGCGCGCGGGCGAAGGTCAGCACCAGGCTCGACCCCAGCGCCGGGAGCAGCAGCGGCAGCGTCACGCGCCGGAAGGCCAGCCACGGACCGGCTCCCAGCGTCGCGGCGACCTGCTCGTAGCGTCCGCCCGCCGTGCGCAACGCGCCTTCGAGACCGACCACCAGAAAGGGCATCGCGACGAAGGTTTGGGACAGCACGACCGCGGCCGTGGTGTAGGGCAACCGGATTCCGGCGACCGCGAGCACACCGCCGAGCGGCCCGGTCCGGCCCAGCAGGTACAGCAGCGCCAGCCCGCCGACCACCGGCGGCAGCACCAGCGGCAGCAGCACCAGCGCGCGGACCACCCGCATTCCGGGCAGCGTGGAACGCGCCAGCACCACGGCCAGCGGCACCCCCAGCAACGCAGCCAGGGCGGTCGCGATCAACCCGGTGATCACCGACAACCGCAGCGCGTCCAGCGCTGCCGGGCTCAGCAGCAGTCCCGGCAGCCGGGCCGGTTCGACGCGGGTGAGCAGTCCGGCGACCGGCAGCACCACCAGCGCCAGCGCGAGCACCGCAGGCACCCACAGCACTGCGGGGACCTGCGGTGGATGACGCCTGATCATGGAACGTCGAAACCGTGCGCGCCGAGCACCTCGCGGCCCGCGGGCCCGCGCACGAACGAGACGAACTCGTTCGCCAGCTGCGCCTGCTGCGAGTCCCCGATGGTGGCGATCGGGTAGTTGTTGACCGCCTGCCGTGCCTCCGGGAAGTCTATCGCCTGCACCCGGTCTCCCGCGGCCTTGGCATCGGTGACGTAGACCAGGCCCGCGTCGGCCTCGCCCGCGACGACCTTCTGCAGCACCTGCTTGACGTCGTTCTCCTCGCTGACCGGCCGCAACCCGACGTGGGCGGCCTCGGCGACCTGCTGGGTGGCGGCGCCGCAGGGCACCTGCGGGGCGCAGACGACCAACTTCTTGTCCGCGAGGTCGGCGAGCGAGGTCACGTGCGCGGGGTTGCCGGGCGGGACCACGATGGTCAGCCGGTTGGTGGCGAAGCTCTGCGGCGGCGAGACC
Organism: Saccharopolyspora sp. NPDC049357; assembly: GCF_040677225.1. Classification (NCBI taxonomy): domain Bacteria; kingdom Bacillati; phylum Actinomycetota; class Actinomycetes; order Pseudonocardiales; family Pseudonocardiaceae; genus Saccharopolyspora; species Saccharopolyspora sp. NPDC049357. The sequence continues at coordinate 195,335 of NZ_JBFAQJ010000009.1, read as the reverse complement.
AGGTCGGCGACCTTCAACATGTTCTTGTCGTCGGCGGAGGCGAACACGTCGGCCGGTCGGCCCTGCTTGATCTGCTCGGCCAGCGTCGACGAACCCTGGTAGTCGAACTGGACCGCGACGTCGGGGTGCTCGGCGGTGAACCGCTTGCCCAGCTCGTCGAAGGACTCGGTCAGCGAGGCCGCCGCCAGCACCGTCACCGTGCGCTGCTGCGCGGGGGCCTGCCGGCCGGATTCGGCCTGCCCGCAACCGGCCAGCAGGGTCAGCGCGAGCATCCCGCCCGCGATCATCTTGAGCTTCGACATTCAGCCCTCTCCCGGTGTCTCCACCACGACGTTGGTCGACTTGACCACGGCCACCGCCAGCGAACCGGGCACCAGCCCGAGCTCGCGCACCGCCTCGGTGCTCATCAGCGACACCACGCGGTGAGGTCCGCACTGGATCTCCACCTGCGACATCACCTTGTCCGAGACGATCTCGGTCACCAGCCCGACCCAGCGGTTGCGCGCCGAGCGCCCGACGGCCGACGGGTCCGGTGCGGACCTGGCCTGGTGGCGGGTGAACTCGGCGAGCGCGGCTCCGTCGACGACCAGCCGTCCGGCTGCGTCGCGCTCCGCGGGTAACTGCCCGCCGTCGACCCAGCGGCGAACGGTGTCGTCGCTGACGCCGAGCAGCGAGGCCGACTCTGCGATCCGATATTGCGGCACGGCCAGAACAATACTTCCGCAGGTGCGGGAAAACCAGGCGTTCCGAACCGCGAACCAGGATCGTCAACCCCTGCCGCACCGCAGTTGACCAGCGATCTCGCACCGTCCGAATTGACGCTCGCGATCGAAAAGCGTCGGTCCGAGGAGATAGGGTCGAGTTGTGAACGCGGTGGACTTGGGAATTCCGTTCGTGCGCCGCACGATCGACTCCTCCGAACGGCCGGACACGCCGTACCTGGTGGATCGCTTCGGTCGGGTGGCGACGGATCTGCGCGTCTCCCTGATCGACAAGTGCAACCTGCGCTGCACCTACTGCATGCCCGCCGAAGGGCTGCCCTGGCTCAAGCGCGACGAAATGCTCGACACCGACGAGATGAACCGGCTGATCCGCATCGCGGTCGAAGAGCTCGGCGTCACCACGGTCCGCTTCACGGGCGGTGAACCGCTGCTGCGGCAGGACCTGGTCGACGTCATCGCGGCCACCTCGTCGCTGCCCAGCCAGCCCACGACCTCGCTGACCACCAACGGCATCAACCTCGGCGGCTTCGCCGAGAAGCTGGTGACGGCCGGGCTCAACCGGGTCAACGTCTCGCTGGACACCTTGGACCGAGCGGTGTTCAAGGAGCTGACCAGGCGCGACCGCATGCAGGACGTGCTCGACGGGCTCGCCGCCGCCAAGACGATGAAGCTGGAGCCGGTCAAGGTCAACGCCGTGCTGATGCGCGGGATCAACGACCACGAGGCACCCGAACTGCTGCGGTACTGCATCGAGCGCGGCTACCAGCTGCGGTTCATCGAGCAGATGCCGCTGGACGCGCAGCACGGCTGGGAGCGCTCCGCGATGATCACCGCGGACGAGATCCTGGAGATGCTGGGCAAGGAGTTCACCCTCACCCCGGACGTCGCCGAGCGCGGCTCGGCACCGGCCGAGCGCTGGCTGGTCGACGGCGGCCCGGCCACGGTGGGCGTGATCGCCTCGGTGACGCGGCCGTTCTGCGCGGCGTGCGACCGCACGCGGTTGACCGCGGACGGACAGCTACGCTCGTGCCTGTTCTCGACGACGGAGACGGACCTGCGCGGCCCCATGCGCGAAGGCGCCACCGACGCCGAGCTGATCCGGCTGTGGCAGGGCGAGATGTGGGCCAAGGCCGCAGGTCACGGGATGGACTCCGGTGAGTTCGCCCAACCATCAAGGCCGATGAGCGCAATCGGGGGTTAGCGGAGATGACCGCGGTGTCGGAGCAGAGCGCCGGTCCGGCGAGGAGTTCGGTGTCGGTGCAGGTCCGGTATTTCGCAGGCGCTCGCGCCGCGGCCGGCGTCCGCGAGGAGACGGTGCGGCTGAACCGCCCGGACGGTGCGGCTCCGACCGTCTCCGACGCCATCGCGGCGGCGCTGAACCAGCACGACGAGAAGCTGGCCAAGGTGCTGCCGGCGTGCAGCTTCCTCCTCGACGGCGTGGCCGTGCGCGACCGCAGCACGCGCATTCCCGGCGACGCCACCCTCGACGTCCTGCCGCCGTTCGCGGGCGGCTGAACCGGCCGCTGAGGGCAGTGCACTGTGTCCTCTGCGCGCGTGCGGGTGCGCGAATACAACATTCCCTGGCGTGTCGTACAGCCTCGTTCAGGTGACTTCTCAGTTGATTTTTCCCTCATTCGATCTTGCTTTTCAGCGCGCCTCCCGAGCCCGACGCTCGACCGCCTGAGGGCCACCCGATCTAGCGACTGGACCACTCACGCTCCGTGATTCCATGAACACGAATCGCGTTCGCGCTCGGCCGTCCGCGTCCCCACACCCCGGCGTGATCCACGCCCGCTCGACAGTTGGTAACCGCGTGACAGGGGTTCCCCAGTGGGAGCATCGTGGTGACCCAAGCCTCACTTACGGTGATCGATATCAGCCCGGAAACGGTCCGATAACGACGCTCTGATCAGCGAAAATGATCGGGATCGCCACCCGTTTCGCCGGTGTTACTGTGACCAGCGTCACATAGTCCATGATTTCCGATCTTCGGATTGGTTACGTAGTGTCGCTCCTCGGTCGGCCCCGAACCGATCAGCAAGGAACTCGAGAGCCCGTGGCGCCGAACCTGTCCAGCGGGCTCTCACCCCGAAAACGAAACAGAACCGGACAGGAACGAGGGACGTCTCAGGGCCCCCCGAAAGCCCCGAGGCGCCGCCGGCTCCCCCGAGACCGGCGGGCGTGGACCCGGCTCCACCCGAAGGAGCCAGACCAGGGTTCGACCCGAGGCGCGGCAGGAGAGAGGGACATGTCCAGTTACAAGGGCAAGCACCGCAAGCCTTCGAGTACCAAGCGCAACTTCGCCCGGATCGCCGTTGCCGGCGCTGTGGTCGCCACCCCGATCGCGATCGCCGCACCCGCCAACGCCGCGGACTGGGACGCTCTGGCCAAGTGCGAGAGCAGCGGCGACTGGAGCGCCAGCACCGGCAACGGCTTCTACGGCGGCCTCCAGTTCACCCCGTCGACCTGGTCCGCGTACGGCGGCACCGAATACGCCAGCAGCGCCCACAACGCCACGCGCGAACAGCAGATCGCGGTCGCGGAGAAGGTTCTCGCCTCCCAGGGCAAGAACGCGTGGCCGGGCTGCAGCGCGAAGCTGAACTGGACCAGCGGCTCGACCAAGTCGAGCACCAAGACCGAGACCACGCCCAAGAAGAAGACCACGACCACCAAGACCAAGTCCACGGTCAAGGCGGACGGCGCGGACTACACCGTCAAGGCGGGCGACACCCTGGGCAAGATCGCCCAGCAGTTCGGCGTGAACTACCAGGACATCGCAGCCAAGAACTCGAGCGTGATCAGCGACCCGAACCTCATCTTCCCGGGTCAGCAGCTCGACGTGAAGTAAGACCTGCACGGTCAGGGATCCCCCAACGCTGACCGGCAAGGAAGCACGCGCCGTCTCCCCCGACACGGCACGTGCTCCGCCAGAGAAACCCCCTCCACCGCAATGCCCCCAAGCGGTGGAGGGGGTTTCTTGCTGAAAACCCGAGAACGTCAGGCAACCGGCGAAGCCGGTTTCTCACTACCCCACCTGATCAACCGGCACCGCCGCGGGTTCTGACACGTCTTCTGGGGAGGACAGCCGTAGCGCCGCGTATCCGTTAATACTCAAGTCTCGGATCCCGGAGCCAGAAGGCGTGTCAGGTTCCGCTACCCGCACCGCTGAGCACAACGACCACGGAGCAGTTCCAGAAGATCAAGGACAGTTGACCCATTCTTCTGTGTTGTCGTCGAAGACCTGGCGCTTCCAGATGGGCAGCCGGCGCTTGACCTCGTCGACGAGTTCGGAGCAGGCGTTGAACGCCTGCTTGCGGTGCTCCGCCGCGACCGCGCAGCCGAGCGCGACGTCGCCGATCTTGAGCATGCCGACGCGGTGCGAGACCGCGATGGCTCGAACGCCTTCGAACCGCCCGGCGATGTCGTCGGCGACCTCCTGGATCACGTCCTGGGCGATGGGGTGCCCGGTGTACTCCAGCTCCAGCACTCCCCGGCCGCCGTCGTGGTCTCGCACGACGCCGCCGAAGGTCACCACGGCCCCGGCCGCGTTGTGCTCCACCGACCGGGCCAGCGACTCGACGTCGATGTGCTCGTCGACGACGTCGGCCCGCAGCACCCCGGCGGGGGTGTGCGCCGGTGCGGTCGCCGATCCGGGGTGGTCGCCGCCGTGGAGCTGATCGACCGCGTGGTCCAGGACGCCTTCCAGCACGCCGAGGCCGTCCTTGACCCCGCCGGTGGAGCCCGGGAGGTTCACGATCAGCGTGCGACCGCTGACCCCGGCCAGGCCTCGGGAGAGGACGGCGGTGGGGACCTCGGGCAGTCCGGCGGCGCGGATGGCGTCCGCGAGACCCGGGATCTGGTGGTCGAGGACCTGCCCGGTGACCTCAGGAGTGCGGTCGGTGGGGTTGATGCCGGTGCCACCGGTGGTGATCACGACGTCCACCTCGGCGTTGACGGCGGTGCGCAGCTGATCGCCGACCGGGTCGCCGTCGGGCACCACGAACGGCTCGGGGGTCTCGTAGCCGCGGTCGCGCAGCCACTTCACGATCACCGGACCGGTGCGGTCCTCGTAGATCCCGGCGGCGGCGCGGTTGGACGCGGCGACGACTCGCGCGGTCCTCGTCATGGAGACCTCCCGTGAATGGCCCGGTTCTGGTGCAACGACGGCGAGCGGCGGATTAGTCCGCGTCGGTGCGCTCCCAGAGACCGGTCTTGCCGCCTTCCTTGCGCTCGACGCGGACGGCGTCGAGCACGGCGCCGGGATCGACGGCCTTGATCATGTCGTGCAGCGCGAGCCCGGCGACGGCGACCGCGGTCAGCGCCTCCATCTCGACACCGGTGCGGTCGGTGGTCTTGACGGCGGCGGTGATCCGGACTTCGGTGTCGCCGAGTTCGAGCTCGACCTTGGCGCCGGAGATGGCGATGGGGTGGCACAGCGGGATGAGGTCAGGGGTGCGCTTGGCGCCCATGATCCCGGCGAGCCGGGCTGTGGCGATGGCGTCGCCCTTGGGCAAGCCGTCACGGCGCAGCAGCGCGATCACCTCGGCCGTCGTGCGCACGACTCCACTGGCCACGGCCCTGCGGGCGGTGGCGTCCTTCTCGGACACGTCGACCATGCGCGCGGCACCGGCCGCGTCGACGTGGGTGAGCTCATCCTGCGCCATGCCGAAAGCCTAGAGGACCGCCGTCCCCGGCCGAGTGGAGGGAAGGCGCAACGGGGGCGCGATCACCGTCGTGATCACGCCCCCCGGAGACGGCGATGTCGAGTCCCGCACCGCCAAGCGGCGCAGTTCCTCAGCAGCTCCTAGAAGTCGAGGTCTTCGGCCATGCTCCACGGCATGGACGAGCCGCCCCGGGAGGCGGTCTCGGCGGGTTTGGCCGCCAGCGCCGCCTTCTTGACGGCGTCCGCGACGGCCGGTGCGACCGCGTTGTCGAAGACGCTGGGGACGATGAACGAGGCGTTGAGGCGCTCGCCGTCGACGACGTCGGCGATGGCGTTGGACGCCGCGAGCATCATGTCGTCGGTGATCTCGCGGGCGTGCGCGTCGAGCAGTCCGCGGAAGACGCCTGGGAAGGCCAGCACGTTGTTGATCTGGTTCGGGTAGTCGCTGCGCCCGGTGGCCACGATGGTGGCGTGCTGCTGGGCCTCCAGCGGGTCGATCTCCGGGTCCGGGTTGGCCAGCGCGAACACGATCGCGTCGGAGTTCATGCTCGCCACGTCGTCGGCGGAGAGCAGGTTGGGCGCCGAGACGCCGATGAACACGTCGGCCTCGCGCACCGCGTCGGACAGCGTGCCGGTGCGGCCCTCGTTGTTGGTGGTGGAGGCGATGTTGCGCAGGTTCTCGTCGGCGTCACCGCGCCCGGTGTGCACGATGCCGTTGATGTCGACGGCGATGATGTCGGCGGGCTTCTTGTTCTGCAGCAACCGGATGATCGCCGAACCCGCGGCGCCGACACCGCAGACCACGATGCGGCAGTCGGCGATGTCCTTGTTCACCACGCGCAGGGCGTTGCGCAGCGCGCCGAGCACGACGATGGCGGTGCCGTGCTGGTCGTCGTGGAAGACGGGGATGTTCAGCTTCTCGCGCAGCCGCGCCTCGATCTCGAAGCAGCGCGGAGCGGCGATGTCCTCGAGGTTGATGCCGCCGTAGACGGGAGCGATCAGCTCGACGGCGCGGATGATCTCCTCGGTGTCCTGGGTGTCCAGGCAGACCGGCCAGGCGTTGACGCCGGCGAACTTCTTGAACAGCGCCGCCTTGCCCTCCATGACCGGCAGCGCGGCCTCCGGGCCGATGTTGCCCAGGCCGAGCACGGCGGAGCCGTCGGTGACCACGGCGACGGCGTTGCGCTTGACGGTGAGGCGGCGGGCGTCGTCGGGGTTCTCGGCGATCGCGGTGCACACGCGGGCGACGCCCGGGGTGTAGGCGCGGGAGAGGTCATCGCGGTTGGTGAGCGCGACGCGGGAGTTGACCTCGATCTTGCCGCCGAGGTGGACCAGGAAGGTCCGGTCGGAGACCTTGCGGACGCGCACGCCGGGCAGCGCTTCGAGGGTCTCGGTGACCTCGCCGGCGTGGTCGGCCGACAGCGCGTTGCAGGTGATGTCGACGACGATGCGGTCAGCGTGCGACTCGACCACGTCGAATGCCGTGATCACACCGCCCGCGCGCCCGATGGCGCTCGTCAGATCGCCCGCGGCGGTCGTCGACGGCGGAGCCTCGACGCGCACGGTGATCGAGTAACCAGGACCTGGAACCGGCATTGGCACACCCCTGTCGAGCGAACGGCTATGGACGTGGGTGCCGTCCTCCGGCGGCCTGACCGCCGAAGCAGATCGCCTCCCCGGCACGCAAGCCATTCTGACCCGCTAAGCGACCGGAACTTCACCCAGCACGAAAAAGCCTAAAACTTTCCCGACTGTGAGCTAGATCCGGTGGGTTACTCGTGAGTCAGTATTGACACGCCGCGTTCGCCGGGGACCGGTTTCGACGCCGAACCGGCCCCCGGCCGGTCCGGCGACAGGGGGCCTCACTTGTTGATGACCGTGACCGGGTGCTCGTACGGAACCGCGTCGTCGTTCAGCGGGAACGTGGTGTCCCCGAACGGCGACAGGGCGCCCTGCTTGTCGGCCACCAGCTCGCTGACCGGGTGCTCTCCGGCACCGGCCTGCGGCCAGGTCGGGTCGATACGGTCCTTCTTGGTCTTGCCGGCCACGTCGTCCTCCTGTGCATTCCGGCTACGGGCAACTCCAGTTTGCCGGATCGGGGCGATCGAACTCACCCAAGGGTGTCGCAGCTTGCACCTCTCCTCCCCTGCGCAACGCGGGACCCACCACCCCAGGACGCGGCGTGCCCGGATTTCCACTGAAGTCCGGCACCAGATTTCCACTGAAGTCCGGCACCAGATTTCCACTGAAGTCCGGGACCGGGTTTCCACTGACATCGGGGACCGGGTTTCCACTGAAATCCGGTCGCTCCCGGTGGGGGCGTGGTTGGGAGGGGTGGTGCGCGGCTAGCGCGGGGGGTTGGGGACGACTACTGGGTATCGTGGGCGTGATGCCTCCAGTGGGAAATTGGCTCCGCGACCGCGGCGACGAGCAGCTCGTCGCTCTGCTGCGCGCGCGCCCGGACCTGGCGACGCCGCCGCCCGCCGACCTGTCCGTGCTCGGCTCCCGGGTCGCGCAGCGATCATCGGTCGCCCGCGCCTGCGAGGAGTTGGACTCCTTCGCGTTGAGCGTGATGGAGGCGCTGGTCCTGCTCGACGCCGACAAGCAGCCCGTCGGGCTGGACGCGGTGACCGACCTGCTCGGCAGCGAGGTCACGGTGCAGCGGGTCCGCCGGACGGTGAACGCGCTGCGCGACCTGGCGCTGGTGTGGGGCGACGACGACTCGCTGGAGATCGCGGGCACCGCTCGCGAGGTGCTGCCGACGTTCCCCGGGGGCTTGGGGCGACCGGCCGACGACCTGACAGAGGTGACCGCCAAGGCGGCCCTGGCCGAGCTGGACGAGGAGGAGCGGCGGCTGGTCGGCAAGCTCGCCGACGGCTCCCCCATCGGACGCACCAAGGACGCGTCCGCGCACGTGCCGCTGGAACGCGCGACGAACCCGGTCCAGCGGCTGCTGGCCAGGGGGCTGCTGCTGCGCCGCGACACCGAGACCGTGGAACTGCCCCGGCAGCTGGCGCTCGCGGTGCGCGGGGATCAGCCAATGGGCCGGATCGAACCCGAGGAACCCGCCCCGGAGCTCACCCAGACCGACCGCGAGCGGGTGGACAGCACCGCGGGTGGCGCCGCGCTGGAACTGCTGCGGCACGTCGAGGAACTGCTGCTCGCGTGGGAGACCGATCCGCCGGACGTGCTGCGCTCGGGCGGGGTCGGCATCCGCGACGTGCGCCGCACCGCCAAGACCCTGGAGGTCGACGAGCAGCACATGTCGCTGCTGGTGGAGGTGGCCGTCGCCGCAGGTCTGCTGGACCGCACCGAGGACGCCGAACCGCGCTGGCTGCCGACGATCTCCTCCGACACCTGGCTGGCCTCCCCCGTCGAGCACCGCTGGGCCGTGCTGGCCGCCGCGTGGCTGGAACTCCCCCGGCTGCCGGGGCTCACCGGTGCCCGCGATGAGAAGGACCGGCTGATCGGGCCGCTGTCGGACGAGCTGAGCCGCCCGCTGGCGCCGAAGGACCGCCGCCGCATCCTCGACTACCTCGACGAACTCCCCGGCGGTTGCGGGGCCCGCCCGGACGACGTGGCCACCGTGCTCGCCTGGCGCGCGCCCCGGCACGCCGGTCGGCTGCGCGACGACCTGGTGCGCTGGACGCTGTCCGAGGCGACCGCGCTCGGCGTCGTCGCGCTGGACGCGATGACCACCGCCGGTCGCGCGCTGCTGTTCGACGGCCCGGCCGAGGCCGGCCACCGGCTCCGCGAGGTGCTGCCGGATCCGCTGGATCACGTGCTGGTGCAGGCGGATCTGACGGTCGTCGCGCCGGGACGGCTGGAACCGGATCTGGCGGCGGAGATGAAGCTCGTCGCCGACGTCGAGTCCGCGGGCAGCGCCACCGTCTACCGGGTCGGCGAGGGCAGCGTGCGCCGGGCGCTGGACGCCGGCTACACGGCCGACGACCTGCACGCGCTGTTCCGGGACCGGTCGAAGACGCCCATCCCGCAGGCGTTGACGTACCTGATCGACGACGTGTCGCGCCGCCACGGCAAGCTCCGAGCCGGAACCGCCGCAGCCTTCCTGCGCTGCGACGATCCGGTCGTGCTTGCCGAGGTGCTGGCGACTCCGGCGAGCGAGGAGCTGGAGCTGCGGCGCATCGCTCCGACCGTGCTGATCAGCCCGCTGCCCCTGGCGGACCTGGTGGACGGGCTGCGCTCGGCCGGTTTCGCACCGGTGGCGGAGGGCCCCGACGGCAACGTGCTGGACCTGCGCGCGAGCGGGCGCCGCACGCGCGGCAAGACCCGGCAGCGCACGTCCTACGGGCCGCCGGTGCCCAGCGCGGAGCAGCTGGGATCGATGGTGACGCAGCTGCGCGCCAACGACATCGCCGGTTCGGCCCGGCGGGGCCGCGCGGTGGTGCCGGAGCGCGGGCGACCGAGCGCCGAGGCGACGCTGGCGCTGCTGCGCGACGCGGCGGCCGAGAAGCGCAGCGTGTGGCTGGGTTTCGTGGACACCCACGGCGTCCGCAGCCAGCACGTCGTGCGCCCGGTCAGCGTCGGCGGAGGCGTCCTCCAAGGAGTCGACGCGGCCAACGACGAGCTCGGCAACTTCCCCCTGCACCGCATCACATCAGTCGCCCTGGTCGAGGACTGAGTCAGAAGGAACCAAAAACCCAAGCGGCGCAGCCGCTTTCTCTTCGCCCCACCCTCACAACCGGCACCGCCGCGAGTTCTGACACGTCGCCTGGCGAGTACGCCGCGACGCCGATGTCCACCCCCTGGGTAAGCGGAATGCTCAAGGAGTGGCGCACGGAGTCCAGACGGCGCGTCAGGTTCCGCCACCCGCACCGCTGATCAGGATGACCACGACACGACTAATGAGAAGTCGCGAGGCGTTGGCGCATGGCGTGCTCCACCAGCGTGATCAGCGCCTTCTTCGTCGACTCCCGGTCGCGGGCGTCGACGGTGATCATCGGGACCGACTCGGCGATGGTCAGCGCCTCGCGGACGTCCTCCATGCGGTGGTGCGTGAGGCCGTCGAAGGTGTTGACCGCGACGATGTAGGGCAGTCCCCGGTCGTCGAAGAAGTCGATCGAGGCGAACGCGTCCGCCAGCCGCCGGGTGTCGACGAGCACGACGGCGCCGATCGCGCCGCGCACGAGGTCGTCCCACATGAACCAGAACCGGTGCTGGCCGGGCGTGCCGAACAGGTAGAGGATCAGGTCCGAGTCCAGCGAAACGCGGCCGAAGTCCATCGCGACGGTCGTGGTGACCTTGCCCGGCGTGGCGGTGAGGTCGTCGACGCCGACGCTGGCCTCGGTCATCACCGCTTCGGTGGTCAACGGCACGATCTCGGAGACCGAACCGACGAAAGTCGTCTTCCCGACGCCGAAACCACCGGCAACCACGATCTTCGTCGAAGTCTTCTGGTTGCTCGGCTGCTGCGACCGGGGATCAGAGCCTGCGAAGCCCACTGAGCACCCTCTCCAAGAACTCCATGGACGGCCGATCACCGACGACCATGCCACTGTCATGAATCAGAACCAGCCCGGTGTCGGCCATGTCGCCGATCAGCACCCGCACCACGCCGAGCGGCAGCCGCATGTGAGCGGCGACCTCGGCGACCGAACGGGCCTCCAGGCACAGCTCGGAGATCGAGCGGTGCTCGGGCCGGGATTGGGTCGCCTGGTTGCGACCTCGTTCGCTGGTGCTTACCAACGTCTCGATAGCAAGATCATAATCGGTGCGGGTACGCCCCCGAGTTCGGGCATACGGCCGAACGAGTGAACCACCGCTGTCCTCGGCTTCCATGTCGTCCATCGCCGGGATCGCCGGCATCGAGCCGGAAATCGAAGGCATGGACTGGGAAATCGGTGACATCGACTGCGAGATGGACGGCATCGACACCGACGGCGGGCCGCTGTCCGGGCGCGGACGCGGAGCCGGGGTGCCGCGGTCCTGGGAGCCCCAGTTGTCCGCAGCGGCGCGGGGATCCTGCTTGCCCCAACCGTCGTGCTGGGCGTTGCTCTGCCCGCCCGAAGAGGTGTCGCCGTATCCGCCCGACCCGAACAGGTCGGCACCCGGTCCCCCGAACAACGCGCGGTCGTAGCCGCCGATGGCATCACCGCCCTGCCCGGACGGGGTGTCGTCGACGAAGTCGTCCTGCCAGGACTCCGCGCTCAGCCGCTTGTTGTAGAGGCGGAACAGGTCACCGTCCCAGCTGGGCTCGGAACCGGCGTTCATGGTCAGCTCCCCTCAGCTCTCCCAGCCGGAATCACCGGCGTCCCATGCCTTGCAGCTGCGCGCGCAGCTCAGGCGTGAGCTGACGACCGACCCGCTCCACGAGCAGGGTCATCTCGTAGGCGACCAGGCCGATGTCGGCGTTGGGCGCGGCGAGCACGGCCAGGCACGAGCCGTCGCTGATCGACATCAGGAACAGGTAGCCCTGCTCCATCTCGACGACGGTCTGGGTCACCTCGCCTGCTTCGAAGCAGCGCGCTGCGCCTTGGGTGAGGCTGACCAGACCTGACGCGACGGCGGAAAGCTGCTCGGCGCGGTCACGCGGCAAGCCTTGGGAACCGGCCAGCAGCAGACCATCCGCGGACACGACCACCGAGTGCGCCACGCCGGGTACCCGACGCACGAAGTCGGTGATCAGCCAACTGAAGCTGTTGCTGCTCATCGGTTGCTGCACGGACCCGTTCACTCCTGCTCCTCGGGACGGCTCGGATTCGAGCGGGGAAGTTCGGTGGAAACCGGTTCGGCCTTGGCGTGCCTGCCCCGATGGACGCCCTGCTGGAAGTTCGCCATGCGTCCGCGAACGGCATCAGCCGAGCGCGGGGCGGCGGGCTTGCGGCGAGGCGTCTGCGGGGAGCGGGGTGCTGCCGAGCCGGGCACGAGGTTGGTCTTCGGGACCCGCTTGGGAAGTCCGGCCGCGGTCGTCTCCTGGACCTCGTGGGTCTGCAGCAGCGCCTCGGCGGCTTTCCAACCGACATCCGCTTGCCCCCAGCCCGGGTCGGGCGTGGTGGTTCGCGGAACTTCGTCGACGACCGGTTCCGGCGCGGAGCTCGACGGGGTCGAGGGTGCGGCGGTTTCCGGCTCGGCGGGTTTGGGGTCGGCAGCGGCCGGCGTCGAGTCCTCGACATCGGACTCCCGGAACCACTGCGAGAGCACGGCTTCGTATATCGGCAGGCGTTGGGTGGGCGCATCGTCCATGTCCCAGGACTCCCTCGGCTCGTCGTCGGCGCGTGCCGGCGATCCGCCGTCGAAGCCCGGACGTTCCAGGCCGGGAGCTGATGCGTTCTCGGACTCCCAAGGCTCCGACGCCGGCTCGGGCCGGCCTTCGTTTCCTGGAGCGCCCTCGTGGCCGCCACCGAATGCCGCGCCTATTCCACTGCCGTTCAGGCTGCTGCCGTTCAACGAGCCGCTGTCGGGCCCGCTCCCGGTCAGGCCGCCACCGCTGAAGCCGTTCCGGTGCTCGTCGGCGCCGAAGGGCTCGGACGGTGCGAAGTTCTTGGTCTTCTCCGCCTCGAACGGGCTGTGGAACAGGTCGGTCGACGAGGTCTCCGACGGTGCACCGCACTGCCCGTCGAAGCCCGGGTCGATATCCGGCCAGGCTTCCGCCCCGACTCCGTCGTCGTGGGGCGCCCGGTCGTCATCCTCCCATTGGGGGACGCTCGTCGCGCCGAACGAATCGCTGGAGGACATCGTCACGGAGTACTGCGCGGGCAGTTCCGCGTCGTGGTCGTCCGGCTCGTCGGCGAAGCCGTGGCCGTTGAACGAGAAGGCACCCGGTGTCGAGTCGTCGGCGTCCACCGCCGCCTGGTTCATCGAGGTGAACGACGTCGGCGGCTCGGAACTGCTCAGGCTCGGCAGCTCGGCGCGGCTGGTCGGTGCGTCCAGGCCCGGCTGCTGGCCGTTGTTGCCCGCGGCGGCGCGACCACCGAAGGCGGCGGCCAGGCCCAGCTGGGTGCCGGTCTCGCCGAGCTGACCGCGCTCCTCGGGCTGGACGGTGCGCGGCATGTCGGGCATCGGCACCGGGCCGTCCGGGGTGAGCTGCACGACCAGTTCGCCGCTGAGGCGGACGGTGGCCGTGACACCACCTTCCAGGCCCTCGTTGTTGCCGAGCTCGACCTCGATGTTGTGCCTGCGGGCCAGCTGACCGACCACGAACAGACCCATGCGCCGGGAGACCGCGACGTCGATCTCCGGCGGCCGCACGAGCCGCTCGTTGATCTCGTCGACCTCGCCGGCGTCGATGCCCACGCCGCGGTCGCGGATCTCGATGACCAGCTGCTGGCGGCGGTAGGCGGTGCGGACGGTGACCTCGGTGTCCGGGTTGGAGAACACCGTGGCGTTCTCCAACAGCTCGGCGACCAGGTGCACGAAGTCGTTGACCACGCGGCCCTGCAGGGCCAGCTCGGGGGCGTCGACCACGGCGACCCGGGCGTACTGCTCGACCTCGGAGACGGCGGCGCCGAGCACCTCGTTGAGCGGGACCGGCCGCATGGTCCGCCGGGTGAGGTCGGTGCCGCCGAGGATCAGCAGGTTCTCGTTGTTCCGCCGCATTCGGGTGGCCAGGTGGTCCAGCTCGAAGAGGCTGGACAGCTGGTCCGGGTCCTGCTCGTCCTGCTCCAGCCGGTCGATCAGGGCCAGCTGCCGCTGCACCAGGGTCTGCGACCGGCGGGCGAGGTTGACGAACAGGTCGTTGACGTTGTTGCGGAGCATGGCCTGCTCGACGGCCAGCCGCAGCGCCTGCTGGTGCACCGCGTCGAAGGTGCGGGCGACCTGCCCGATCTCCTCGTCGGTGTAGACCGGCACGGTCGGCACCGTGGTCTGGTGGGACGCGCCCGGGTTCTCGGTGACCCGGTTGATCGCGTCGGGCAGGCTCTGCTGCGCGATCTCCAGGGCGCTGTAGCGCAGGGTCCGCAGCGGTCGCAGCATCGAGCGGGCGATGAAGGTCGCCACGCCGAAGGCCACGATCAGCAGCAGCGCCACCAGGGCGGAGTCGCGGATCAGCGTCCAGGTCGCGGAGTCGGCCAGCGAGGTGGCGTCGGAGTGCAGGTCTTCGAGGACGTCGGACTCGACCTCGCGGACGAGGTCGGTGCGCTGCCCGGACTGCTGCCCCCAGTCGGCCGGGGAGACGCCGAGGTTCTGGTTCTGCTGATCGTTGTCGTAGGCGATCAGCGAGCTCTGCTCCAGCTGCTCGCTGCGGTCGACCGCCGCACCGGCGACCCGCTCGGCGAACAGTGCGCGCTGGTCCTGGGTGGCCGCGGCCTCGAACTCGCCGTACGCGGCCTCGTAGCGCGCGTCGGCGGCGCGCATCTGATCGGGCTGACCGGTCAGGAACTGGTTCCGCAGCGACGCGCTGAGCAGGATCGAGCGCTGCCGGGCGAGCTGCTCCTTGGCCTGGCCGAGGGAGTCGGCGGCGCGGGCCGTCTGCGCGGTCGCGGTGTTGGCCGCGGAGTTGGCGACCTGGTTGTTGATCGACAGCAGCGTGTCGATCACCGAGTTGTAGGCGATCATCGTCTGCGGGCTGGTGAAGCCGCCGTTGACGGTGCCGCGCAGCGCTCCGAGGCTGTTGATCCGGTGCTCGGCGCTCTGGAAGGCGAAGCGGACCTCGGGGGTGAAGCCGACGACCTGCGGGTCGAACGCGAGGACCTGCTGGACGGCCGCGTCGACCCGGCCGCCCTGGGCCTGGTAGTCGGTGCCCGCGCTGCCGCCGTTGGAGGTGGTGAGCACGATCGCGAAGTCACGCTCGCGCTGCAGCTCGTGGGTGAGGTTGGAGGTCTGCTGCGCCAACTCGACCTGGTCGACGATGGTCTGCATCTGCGACTGGCTGTTGAGACCGTCGTAGATGCGAACGCCACCGACGCCCAGCGCGGCCAGGGTCGGCACGAGCAGAACGGCGGCCATCTTGTACCGGAGGCGCCAGTTGCGCAGCCACCACTTCTTGGTCCGGGCGGCAGCCGGATCGGCTGCTCCGGGTGCGGTCGCGGGGTCGTTGTTGAGCATCCCTGTTTCCTTCGCTGCGGCGGACATGTGCGGAACCGCCACGGCTAGCTGCCCTTCCGTGCCGTGACAGTGGAGATCATCGTGCTGGGAGTGTGCCCGCGAACCGACGCGGTCGCGTCGGGTTCCCACGAGCGGGTCCACGTCACCTCGGCGATCGAGTTTCCGCAGACCCCGACTCTGTCAGCCGGGCTTGCCATCACACTCCCTGGTCACAACGTGCATTCCCCCGAAGCAGAGGCCGGTCACCTCGACGGGCGAGACTATACTTAACCCGGCGTCACAAGTCAGGCCCCCAATACGGGTCACCGTCACTCTTAAGAGTGCCTTTGGCAACAGCTGGGCCGAACGTGTGACCCGTAGTTAGTTACGCCTGGTTGTAACCCGATAGTTCAAACCTTTACAGTCCTTTTTGCGCCCCACCCGTCACGGCCATCGCGCGTGTGCCCGGCAAGCCCGGCGCCTCCATCGAAGGTCGTGGCCAAGTCCACAGTGCACAGACGCAACTGCCGGACCCTACTCGGGGTTGTCCGCGCCGAGCCAGCGGAGCTCACGCAGCGCCCGGCGCACCCCATGTCGTGCTGTTGCAAGGAGGACTCGATGACCCTGGCCAGTCGCGCTATGTCGCGGAGAGGGCTGCTCAAACTCGCAGGTGGCACGGCTACCGCCGGAGCGCTGATGGGCGCGAGCGGATGCGGCCTGCTGGGCGGCTCCGAATCGGCTGGCGGCGGTGACGGCACGGTCGAGAAGCCCAACATCAAGGTCGGCGCCATGCCGGTCACCGACCTCGCTCCCCTGCACCTGGCCGTGCGCAACGGCATCTTCCAGCAGGAGGGCCTCAACGTCGAGATCGTCACGACCTCGGACGGCAGTGCGGCTCTGACCAGCACCATCGGCGGTGACTACGACATCACCTACGCGAGCTACGTGCCCTTCTTCGCAGCCCAGGCCAGGGGCGTGGCGGACCTGAAGATCGTGGCCGACTGCGGCGCGGGCGCCCCGAACACGACCACGATCATGACCTCGCCCTCCTCGAAGGTGCGCACCCCGCAGGACCTGGCGGGCAAGACCATCGCCATCTCCGGACCGCGCACCATCTCGGAACTGCTGGTCAAGGCCACCATGCGGGCCTACGGCGTGGACTTCTCCAAGTCCGAGTTCACCGCGATCCCGTTCATCAACATGCCGGCCGCCCTCCAGCAGGGCCGGGTGGACGCGGCGATCCTGACCGAGCCGTTCCTGACCCAGGCCGCGCGCGCCAGCGGAGCGGTCCCGGTGGCCGACACCAACACCGGCCCGCTGGAGGACCTGCCGCTGACCGGCTACGGGGCGACGGCGAAGTTCGTGCAGGACAACCCCAAGACCGTCGCCGCCTTCCAGCGCGCGATGGACCGCGCGGTGGCCGAGTCGCAGGACCGGTCGAAGATCGAGCCGCTGCTGCCGGAGTTCGCCAAGATCGACAAGGACACGGCCGCGATCATCTCGCTGCTGAAGTTCAACTCGCGCGCCGACGCGACGCGCCTGCAGCGCGTTCCGCGCCTGATGAAGGACTTCGGCTTCCTGGAGCAGGACATCGACGTGGCCAAGATGATCGTCCGGCCGACGCAGGGCTGACCCTCGCGTCAGCCCCAGGGCTGAGGGCCGGGCCGATCCGATCAGCCGAAGTGCTGAGGAGGATCGGCCGGTCCGGCACCCGGACCCCGCCGCGGGACCACCGAGCCGCAGGTGCTTCGTCACGTACGAGGCATCTGCGGCTTTTGTCGTTTTGCTCACCGTGTATTTCACGTTGTTGGCGCGTGATCACCCGTTCGCGATGTGGACAACACTGTCCGTGTTGTTTGCTTTCGCCAATCAGTGACGGGAGACACACCTTCGAGTAATGGACACAACGAGCCCATTACGTCTTGTTGTCGCCCCCTGATCAGGTATCTAGAGTTCTGCGCACCGATGCAGTCGGTGATCCCGAGGACACGGGATGTGCGCAGCGGCCACCGAAACCCCGCGCACGCAGTCCCCGCTTCCCGGCCGCAACGGCCTCGGTCCACGCAAGTCGCTCCAGCCGCCAGGGCCCGCGCAGGCCCACACCCCGCCATGCCAGGAGGAAACGCCATGCGTCCGAAGAACCGCCCGATAGCCCGCCGCGACCTGTTCAAAATCGCCGGCGGTGTGGCCACCGCAGGAGCGCTGATGGGCTCCAGCGGTTGCGGGCTGCTGGGTGGCGCGGAGCAGCAGTCGTCCGGGAACGGCCAGGTGGAGAAGGCCAACCTGCGCGTCGGCGCACTGCCCACCGCCGAGCTCGCCCCGCTGTACCTGGCGGCCGAAGCCGGTCACTTCCAGCGCGAGGGCCTCAACGTCGAGATCGTCCCCGCCTCCGACGGCGGCGCCGCGCTCAACAGCGCCATCGGCGGCGACCTCGACATCACCTTCTCCAGCTACGTGCCGATCTTCGCCGCGCAGGCCAAGGGCGTGGCCAACCTCAAGATCGTCGCCGACTGCATGTCGGCGGTGCCCAACAGCTGCCTGATCATGTCCGCGCCGGACTCCGGGGTGCGCACCGCGCAGGACCTGGCGGGCAAGCGGATCGCGATCTCCGGCCCCGGCACCATCTCCGAGCTGCTGGTCAAGGCCTCGATGAAGGCCAACAACGTGCCCTTCGACAAGGTGCAGATGGTGCCGCTGGGCTTCATCAACATGCCCAACGCGCTCAAGGCCGGCCAGGTCGACGCAGCGATGGTCGTGGAGCCCTTCCTGACCCTGGCCGCGCGCGACGCCGACGCCGTGCCGGTGCTCGACACCACCGCCGGCCCGCTGGAGGACCTGCCGCTGGGCGGCTACGTCTCCAACTCCGAGTTCGCCGAGAAGAACCCGAAAACCGTCGCCGCCTTCCAGCGCGCGATGACCGCCTCGGTGGCCGAGGCGCAGGACCGCGCCAAGATCGAGCCGCTGCTGCCGAAGTTCGCCAAGATCGACAAGGAAACTGCGTCCATCATCACGTTGCTGAAGTTGAACGCACGTGCAGATGCCACCCGCTTGCAGCGCGTTCCGCGATTGATGCTGGAATTCGGCTACATCACGAAGGACGTCGACGTGGCGAGCATGATCATCAAGCCGCCGCAGAGCTGATCGGGACATGACCAGAACAATCCGGGGTCTGCTCGGGCTCCTGGGCTTCCTGCTGTTGTGGGAAGCCTTCAGCAGGTCCGGGCTCGTCGACCCCCAGTACTTCCCACCACCCTCGGTGGTGCTGTCCAGGTTCGTCGAGCTCCTCGGCGACCCCTCCTTCCTGCTCGACCTGATCGCGAGCGTGCTGGCCTGGGCCATCGCGCTGGGCATCTCCATCGCCATCGCCGTACCCGCCGGGCTGCTGCTGGGCAGCGTGCGCGGCATCCGGGTGGCCACCCGCGCGATCATCGAGTTCCTCCGGCCGATCCCCTCCGTGGCGCTGATCCCGCTGGCCATCGTGCTGGTCGGGTCCGGCCCGGAGACCAAGATCGCCCTTGCGGTGTACGCGGCTGTGTGGCCGATCCTGTTCAACACCATCTACGCGTTGGACGAGGTCGACCCGGTGATGGTGGACACCGCGCGGTCCTTCGGCTTCGGCCGGGCCCGCACGATGTTCACCGTGCTGCTGCCCAACGCCGCGCCGTTCGTGCTCACCGGCATCCGGATGTCGGCCTCGGTGGCGCTGATCCTGGTGGTCAGCACCGAGTTCCTGGCAGGAGGCGGCAGCGGGCTCGGCAGCTTCGTGCTGGACGCCTCGACCGGAGCCGGGCGGATGGACCTGGTCCTGGCCGGGACGATCGTCGCGGGCATCGTCGGCTACCTCATCAACGAGGCGCTGGAAACGGTGCACAAGCGAGGCCTGGCGTGGAGCGCGGTCGATCGGGAGGCAGTGTGACGGGCCACCTCTTTCCCGGCTTTCACGACTCCCCGGGAATTGACATCGTGAATTCACTGGAATTCAACTTCGGGTTGCGGGGTGCGTTGTGAAGAAAACGCGTGGATTCCTCCGCCAATGGCTCGTGCTCATCATCGCGGTTCTGCTGTGGGAATTGGTGACCCAAATCGCGCAGCACCCGTTCTTCCCGTCGCCGAGCAAGATCCTCGCCACCGCCGGGCAGAAGTGGTTCTCCGGACCTCCGGAATCGCTCTTCCTGACCAGCGAGGCCACCGGCGACCTGTTCGCCAGCCTCGGCCGGGTCGCCTTCGGGTGGGTGCTGGCCGCGGTCATCGGCGTCGCGCTGGGCACCCTGCTCGGCCGCTCGCGCAACCTGCTGGACTTCGTCGGGCCGCTGATGGCGTTCATGCGCGCCATCCCCTCACCGGTGCTGGTCCCGGTGTTCATCGTGCTGCTGGGCATCGGCTCGTCGATGCAGATCACCGTGATCGTGTTCAGCGTCGTGTGGCCGATCCTGCTCAACACCGTCGACGGCGTCCGCTCGGTGGACCAGGTCAAGATCGACACCGCGCGGTCGTTCCGCATCCCGCGCGCCCAGTGGATCACCGGCGTGGTGCTGCCCGCGGCGACGCCCAAGATCTTCGCCGGGCTGCGGGTTAGCCTGTCGTTGTCCCTGGTGCTGATGGTCGTATCGGAGCTGGTGGGGTCCACCAACGGCATCGGCTACCGGCTGATGTACGACCAGCGGCAGTTCGACTTCCCGGCCATGTGGGCGGGGATCGTCCTGCTGGGCGTCCTCGGATACGTACTGAACACCCTGCTGCTCGTGGTGGAACGCCGTGCGCTGAGCTGGCAGCCCTCGCAGGCGTCGGCTGACCAAGTTGTCGGAGGCTGACCGAAATGACCCGAACGAACACGATGCTGGAAGTCTCCGGACTCGGTCACCGCTACGGCGGGGCGAACGGGCACCAGGCCATCGCCGACCTCACCTTCGAGGTCCGCACCGGTGAGCTGGCGTGCATCGTCGGTCCCTCCGGCTGCGGCAAGTCGACGATGCTGCGGGGCATCTCCGGCCTGATCAAGCCGACCTCCGGCGACGTGCGGCTGCACGGCGAGGCGGTCGACGGCGTTCCCAGCGACCTGGCCGTGGTGTTCCAGGACTACAGCCGCTCGCTGTTCCCCTGGAAGTCGGTCCGCGCCAACGTCGAGTTCCCGCTGCAGGCCCGCGGCGTCAGCCGGTCCGAGCGGCGCGAGCGCGCCGACGAGGTGCTGGAGTGGGTCGGCCTGTCGGCCTCCGCCAAGAAGTACCCGTGGCAGCTCTCCGGCGGCATGCAGCAGCGGGTGTCCATCGCCCGTGCCCTGGCCTGCCGACCTGCGCTGCTGCTGATGGACGAGCCGTTCGCGTCGGTGGACGCCCAGACCCGCTTCGAGCTGGAGGACCTGCTGCTGCGGGTCCGCAAGCAGTTCGACAGCACGGTCCTGCTGGTCACCCACGACATCGACGAGAGCATCTACCTCTCCGACCGGGTCTTCGTGCTGTCGAAGTCCCCGGCCACGATCGTCAAGGACCTGGAGATCCCGCTCGGCACCGAGCGCGACCAGATCACCACCAGGGAGTCCGAGACCTTCGTGCACCTGCGGAGCGAGGTGGCCCGCCTCCTCGACGTCAAGAGCGCAGGCGCGTCCCAGGCCTCAGCAGCGGAGACCACCCAGGTCTCCTGACCACGACGACGTGGGCGGCCCCGACCACACCTGGTCGAGGCCGCCTCTTCGTCGTTCAGGACCACTACGACCCGCGCGCAGGCGGCGAAGCCGCGAGCAGTGAGAACCACCTGAGCAACCGGCATCGCCGCGGGTTCTGACACGTCGCCTGGCGAGTACGCCGCGACGCCGATGTCCACCCCCTGGGTAAGCGGAATGCTCAAGGAGTGGCGCACGGAGTCCAGACGGCGTGTCAGGTTCCGCCACCCGCACCGCTGAGCAGGATGACCACTGACAGGTTCCCGATCAGTACAGGAAGCGTTGGCCTGGGTCGACCTTGATGTGCAGCAGGCTCGGGCCCTGCTTGCCCGCGAACTCCTCGGGCAGGGCTTCGGCCAGCTCCTCCGGGGTTTGGATGAGCTTGGCCGGGCAGCCGAGGCTGGTGGCCAGCGAGACGAAGTCGATGCCGCCGAGGTCCACGCCCGGCAGCTTGCTGCCACCGGCGGCCTCGCCCAGCACGGCCACGGCGGCGTACCGCGAGTTGTCCATGATCACGAAGGTGACCGGTGCCTGCTCGCGCACGGCCGTCCACAGCGACTGGATGCCGTACATGCTCGAACCGTCGCCCAGCAGCGCCACGGTCCGCCGGGCGGTGTTGGCCATGCCGACGCCGACCGCGGCGCCGACGCCGTAGCCCAGCGCGCCGGAGAACCCGGTGAAGAACCCGCCGTCGGTGGAGCGGACGGGGAAGTACTCGTGCAGGTCGTTGCGGTGGCTCGGGGTCTCCTCGACGACGGCCGCGTCGGCGGGGAGCTGACCGACGAGGGTGTCGAAGACGTAGGAGGCCGTCATCGGCGTGGTCGCGACGGGCTTGTCCGGCCGCGCCATGGTCGTCGGCGCCGACCGGTCCAGATCGTCGAGCAGCGCGTTGACCTGCGGAACCGCGTGCGCCATCGTGCCCATCACGCCTCGACCGGAGCGGGCGCGGGCCAGCACGTCGGCGTCGTCGTTGACCAGGAAGAGCTCGGGCAGCGCGACCTCGGCCTCACCCCGGTAGACGTGGTAGGTGAACGCCGGAGCGCCCCACACCACGACCAGGTCGTAGCCGGAGAGCTCCTGGCTGAGCAGCCGCTGCTCGGGCTGCAGGAACCCGGCGAAGCACGGGTGGTCCTCCGGGAAGGAGCAGCGCGGGGACATCGGCGGTGCGTACACCGCGGCCTTGGTCTTCTCGGCCAGCCGCACCATCTCGTCCACCACGCCGTCGGCGTCGACCGCCGGGCCGGTGACGAACGCGGGCCGCTCGCAGTCGCGCAGCGCCTCGGCGAGCCCGGCGATGGCCTGCGGGTCGGGCGCGAATCCCGGCGTGCGCGGGCGCGCGGGGACCTCCACGCCGGGCTCGTCCCAGTCGTCGGCGGGCACGGACAGGAAGACCGGACCGTACGGCGGGGTCGTCGCCATCTGGTAGGCGCGCACCAGCGCGGCCGGGACATCCGCGGCCCTGGCCGGCTCGTAGCTCCACTTCACGTAGGGCTTGGGGAAGTTCGGCGCCTCTGTGGCGCCCAGGAACGGTTCGTTGAACATCAGGCTGCGGGTCTGCTGACCAGCGGTGATGATCATCGGGGTGCGGTTGCGGTAAGCGGTGAACACCGCGCCCAGCGCGTGCCCGACACCACCGGCCGAGTGCAGGTTGACCAGCACCGGTTCGCGGCGGGACTGCGCGTAGCCGTCGGCCATCGCGACCACCACGGACTCCTGCAGCCCGAGCACGTAGTGGAAGTCGTCGGGCCATCCCGTCAGGAAGGGGACCTCCGTCGTGCCCGGGTTGCCGAACACCGTGGTCAGCCCGAGTTCACGCATCAAACCCCGGGTGATGTCGCGAACCGTGCGATCCTCGCTGCCCATTCGTGCTGCCTCCTCGCCCCACCGATCGTCGTGCTCCATCACAGCAGACCGGCTTCGTTAGCGGTAGTAAACGTCAGATGCCCCGAACGTCCCCGAAGCACACGGTCTTGCGGGTGAAGACGTAGTAGCCCTCGTTCTCCCCGCACGCGGACTCCGGGTCCTGCCCACCGACCACCCTGGTGACCTGGTCCTCCGACCGGGAGCACTCGATCTTCAACGGCAGGACGCCCTCATCCTCCTGGAAGGGCGTCAGGCAGTCGCCCACCTTGACGTCGAGGACGACGCAGTAGGCGGTGCCCTCGGCGTAGTTGACGTAGTCGTCGCCGCACTCGGCGCGTTGGCGGGTCTGGACCTCGACGACCTCGTAGTCGGACTCGGCCGAACCGCAGTCGGCCGGGGCCATCGGGCCACCGCGCTCGTCGAGCAGCTCCATGCAGTCGCCGGCCTCGATCCGGTTGCCGGCGATCACCGCCAGCGAGATCCCGACGATGCCCCCGGTCAGCAGCAGCACACCGCCGACGACGAGCCCGACGATGAGACCGGTGCGCTTCTTCTTCGGCGGCGGAGGCGGCTGCTGGTTGCCCGCGACCTGTCGCCAGAAGGCGTCGGAACCCTGCTGCGGGAACGGGTAGCCCTGCTGCGGGGGCTGACCGGGCCAGCCGCCCGGATACGGCCCGGACTGCGCACCGTGAGGATCCGGTTGCGGTGGGTAGGTCACTAGTCCTCCGTGGTCGAGTTCGCCACCAGCAATCTACCCAGCCAGGGAAAACGTGTTCCTACGCGGCATCGCGGCGCAGCACGAACATGAACGGCTCGTCCATGCCGCGCAGGTCCATCGCGCACAGCAGCGTGTCCTCGTCGACCTTGCGGAACGGGTCGTGGATCGGCAGCGCGTCGTAGACCATCGCGGCGGAGGACACGCCCCGGTACTCGACCATCCGCAGCCGCGCGCGGGGTTTTGCCGTGGTCATCAGCGGCATCGAGATCCGGAACAGCGCCGCCACGACGGGGTTGTTGAGCCTGTCGGCGATGCCGAGCATCAGCCCGACCGGCATGAACGCCGGGTTGATGCTCACCACGCGTCCTCGGCTCGCCGCGAACAGCAGCGGGTGGGCGTCGTCCGCTCCTCCGAAGCGCTTGCCGTACCAGCCGAACCGCTCCAGCAGCCCGTCGAACGGGTTCCCGGTGTCGATCCCGTTGCCCCGCCAGGTGCCCACCAGCTCCTCGACCCCCACCGGGGGCAGCGAGTCGAACAGTTCCAGCACGTCCTCCAGGCGAGCCCCGGGCTCCAACTCCCGCAGCCGCTCCCCCGCGTTCTCCGCAGCCATGTCACTCCTCGCACCCGAACAAGATCGACGAAACGCTCCCACCACCCCGGCACCCCCACAATCCCCCGTCCGCCGGGCGGCGCACCTCCCGGCGGACGACGCGGGCGCGGGCTCGTGGGCGATTTGAGTCACTTCGCGCCGCTGCTGGGACTGGACCCGGCGAGGGCGGTGTTGCCCGAGTGGAATACTGGGCCGGGAGTCCGTCCGGTGGCTGCCGACAGTGCTGATCACCTGCGGAAACTCCACCCGATCCCCGAGGGAGCGCTCACCTTGACCGACGGACCTCTGATCGTCCAGTCCGACAAGACGTTGCTGCTCGAAGTCGATCACGACCTCGCCGATGACGCGCGCACCGCCATCGCACCCTTCGCCGAGCTGGAGCGCGCGCCGGAGCACGTGCACACCTACCGGATCACGCCGCTCGCGCTGTGGAACGCGCGCGCCGCCGGGCACGACGCCGAGCAGGTCGTCGACGGACTGGTCCGCTTCTCCCGCTACCCCGTGCCGCAGCCGCTGCTGGTCGACATCGTCGAGACCATGGGCCGCTTCGGTCGCTTGCAGCTGACCAACGACCCCGCGCACGGCCTCGTGCTGGTCTCCGTGGACCGCGCCGTGCTCGAAGAGGTCCTGCGCAACAAGAAGATCGCCCCGATGTTCGGCGCTCGCCTCGACGACGACACCGTCGTCGTGCATCCCAGCGAGCGCGGACGTCTCAAGCAGATGCTGCTCAAGGTCGGCTGGCCCGCCGAAGACCTCGCCGGCTACGTCGACGGCGAAGCGCACCCCATCGAGCTGGAGCAGGACGGCTGGAACCTGCGCGACTACCAGCGCCAGGCCGTGCAGTCGTTCTGGGCCGGAGGCTCGGGCGTCGTCGTGCTGCCCTGCGGCGCAGGCAAGACGCTGGTCGGCGCGGCGGCCATGGCCGAGGCGGCGGCGACCACGTTGATCCTGGTCACCAACACCGTCGCCGGCCGCCAGTGGAAGCGCGAGCTGATCGAGCGGACCTCGCTGACCGAGGAGGAGATCGGCGAGTACTCCGGTGAGAAGAAGGAGATCCGGCCGGTCACCATCGCGACCTACCAGGTGATCACCCGCCGTTCCAAGGGCGAGTACAAGCACCTGGAGCTGTTCGACTCCCGCGACTGGGGCCTGGTCGTCTACGACGAGGTGCACCTGCTGCCCGCCCCGGTGTTCCGGATGACCGCCGACCTGCAGTCCCGGCGCCGGCTCGGCCTGACCGCCACCCTCGTCCGCGAGGACGGCCGGGAAGGCGACGTGTTCTCGCTGATCGGCCCCAAGCGCTACGACGCCCCGTGGAAGGACATCGAGGCCCAGGGCTGGATCGCGCCCGCGGAGTGCGTCGAGGTGCGGGTGACGCTGACCGACAACGAGCGCCTGCAGTACGCCACGTCCGAAGCCGAGGAGCGCTACAAGCTCTGCGCGACCGCGCGCACCAAGGCCCCGGTGGTCAAGGCGATCCTCGACCAGCACCCGGACGAGCCCGCCCTGGTCATCGGCGCCTACCTGGACCAGCTGCACGAGCTCGGCGAGGCGCTGGAAGCGCCGATCATCGAGGGCTCGACGAAGAACAAGGAGCGCGAGGAGCTCTTCGACGCGTTCCGGCGCGGCGAGATCAGCCGGCTCGTGGTGTCCAAGGTCGCCAACTTCTCGATCGACCTGCCCGAGGCCTCGGTCGCCGTGCAGGTGTCGGGCACCTTCGGGTCCCGGCAGGAGGAGGCGCAGCGGCTCGGTCGGCTGCTGCGGCCCAAGGCCGAGCGCAAGCAGGCGCACTTCTACTCGGTCGTCTCGCGCGACACCTTGGACACCGACTACGCCGCGCACAGGCAGCGGTTCCTCGCCGAACAGGGCTACGCCTACCGGATCGTGGACGCCGATGACCTGCTCGGCCCGGCAATCCCGGACGCCGGGTGACGGAAACTCCGGGTGAGCCCCGGATAGCTGTCACCCAAAAGGGGCCCGCGTTCGGCTGCTTTGCAGCTACCGTTGCGATGAACGAACGCAGCGTCTGAGCTGCAAGACACTGGAGATCGGATGGAAACCGAGCACGAACGGCCGGCGATGGGCGGTGCGCACCGCTTCGTCGGCCTCGCGGAGAACCTGGAACGCTACGCCGGCGCCCCCACGGGAGCCGAGCCGCCGAACGTGAACGGCACCAACCGCGGCTACGGTCTGGTGTTCTTCCACCTCGAGGAACTCCATCTGACGACGGTGATCAGCAGCGGCCTGCGGTTCCAGCCGCTGGGCGTCCACCCCGCCCAGGAGCTGGCCTGCACGGTCTACCGGGAGCAGGCCGAAGCCGCCCGACACCTGGTCGACCTCACCTCGGAACTGCTGGTGCAGAACCGCACCTTCCTGGTCCCCGACCAGATAGTGCCGAACGAGAAGCCGCTGCTGCCGGGAACCGAGTTCCACGGCGTCCTGGCCAGCGGACATCCGATCTTCCCGTCGGAGTTCACCCGCTTCACCGACCCGGAGGGCACCGAGCAGCTCCAGGTCTTCACCCTCCTCCCTGTCACGCTGGGCGAGCTCAACTACATCCTCGACCACGGCGTCACCGCCCTGCGCCAGCAGTGGGCCCGCTTCGAGGTCGACGTCTTCGACCTCGGCCGCCCCAGCGTCGCGTAACCCCCGTCCGAGGCCGTCCGATCACGGACATCACCTCGTCAACCCGATTTCAGTGGAAGTCTGGAACCGGATTTCAATGGAAATCGGGGGCGGACTTCCACTGAATTCCGGCTGCACCTCGGGGGCGCGGAGGTGGGTTCGGGCTGAAAGGATTGGGTCATGGCGAGCTTCGATCCAGCGGAACTGGACGCCGTGCGGGTGTACGCGTTGCCGATGCGGAACCGGTTTCGCGGGATCACCGTGCGACGCGGGGTGCTCATGTCGGGACCTGCCGGGTGGGGCGAGTTCTGCCCGTTCGAGGACTACGACGACGCCAGCGCGGTTCCGTGGTTGAAGGCGGCGTTCGAGGCGTGCGGTGAGCACTGGCCGGAGCCGGTCAGGGACCGGATCCCCGTCAACTGCACCGTCCCCGCCGTGTCCGCCGAGAAGGCCGCGCAGATCGTGGCGCGCTCCGGGTGCCGGACCGCGAAGATCAAGATCGCCGATCCCGGCCAGACCGCCGCCGAAGACCTGGAGCGGGTCGCCGCCGTCCGGGACGCGCTCGGGCCCGACGGCGCGATCCGGGTCGACGCCAACGCGGCGTGGGACGTCGACACCGCCGTCAGCCGCATCCGCGAGCTCGACGCCGCCGCCCAGGGCCTGGAGTACGCCGAGCAGCCGTGCCCGAGCATCGAGGAGCTCGCCGCCGTGCGGCGCAAGGTCGACGTGCGCATCGCCGCCGACGAGAGCATCCGCCGCGCCGAGGACCCGATGCGCGTGGCCGTGGCCGGAGCGGCCGACGTGGCGATCATCAAGGCGACGCCGCTGGGCGGAGTCCGCCGAGCGCTGCAGGTCGCCGAGGCGTGCGGTCTGCCGTGCGTGGTGTCCTCGGCGGTGGAGACCAGCGTGGGCCTGTCGGCGCAGCTGGCGCTGGCCGGCGCGCTGCCCGAGCTGCCGTTCGCGTGCGGGCTGGGCACCATGGCGCTGCTCGACGGCGACGTGGTCGCCGATTCGCTGCTGCCCGAGCAGGGATTCCTGCCGGTGCTGTCGAAGCCCCCGGAGCCCGACCCGGCGCTGGTCGCGGCCGCCACTCCCCCCGCCGACGTGCAGCGGTGGTGGCTCGACCGGCTCGGCCGGGTCGGAGCGCTCCTGCGGGACTGAGGCTCGAGCCCCGCACCTGGGGAAGTGCTTACGAGGCGCGCTTGCGGGCGCGGCGCTTCTTGAAGCGGCGCAGCACGATGAACGCCACCAGCAGACCGATCACCGCCGGGACGGCCCGCTTGAGGACCGGTGCGCCCGCGGTGCCCAGCAGGTCGATGGCCTCGTCGTTGGCGGCCGGCTCGGCGATGGTGGTCGAGCTCGGCGAGTCGGCGCTGGCCGGGGTGACCCGCCAGCTGGTGTCCTTGCGGGCCGAACCGACCGCGGCGCCCGCGGCCGCCGACCCCGCTGCCGCGGCGGCACCGTTGCCGTTGGCGCCACCCGCGGTCTCCGTGCTCTGCGGCTCGGCCGACGCCTTCTCCTGCGCGGCCGGGACCTCCTGCTCGGACTCCAGCTTCTTGGCGAGGTTGTCGGCGAACTGGTTCAGGATCTTGCCGCCCACCTCGGAGATCAGGCCGCGGCCCAGCTGAGCGGGCTTGCCGGTGACCTTCAGGTCGGTGTCGACCGTGCCGGAGGTGGTGCTGCCCTCGTCGGTCAGCGTGACCACGACCGTCGCGGCGGCGGTGCCGCTGCCGCGCGAGTCCTTGCCGCTGGCGTCGATGACCAGCCGCCGGTTCTTCTCGTCGATGTCCTTGAAGACACCGGTTCCCTTGTACAGCAGCGTCACCGGTCCGAGCTTGACCTTCACCGAACCGGCGAACTCGTTGCCCTCGGCCTTGGTGAGCGTGGCGCCGGGCATGCACGGAGCGACCCGTTCGGGGTCGGTCATCGCCTTCCACGCCGCATCGATCGGCACCGGAACGCTGAACGTGTGCTGCATTTCCACTGGAAGGTCCTCCTGATTGACCGTGCTCGGCTCAGGCGCAGAGCCATCGTTTCAGTCTGAAGCTATAACGCAGTCCACCCACCAGCCTCCCAGGCCGGACGGCGTGCCGATAGCCCGATCGGCTCAGCGGGAAGGACCACCCGCTCACAACAACGATTCGGGTCTGGCGGCAATTCCGCGGAACGCCGCCAGACCCGATCTTCGCGGGAGCGGATCAGCCGCCTGCCGCCGCCAGCACCGCACGTCCGGTCAGGACTTCGGCGAGGTGTTCCCGGTAGTCGGAATCAGCGCTGGAATCACCTGTCGCGCTGGTGCCTTCGGTCGCGTGCCGGGCGGCCGCGCGGACCGCCTCGGCCGTGGCCTGCTGGCCGACCAGCGCCTGCTCCACACCCATCGCGCGGATGGGGGTGGCGCCCATGTTGGTCAACGCGATGCGCGCTTCGGCGATGGCACCGCCGGAAACCCGCACCGCTGCGGCGACTCCGACGATCGACCACGCCTGGGCGACGCGGTTGAACTTCTCGTAGTGCGCGTTCCAGCCGGTCCACTTCGGCATCCGCACCTCGACCAGCAGGTCGGTGGGTTCCAGCGCGGTGGTGAAGTAGTCGACGAAGAACTCCGACGCCGGGACGGTGCGCCGGCCCGAGGGACCGGCGATGACCATCTCCGCGTCCAGCGCGAGCGCCGGGGCCGGCAGGTCACCGGCCGGGTCGGCGTGCGCCAGCGAACCGCCGAAGGTGCCCCGGTGGCGCACCTGCGGGTCGGCGACGGTGCGGGTGGCCAGCGTGATCAGCTCGGCGTGCTGCTGGATCAGCGGGTCCCGCTGTACCTCGTAGTGGGTGGTCATGGCGCCGACGACGAGCTTGTCGCCGTCCTCGCGGACGCCCCGCATCTCCGGGATGCGACCGACGTCGACGATCGTGCTCGGATCGGCCATCCGCATCCGCAGCACGGGCAGCAGGCTCTGCCCACCGCCGAGCACCTTGGCGTCCTCGCCCGCCGCCGCCAGCGCGGCGACGGCCTCGTCCACGGTCGAGGGCGCGACGTATTCGAACTGGGCCGGGATCACCGGGTACCTCCATGGGGGTTCATCGAGCCGAGTCCGCCGCCGGCCTCCGGCGCCGTCTTCCCGGACGCGCGAGCGCCGGTCACCGCCCGCCACACGCGCTGCGGTGAGCAGGGCATCTCGACGTCGTTGACGCCCATCGGCCGCAGCGCGTCGACGATCGCGTTCACCACCGCGGGTGTGGAGGCGATCGTTCCCGCCTCCCCCACGCCCTTGACGCCCAGGGCGTTCGAGGTCGCGCGGGTCTCGGTGCGGTCGGTGGTGAACTCCGGCAGGTCGGCCGCCGAGGGCACCAGGTAGTCGGCCAGCGTGCCCGTGGTGAGCGTGCCGCCCTCGTCGTAGACGGCCTCCTCGTAGAGCGCCTGCGCGATGCCCTGGGCGAGACCGCCGTGCACCTGGCCCTCCACGATCAGCGGGTTGATCACCGATCCGATGTCGTCCACGCACACGTACTTGCGGATCTTCACGTGCCCGGTCTCGGTGTCCACCTCGGTCGCGCAGAGGTGGGTGCCGTGCGGGAACGAGAAGTTCTCCGGGTCGAACGTCGCGTCGGAGTCCAGGTTCGGCTCCACCCCGTCGGGCAGGTCGTGCGCGGCGAACACCGCGAGCGCGACCTCGCCCATCGCCACGCCCCGATCGGTGCCGCGCACGCCGAACCTGCCCGAGGAGAACTCCAGGTCCTCCTCGGCGCATTCGAGCATGTGCGCGGCGATCGGCCGGGCCTTGTCGATGACCTTGTCGGCGGCGGCGACCACGGCCATGCCGCCCACGGTCAAGGAGCGGGAGCCGTAGGTGTCCATGCCGCGCGGCGAGACCTGGGTGTCGCCGTGCAGCACCTCGACGTCGTCGAAGGCAACGCCGAGCCGGTCGGCCACGATCTGACTCCACGCCGTCTCGTGCCCCTGACCGTGCGGGGAGGAACCGGTGACGACCTCGACCTTGCCGGTGGGCAGCATCCGGATCGCCGCGTGCTCCCAGCCGCCCGCGCCGTAGGACAGCGACCCCAGCACCCGCGAGGGCGCCAGCCCGCACATCTCGGTGAAGGTGGAGATGCCGATGCCCAGCTGGACCGGGTCGTTCTCGCGACGGCGCCGCTCCTGCTCCTCGCGCAGCGAGGTGTAGCCGAACAGCTCCATCGCCTTGTCGGTGGCGGCCTCGTAGTTGCCCGAGTCGTAGGTCAGGCCCGCGACCGTGTCGTACGGGAACTCCTCGTGGGCGATCCAGTTCTTGCGCCGCACCTCCATGGGTTCCATGCCCAGTTCGGCGGCCAGCTCGTCCATCATCCGCTCGATGCCGAAGGTGGCCTCCGGTCGCCCGGCGCCGCGGTAGGCATCGGTCGGCGTCTTGTTGGTGAACACGTTGGTGCAGCTGAAGTGGTACGCCGGGATCTTGTAGATCGAGTTGAACATCAGGGCGCCCAGGATCGGCACGCCCGGTGTGACCAGCCGCAGGTAGGCGCCCATGTCGGCGAGCAGTTCGACCTTGAGCCCGGTGATCCGGCCGTCGCGGGTCGCCGCCATCGACAGCTTCTGGATCTGGTCCCGGCCGTGGTGCGCCGAAACCATGGTCTCCGAGCGGGTCTCGGTCCACTTCACCGGACGGCCGAGCCGCTGCGCCATCAGGAACGCGAGGACCTCCTCCGGCGTGACCTGGAGCTTCCCGCCGAAACCGCCGCCGACGTCGGGTGCGATGACCCGGATCTTGCTCTCGGCGACGCCCAGCGTCATGGCCAGCATGACCCGCAGGATGTGCGGGACCTGGGTGGCCGACCAGACGGTGATCTGCTCACCGGTCGGGTCGACGACGACCGAGCGCGGCTCCATGAACGCCGGGATCAGCCGCTGCTGGCGGAAGGTCCGCTCGACGAGCACCTCCGCGCCGGACAGGGCCTGCTCGACGTCACCGCCGGTCCCGGCCTCGGCCGAGTCGAAGGTCCACACGGCGTTGGTGTTGGTGCCCAGGTCCTGGTGGACCAGCGGCGATCCCGATTCGATCGCCGAGGGCATGTCCAGCACGACCGGCATGTCCTCGTAGTCGACGTCGATGGCGTCCATCGCGTCGCGCGCCTCGGCGGCCGAGCGGGCGGCCACCATCGCCACCGCTTCACCCGCGAAGCGCACCTCCTCGACGGCCATCGCCGGGGCCGCCGGGGCCTTCATGTCCTCGGTGATCGGCCACGCGCAGGGCAGGCTGCCCTGGACGTCGGCGATGTCGCGGCCGGTGACGACCGCGACCACGCCGGGAGATTCCTTGGCGGCCTCGGTGTCGATCGCGGTGATCTTGGCGTGCGCCATCGGTGAGCGCAGGATCGCCAGGTGCAGCGTTCCGCTGGGCGCGAGGTTGTCGGTCCAGCGCGTGCGGCCGGTGATCAGCCGCGCGTCCTCCTTGCGCTTGCGGGAACGCCCGAGTTCCGGCTCTGCCACAGCGGTCATGACTGGCGACCTCCCGTGGCCTCGGCGCCGGTCCGCTCGTCGGCGGGCTTGCGCTGCATGGGCGTGTCATCGGTGTGCTCGGCCGCGGGCCCTGCGCCGGGTTCCATGCGCTGGGCGGCGTCGCGCACCGCTCGGACGATGTTCTGGTAGCCCGTGCAGCGGCAGAGGTTGCCCTCCATGCCCTCGCGGACCGCCTGGTCGTCGGGTTCGGGGTCCTCGGCCAGCAGGTCCAGCGCCTGCATGATCATGCCGGGGGTGCAGTACCCGCACTGCAACGCGTGGTTGTCGTGGAAGGCCTCCTGCAGCGGGTGCAGCTTGCCGTCCTGGGCCAGCCCTTCGATGGTGGTCACGTCGTGGCCGTCGGCCTGGACCGCCAGGACGGAACACGACTTCACGCTGTGCCCGTCCATGTGGACGGTGCAGGCACCGCAGTTGCTGGTGTCGCAGCCGACTACGGTGCCGACCTTGCCGAGCCGCTCGCGCAGGTACTGCACGAGCAGCGTTCTAGGTTCCACTTCATCGGTGTAGTTGGTGCCGTCTACGTTGACGGTGATGCGGGACATGGAACGGCCTCCTCGCCAGGAGCGCGGACGTTCGGGAACACGACTATCCGCCGAGTGACGGATGTCACTCCGCTAGAGGGTCCTACGCCGTTCCGGCGAGAGCAAGCGGGCTCAGTCGTGGTGGATCGGACCCTCCACGTCCGAGAGCCTCACACCGCGGCCGCCCCAGCGCAGCGCGATCAGCTCCGCGGCGATGGAGACGGCGGTCTCCTCCGGGGTCCTGGCGCCCAGGTCGAGACCGATCGGCGAGGACACGCGGGAGAGCTCCTCCTCGGTGACGCCCTCCTCGCGCAGCCGCGTCAAGCGGTTCTCGTGCGTGCGGCGCGAACCCATCGCGCCGATGTAGCCGACGTCCATGCGCAGGGCTTCCTTGAGCACCGGCACGTCGAACTTCGGGTCGTGGGTGAGCACCATGACCGCCGTGCGCTCGTCGAGGCGCCCCTCCTCCGCTTCCTGGGCGAGGTAGCGGTGCGGCCAGTCCACGACGACGTCGTCGACCCCCGGGAAGCGGCTGTTGGTGGCGAACACCGGGCGCGCATCGCACACCGTCACCCGGTAGCCGAGAAAAGCACCCATCCGGGCCATCGCGGCGGCGAAGTCGATCGCGCCGAAGACGAGCATGCGCGGCGGCGGCTCGAACGAGTTGACGAACACCCGCATGCCCTCGCCGCGGCGCTGCCCCTCCGGGCCGTACTCGATGACGCCGCTGCGACCGCTGGCCAGCATGCCGCGCACGTCGTCGATAACCGCGTCGTCCACCCGCGACGCGCCGAGCGTGCCGCGCACCCGCTCGCGCCAGATCAGCAGGTGGGTGCCGACCTTGGCCTGCTCGGGGTGCTCGATGACGGTCGCGACCGCCACCGGCTCCTCCGCGCGCACCGAGGCGGCGACCTCGTCGAGGTCCGGGAAGGTCTCGCGGTCGATCCGCTCGACGAAGATGTCGAGGATCCCGCCGCAGGTCAGGCCCACCGCGAAGGCGTCGTCGTCGCTGACGCCGTAGCGGCGCAGCACCGGTTCCGAGCCCTTCAGGACCGTGGAGCCCTCCTCGTAGACCGCGCCTTCGACGCAGCCGCCGGAGACGCTGCCCACGGCCTCGCCTTCCCGCGTGACCAGCATCGACGCACCCGGCGGGCGTGGGGCGGAGCGGAACGTGGCCACCACGGTGCCCAGCCCGACGGACTCGCCGGCCTCCCAGCGCTTGGTCAAGTCATCCAACACGTCACGCACGGTGCACCTACCTCCACGGGCCGTCCTGGCCCCTCCAAGCATCCACCCGGGCCGGTGTCAGGCGAAACCGACCGGCACGCCGGGGAGCTGCTCCCCGGACTGGGAAAGTCTGCGAACCCATGACCAGATGTCTTCCAGCGACCTCAGACTGTGACCGGCCACCATCCGGTCAACGTGCGGGAGGGCCGCCACAATTCCGGATTGCACGGGTTGATATCCGTCGTGGCCCGCGTGCGGGTTCGCCCAGATCACGCCGCGAGCCAATCTGTGCAGCCGGCGCATCTGCTCGGCCAGGTCGGTGGCGTCGCCGCGCTCCCAGCCGTCGGAGAAGAGCACCACGACGGAGCCGCGCGCCATGCCGCGCTGACCCCACCTGTCCAAGAACACCCGGAGAGTGTCGCCCAGTCGTGTGCCGCCGGAGAAGTCGGGGACCGCGCGAGAAGCCGCCTGCAACGCGGATTCCGGATCGCGCTGGCGCAACTGCCTGCTCACGCGGGTCATCCGGGTGCCGAGCGTGAAGACCTCCGTGCTCGCCGGAGCCCGGCGGACCACGACGTGCGCGAAGCGCAGCAGCGCGTCCGAGTACGGGCTCATCGAACCGGAGACGTCGATGAGCAGCACGACGCGACGAGCACGCCGCGAGCGGTGCTGCCGGGGCAGGCGCACCGGCTCGCCCCCGGACCGCAGCATCGCGCGCAACGTGGCGCGCGGGCTCAGCGCTCCGCGCTTGCCCGGCTCGCGCCGCAACGCCGGGCGCGTCGGAGGTTCGAGGCGCAGCACCGCCAGCATCCGGCGGAGGTGGTCGCGTTCGGCAGCGCTGAGCTCGGTGACATCGCGGTTGCGCAGCACCTCCGCGTCGCTGGCGGCCGCCGCGAGGGGATCATCGGACTCCCCCTCGCCCTCTCCGTCGGACGTCTCGGCCGTCAGCGCCGCGATCTTCGCGGGGCGCGACACCGGCTTCCCGGGCTGTTCCACCTGCATCGGCTCCGCGCTGAACCAGGTCTCGAACGCGGCGTCGTAGCGCGCGACGTCATCGGGCTCGGAACACAAGGTCAACCGCCCGGCCCAGTACACGCCCTCCCGCTCGTCGAGCCCAATTTGCTCCACCGCAGCCAGGAAGCTCTGCACCCGATTCGGCCCCACGGCCATCCCCGAGTGCCGCAGAGCCCGCGCGAACCCCACCAACCCCGTCACGGTCTCCACCATCACCACACCTCCCAACGCAGGTCACCACCCGTCCCACGGATTTCAGTGGAAACCGGGCCCCCAACTTCCACTGAAACCGGGAACCCGACTTCCACTGAAATCCGGAACCCGACTTCCACTGAAATCGGGGACCCAAGTTCCACTGAAATCGGGGACGCGAGTTCCACTGAAGTCCGGTTTCCGAGTTCCACTGAAGTCCGGTCAGGGGGTGAGGATGCCTGCTGAGCGGACTCTTTCCGCGTCTTCTCGGTACTTGAGGACCGCGCCGAGGGTCGTGGCGGCCGTTTCCGTGTCCAGTGACGTGGCGCCCAGGGCCTGGAGGGCTTGGGTCCAGTCGAGGGCTTCGGCGACGCCCGGGGGCTTGAGGAGCTCCATCTGGCGCATGCGCTGGAGGGCCGCGGCGACCTGCTCCGCCAGGCGACCGTCGACGCCCGGCAGGCGCCGACGCAGGATCGCGACCTCTCGCTCCAGGTCCGGGTGCTCCAGCCAGTGGTAGAGGCAGCGGCGCTTGAGGGCGTCGTGGACCTCGCGGGTGCGGTTGGAGGTGAGGATGACGATCGGCGGCTCCTCGGCGCGGACCTCCCCGTACTCCGGGATGCTGACCGCGTACTCCGAGAGCACCTCCAGCAGGAACGCCTCGAACTCGTCGTCGGCGCGGTCGATCTCGTCGACCAGCAGCACGCACGGCGCCTCCTGCAAGGCGCGCAGCAGCGGCCTGGCCAGCAAGAATCGCGGGGTGTAGAGGGAGGACTCGGCCGCGTCGGCGTCGAGCTCACCGCGGGAGGCCGCTTCCAGGGTGCGCAGGTGCAGCAGCTGCCGCGGGAAGTCCCAGTCGTAGAGCGCCTGGGCCGCGTCGATGCCCTCGTGGCACTGCAGGCGGATCAGGTTCACGCCGAGCGCCGCTGCCAGGGCCTGCGCGAGCGCCGTCTTGCCGGTGCCCGGTTCACCTTCGGTCAGCAGCGGGCGACGCATCCGCATCGCCAGGAAGGCCGCGGTCGCGATCCCGTCGTCCGGCAGGTAACCGGTGTCGTCCAGCGCCGCCGCGACCTCGGCCGGTGATTTCATCTCGAGAGCGTCAGCCACCCCCCGAGCCTATTCGACCGGACGCATCCACCCCATAGGATGCGCGTCGGTCGAACTAGAGGTGGGGCATGAGCAGGTTCAAGGGGTTCCCGGCGCACGTGGAGACGCACGTCGGACGCGTTCGGGGTGCCGACAGCCGGAGCGCCGGTGGGCGGGAGCGGGCCTACAACCTCGTCTACTGCGACCACGCCGACGGCACGCACGTGACCGTGCTGACCAGCGGACTCCGCGAGCACACCGCCGGAGCACCGCTGCCGCAGGAGCTGCTGTGCACTCTGCGCCGGGATCAGGAGGTCTACGCCAAGCACCTGGTGGGCGTGGTCGCCGAGCTGCTCACCGAGTCGCAGGCGCGCGTCGGCTACGGCGCGCTGATCATGAACGACCGCATCCTGCTGCCGGACACGGCGATCGCGGGCGCGATGGCGGCACCGCACCCGTACCTGGGCGACGAGTTCGACGTCCTGCTCGACGAGGGCGTCCCCGTCCTGCAGCTGATCACGCTCGTTCCGATCACCCGCGCGGAGTCGCAGCTCGTGGCGCGCTTCGGCCGCGACGCGCTCTACGACAGGTGGGAGGCCCAGGAGATCGATCTGGTCGACATCTACCGAGACGACGCCGGCAGCGGGCAGTTCTAGTCCGAACCGACCGGGTTGATCACGGGCGGTTCGGACGACTGCCCGGTGCCCTGATCACCGCAGGCCGGGGGCCTCGGTCAGGAACGCGTCGAGGACTCCGTCCGCGACCAGGACCTGACCCGCCGGGCGGACCTCGGCGGTCGTGGAGTGGATGCGCTCGGCCGCGTCCGCCGCCCAGCGCGCCTCGTCGAAGCGCGCCTTGGCCATGGCCTCATCGCCGGAAGCCCGGGCTTGCAGGCCGTCGGCCGTCGCGAGCAGGGCCTGCCCCCACTGGTCGGTCGCGGTCAGCCAGTGATCGGTGTCGGTGACGAAGTCCCTCGGCGCTCCGGTGCGAATGCGTTCCGGGGCGTTGGCGACGAGCTCCGCGTAGGCCCGCAGGTCCCGCACCGCCGCGCGGCGGTCGCCACCGGTCCACGCCGCGCGGAACGCGTCGAGGCGGCGGGACAGCTCCGGAGCGGGCGGCAGCCAGGCCGAACCGTTGGCGACCGGGGCCATGTGCTCCAGGTCGAAGAACGCCAGCAGCGCCTCCGCGGTCGCCGGATCCGCCTGCACGCCGGGAGAATCACCGGCGAGCCGCTTGCCCGCCAGGTACTCGGCCGCGGCCCGCCAGGCCCGCTGCGGGTCGAAGTCCTCGTCGTTCCAGGAGAAGTCGGCCGCACCGATCTCCACGACCTTGCTCGCCGCCGCCTGGTTCATCGGGTTGACGACGTCACCGGCCAGCTGATCGCTGAGCCCGCGCTCGCGCTTGTCGTAGGAGCCGAGCATGATCCGGCCACGCGAGCCGTTGAAGTCGTTGACCGGGTAGTTGTCCCAAAGGAAAACCTTTCGGCCCCACACGGTTTCGGCCTGCTCGGCGTCGGAAACGGTGATCTGGCGCGGGATCACGCCGTCGCCGGTCCACATCACCAGCACCCTCGGGTCCAGCGCTTCGCGGATCGCCGTCTTGTACTCCGAGTCCTCGACGTCGGAGTACTCGGTCGGCACGAACTGCAGCGGCGCCACCCCGGGGTGGGTGTCGACGAACTCGCGCTGCACCTTGTTGAGCAGGTCGGCCTGCGCCCGCCCGGCCGAGCCCTCCGAGGGACGGCCGTAGGCGCGCTCGTCACCCGCGCAGTTCCAGCGCGTGTAGGAGATGTCGTCCAGCGGCAGCGAGAAGTCGCGGACGCCCTCGTCGTACATGGCCTGCAACTTCGCCTGCAGCGCCTGGAAATCGCGCGGATCGCTGTAGCAGATGGAGTTGCCCGGCGAGAGCGCGAAGGTGAACTTCACGTGGTGCGCACCGGCCTGCCCGATCAGCTCGCGGACCTCGCCGAGCTCCTGCGCCGGGTAGGGCTCGCGCCACTTCTCGCGGTGGTACGGGTCGTCCTTGGGCGCGTAGATGTAGGTGTTGAGCTTGACGTCGCCGTAGAACGCCAGCTGGTCCATCCGCTCCTGGTGCGTCCACGGCGGGCCGTAGAAGCCCTCGATCGCGCCGCGCAGCGGCATCGCCGGCCGGTCCAGCACGGACACTCCCGCGATGCGGCCGGGCGAGACGAGCTGCCGCAGCGTCTGCACCCCGTAGTAGGCCCCGGCCGGGTCGGATGCGCCGATGAACACCTCCATGTCGGTGTCCGGGCGCACCGCCAGCACGTACGCCTCCTTGTCCATCGGGACCGGGGCACCCATGCCCGCCTCCTGCAGGCCCTTGACCACGGTCGGCGAGGTGCGCTCGCCGATCCGCACCCGCAGCGAGGCATCGGTGGCGGGAGCGCCCGGTTCGCGGATCGCGACCTCGTCGGCCCCGGCGAGTTCGAGCACCTGCTTGGCGAGGTCCTTGGTCTGCCGGTCCACCAGCGGGTCCACCACGACCTCGACCTTGCCGCGGACCGCGACGTCGTCGCCGAGCCTGTCGAGCAGCTCCGGCTGCGGCACCACCGACGGCACGCCCTCACCGGGCAGCGCGTCGGAGCTCTGCGGGGCCGGCTGCTCCGGTGGAGGCGCGGTGTTCGTGCACCCGGCCAAGGCCATGATCCCGGCCACGCACACCGCGAACGACCTGGAAAAACCGCGCATCGAACTCCCCATCCAATCCACCGGCGACGCCCCCCAGTCCAACACACCCGGAGATGACCCGAATGGGTCACCTGTTCGCGTGACGCACAGCAGAAGGGCCGCCCCCGATGGGGACGGCCCTTCTCAGCTCGGGACTGGACTCAGAAGCCCATGCCACCCATGCCACCGGTCGGGTCGGCGGCGGCAGCCGCGTCCCCGCCCTTCTCCGGCTTGTCCGCGACCACGGCTTCGGTGGTCAGGAACAGCGCGGCGATCGACGCGGCGTTCTGCAGCGCCGAGCGGGTGACCTTGGCCGGGTCGATGACGCCGGCCTGCACCAGGTCCTCGTACTCGCCGGTCGCGGCGTTGAGGCCGTGGCCGGAGGTGAGGTTCTTGACCTTCTCCGCGACGACGCCACCCTCGAGACCGGCGTTGACCGCGATCTGCTTGAGCGGAGCCTCGACGGCCAGCTTGACGCTGTTGGCACCGGTCGCCTCGTCGCCCTCGAGCTTGAGGCCGTCGAAAGCGGTCTGCGCGGCCTGCAGCAGAGCCACGCCACCACCGGCGACGATGCCCTCCTCGACCGCGGCCTTGGCGTTGCGGACCGCGTCCTCGATGCGGTGCTTGCGCTCCTTGAGCTCGACCTCGGTCGCCGCACCGGCCTTGATGACCGCAACACCGCCGGCCAGCTTGGCCAGGCGCTCCTGCAGCTTCTCGCGGTCGTAGTCGGAGTCCGAGCGCTCGATCTCGGCGCGGATCTCGTTGACCCGGCCGGCGATCTGCTCGTCGTCGCCAGCACCCTCGACGATGGTGGTCTCGTCCTTGGTCACCACGACCTTGCGGGCCTGGCCCAGCAGGCTCAGGTCAGCGGTGTCCAGCTTGAGGCCGACCTCTTCGCTGATGACCTGACCACCGGTGAGGATGGCCATGTCCTGCAGCATCGCCTTGCGGCGGTCGCCGAAGCCCGGGGCCTTGACGGCGACGGACTTGAAGGTGCCGCGGATCTTGTTGACCACCAGGGTCGACAGGGCTTCGCCCTCGACGTCCTCGGCGATGATCAGCAGCGGCTTGTTGGCCTGCATGACCTTCTCCAGCAGCGGGAGGAGGTCCTTGACGTTGGAGATCTTGCTGCTCAGCAGCAGGATGTACGGGTCGTCGAGGACGGCCTCCATGCGCTCCGTGTCAGTCACGAAGTACATGGAGATGAGGCCCTTGTCGAAGCGCATGCCCTCGGTGAGCTCGAGTTCGAGCCCGAAGGTGTTGCTCTCCTCGACGGTGATGACGCCTTCCTTGCCGACCTTGTCCATCGCCTCGGCGATGAGCTCGCCGATCTGGCGGTCGCCGGCGGAGATCGCGGCGGTGGCGGCGATCTGGTCCTTGGTCTCGATTTCCTTGGCGTTCTTGAGCAGCTGCTCGGCGATCGCCTCGGTGGCCTTCTCGATGCCCTTCTTCAGAGCGATCGGGGAGGCGCCGGCCGCGACGTTGCGCAGACCCTCGCGAACCAGGGCCTGGGCGAGCACGGTGGCGGTGGTGGTGCCGTCACCCGCGACGTCGTCGGTCTTCTTCGCGACCTCCTTGACCAGCTCGGCCCCGATCTTCTCCCACGGGTCCTCGAGCTCGATCTCCTTGGCGATCGAGACGCCGTCGTTGGTGATGGTCGGCGCGCCCCACTTCTTCTCGAGCACGACATTCCGGCCCTTGGGGCCGAGCGTCACCTTGACGGCGTCGGCGAGGGTGTTCATGCCGCGCTCAAGACCGCGGCGGGCGTCCTCGTCGAACGCGATCATCTTGGCCATTGCGGTGTGGTCCTCCACCTGTCTGGACGCCGACGGTGCACACTGGGGCGTGCACGACGGCAGGACTCTGCTCGGCCAGGCTCGGTGCCCGCGACGGACGATCGCGCGACGACGCCGTCATGTGGCGCCGCCGGAACGACCTCACCGTCCCGACCTGGCACTCAACCTTGATGAGTGCCAGTACCGTGTTTAGCACTCACCGATGCCGAGTGCAAGCGACCTGCCTCGGTCTCACCCTCCGGCGGTCGGCACCGACGTGGGCAGCTCGGCGGTCGACGGCGTGCTCCCGGAGCTCGACCCGCTCCCGGACGTGGCCATCGCCACGAACAGCAGCACGATCACCAGCAGCGCGACGCCCACCAGCACCGGCACGATCCACTTCGCCGCACCGCCGGACGAGGTCTTGGTGAACGACGAGGACCCGGCGGGCATCGGCGGGCGCAGCCGCACCGGCTGCTGCTGGTAGCCGGGGTAGGACTGCTGCGGGTACGGCCCGGACTGCTGGGGCGCCTGCTGCGGGAACGGCTGGGAGACGGGGTGCGCGGGCTGCGGCACCGGCTGCTGCGCGACGCGCGGCGGCGCCGGGGCCTCCCCGGCGGCCGGGCCGAGCGCGGTGCGGGCCGCGGCGATCAGGTCCTGGCAGCTCGCGTAGCGCTGGTCGCCGCGCTTGGACATGCCCCGGCGCAGCACCTCGTCGATCGGCGGCGGCAGCAGCACCAGCGATCCGGGCGCCGGCGGCTCGGCGCCCAGATGCCCCTGGATGACCTCCTGGACCGAGCCCGGGAACGGCGGACGCCCGGTCAGGCAGGCGAAGAGCATGCAGGCCAGCGCGTACTGGTCGGTGCGGCCGTCGACCGGCTCGCCGCGCAGGTGCTCGGGGGCGGCGTAGGTCGGCGAACCCAGGAAGTCGCCGGAGGACGTGCGGTGGCCGGTCGCGCCGCGCCGGGTCAGCCCGAAGTCGGCGAGGTAGACGTGCTCGTGCGAGGACTCGCGGGAGGTGACCAGCACGTTGGCCGGTTTGAGATCGAGGTGCACCAGACCGCGCTCGTGCAGCATGTCCAGCGCTTCGGCGATCTGCCCGAGCAGCTCCAGGCTGCGCTTCGGCGAGATCGGCCCGTCGGAGATCAGCCCCGCCAGATCGGTGCCCTCGACGAGCCGCATCGCGATGAACAGCATGCCGTCGACCTCGCCGAAGTCGTACAGCGGCACGATGTTCGCGTGGTCGATCGCCGAGGTGTTGCGGGCTTCGTCGACGAAGCGCTCGCGGAACTCCGCGTCGCCGGTGATGTGCTCCCCCATCACCTTCAACGCGACCTTGCGGCCGAGCCGGACGTCGGTGGCGCGGTACATCACGCTCATCCCACCGCGACCGAGCACGCCGTCGATCTTGTAGTGGCCCAGCCTACGACCGGTCAAATCTTCCGACACGTTCCGCAGCCTAACCGGCTGAGATCACGTGCGGGTGCGGGTTTCGCGGGATGGCGCGCTGCGGCCCGGTCCCCCACCAGGAACCGGGCCGCACGACGACCTTGTGCGAAGTTCTCTTCAGACCTTGCGAACGCCGTCGGCTTGAGTTCGGCCATCGCGGCCGGCTTTCACCTCGAATTCGACCCGATCCCCTTCAGAAAGGGTGCGGAAACCAGACATGTCGATTGCGGAGTAATGGACGAACACATCGGATCCACCGTCCGTCGCGATGAATCCGTAGCCCTTCTCCGAGTTGAACCATTTGACCGTGCCGACCGCCACGGCGTCCTCCTCAAGAAATGTGATGCACGACGCTAGCGCCGCTGGAGCATCGGCCACACTACTCCGGAAAATCGGGCTCGTCGCGGGTCCGCCAATACGACTTTTCCGTTAAACGCTGGGCCGAACGGGTGGCTTCTCCGGACACGTTCCGTCATCAACAGGAACTAATTCCCCCGACTGTCGCAATCGCATTCAAACCCGCACCAAAACCGGCGACGAATGCTCCCGCCGGGAAACCGACTCGCGACAACGACCTGACCGAATGGGTCAGACCAATTGCGGTCCAGTGCAATGCGCGATCGTTTTCAACGAGCGAATCAGGAGCGCGGACCGAGGCCATTCGAGCGCAACCAGCCGACCAGTCCGCGCGGGTTGCGTGTCTGGGTCAGCACCTGTCCCGGCCCGGCGAAGTCGAACACCAGGCCCTCGCCGCTCTTGAGCGACTGCGCCACGCCCTGGTTCATCTGCCGCAGCTGGCTCTGCACCGTGTCGGCGTAGGCGACGACGTGACCGGTGTCGATCGTGATGTACTCGCCGGGCTGCAGGGTGACCACGTCCAGCGCGCCGTAACAGGCCACCACCGCCGAGCCGTGCCCGCTGAGCCGGGTCAGGAACCCGCCCTCGCCGCCGAAGAGGTTCTGGAAACCGCCCCACTGGGTCTCGACCTGCACCGTGCTCGCCGAGGCCAGCCAGCAGCCCTTCGTCACGCACCAGCCGACCCGGCCGTCGAGCTCCAGCACGTTGAGATCACCGGGCAGCGTCGGCGCCACGTCGACCCAGCCGCCCTGCTGCGGCGCGGTGTAGGTGGAGACGTAGAAGGACTCGCCGCCCAGCGCGGATCGGGCCAGCGACTTGAAGAAACCGCCCTGCGCGCGCGACTCGACGGTCACCCCGTAGCTGGTGGCCAGCATCGAACCGGACTCCACCCGCACCGGCTCCCCCGGTGCCAGCATCAACCGGGCGACCCCGTACGACGGCGTGTGACGAGTACGGACCTGCACAGCACAACCCCCTTCAGGGCCCCACCGGTCGGCGCGGGCACGGCGATTCTATGTAGGTGGCACCGAGTCCTGGGAACTCCGCGCCACCAGCCGGAGAACCCGTGCTCGGGGGTGTCGGCGTGAGGAGAACCGGGCATTGTGCCATCGCGCCGAGGAGCGACCAATCCCACGCCGATGGCGACACGACGGGTGCCCATGACAGATGATGCGTGCGTGTCGTCCAACAACCCCGCCCACGAGCTGACGTCGGTCGCCGACCACCGGGCGAAGGTCGCTTCACTGCTGACCCGCACACCGGTCGAGACCCGTCCGCTGCAGAACTGCCTCGGCCTGGCCCTGGCCGAGGACCTGATCGCCCCGATCTCGCTGCCGCCGTTCAGCAACTCCGCGATGGACGGCTACGCGGTCCGCTCGGTCGATCTGACCGAGGCGACGCAGGACGAGCCGGTGAAGCTGCCGGTCCCCGAGGACATCCCCGCCGGCCGGGTGGACGTGCCGCCGCTGCAGCCCGGCACCGCGCACCGGATCATGACCGGCGCCCAGCTGCCGCCGGGCGCCGACGCGGTGATCCCGGTGGAGCGCACCGACGCGGGCACCGAGACGGTGGCCCTGTTCGGTTCGGTGCAGCCGGGCGCCCACGTGCGCCGCGCGGGCGAGGACGTCGCGGCGGGCACGACCGTGCTCACCGCGGGCACCCGGCTGGGCGCCGCTCAGCTGGGCGTGGCCGCCGCCGTCGGCATCGCCGAGCTCCCCGTGCACCGGCCGGTGCGGGTGCTGGT
This sequence comes from Saccharopolyspora sp. NPDC049357, assembly GCF_040677225.1. Classification (NCBI taxonomy): domain Bacteria; kingdom Bacillati; phylum Actinomycetota; class Actinomycetes; order Pseudonocardiales; family Pseudonocardiaceae; genus Saccharopolyspora; species Saccharopolyspora sp. NPDC049357. The sequence continues at coordinate 150,945 of NZ_JBFAQJ010000009.1, read as the reverse complement.
GCTCTCGACCGGCTCCGAGCTGGTCGCGCCCGGGGAAGAGCTGCAGCTCGGGCAGATCTACGAGTCCAACGGGCTGATGCTGGCCGCCGCCGTGCAGGAGGCGGGTGGTGAGCCGACGATGCTGCGCTTCGTGCCCGACGACGTCGACGCCTTCCACGAGGTGCTGCAGGCCCACCTGGACTCCGCCGACCTGCTGATCACCTCGGGAGGGGTCAGCGCCGGGGCGTACGAGGTGGTCAAGGACGCCCTGGCCGGCAACGGCGTGGAGTTCACCAAGGTCGCGATGCAGCCGGGGATGCCGCAGGGCTGCGGCCGCTACCGGGACGCGTTCGCGGTGGTCACGCTGCCCGGCAACCCGGTGAGCTCGATGGTCTCGTTCGAGGTCTTCGTGCGTCCGGCGATGCTGGCCGCGGCCGGGCACGCCACGACCACGCGGCACCGGCGGCAGGCGGTGCTGGCCGAGTCGCTGAACGCTCCCTCGCGCAGGCAGCAGTTCCGGCGCGGGGTGTTCGACCCGGTTTCCGGCGAGGTCAGCCTGCAAGGAGCTCCGGGTTCACACCTGCTGGGCAGCCTCGCGAGGGCGAACTGCCTGCTCGCGATCCCGGAGGACGTGACCGAAATGCCCGCTGGGTCCACTGTGGACGTGGTGTTGCTGGACTAGATCAAGTCGATATCGCTTGTCACACCATCGTTGACGGTTCGACTTTCGGTCGCGAAGACTGCCAGTCCGACCTTCCACTTCCCCTCCGGAGTTTTGCACGTGCGTGGCCCCTGGCGCGCCGCCTTGGCGCTGGCGTTGCACATCGGTTTCTTCGTCGTGTCCCTCGGCCTGGTCGCCGGCCTGCTGATGATGGCGGGCATGACCTTCCGCCGCGACACCGTCGGAGGGATGAAGGTCGCCTTCGCCGCCGTCGTCGTCGGCGCGATCTTCGTCATCGGCCTGCGGGCGGTGCTGCGCAACCGGGTCCGCCCGCGCGGCGTGCCCGTGGACCGGGTCTCCCAACCCAACCTGTGGCGCACGATCGACCAGCTCGTCGACGCCACCGACTCCCCGCTGCCCGACGAAATCCGCATCACCTCCGAGCCCGGCGTCGCCATCCGCGAGAACACCGCCTTGCTCGGCCTGCGCACCCGCACCCGGTACCTGGAGATCGGGTTGCCGATGCTGGCGGCGCTGACCACCTCCGAACTCGGCGCGTCGCTGGCGCACGCGGTCGGTCGCCTCACCGGTCGCAGCAAGCTGACGGTGACCGCCCACCGGGTGCTGGCCAGCGTCCAGCGCACCGTCGACGGGCTCACCACCGGCCCGGTGAAGTGGCTGTTCGTCGGGTACGCGCGGTTGTTCACCGCCATCGCGGTCACCACCACCAAGGAGCTCGTGCTCGCAGGGGACGCCGCCGCGGTGCGCGTCGCGGGCAAGCGGACCGCGGTGATGGCGCTGCGCAAGTCCGTCGCGATCGAGCTCGGCTGGCGGGACTACGCGGACGCGTACCTGAGCATGGCCGCCAGCATCGGCCACGCACCCGACGTGCTGCTGGGCTTCCGCAGCTTCATGGACCACCCGACGCGCAAGCCCGCGCTGGCCGAGCGGGCCAAGCAGGCCATCGCCGACGAGCGCGGCGAGTTGCCGCTGCGCACCAGGGTCGAGCTGATGAAGCGGCTCAAGTCCGCCGACAAGGAGGCCGACGAGCGCCCGGCCTTCGCGATCCTGCGCAAGCCGCGCAACGCCGTTCCCGAGCTGGAGGACCGGCTGCTGGTCGACTCGCTCGGGCCCCGGATGCCGTGGCCGGAGGTCGTCCGGCAGGCCGGAGCGGCGCAGTCCGCCGAGAAGGCCGCGCAGCTCAGCGCTGCCGCCCACCAGTGCGGGCTGGGCGTGGATCCGACGATCCAGGGCATCCTCGCCGCCATCCACCGCGGTCACGGCCGCGACCTCATCAACCCCGTGCTCAACCCGGGCCTGCACCCGTCGATGATCGACCAGACCGCCGAGGACACCCTCACCGAACTCCTCGGCTGCACCGTCGTCGACGCGCTGGTCTGCGCCCGCCGCGCCCACCACGAGCTGGACTGGGGCGGGCCGCCCGCGGTGCGGCTGGCCAACGGCCGCCCGCTGGACCCCGACCGCCTGGTCCGCCCCGCCGTCGCCGACCCGCGGCTCATACCCGGACTGCACCGGGTGCTGGTCGACCTGGGCGTCCCGCTGCACCACACCCGCGAGCCCGCCGATGAACCGGAGCCCTCGCTGGCCGGGATCGTCAGCCCGGTGCAGTGCTCCGGAGAGGCCTACGACCTGCTGGTCAGCGACCGCGGCCTGCTGCTGCTCCCCAGCGACGCCAGCGCCGCGAAACGGCTGCTCGCGGGCACCCTGGCCCGGCTCAGGGAAGCCGAGCAGGAGCAGCTCAGCGAGCTGGCCTCGCGGCCGATCAACGAGCTGCGGGAGCGCTCCGGAGCGCAGTGGGTGGACAGCCGCGACGTGGCCAGCGCCCGCCTCGACCAGGAGAAGGCCGGCTGGTCGCTGGAGCTGGACCTCTACCTCGACGAGTACGCGATGTCGACGCTCGACGAGGTGCGCGTGAGCCCGGGCCGCGACGACGGCGTCTCCGTGCTGACCCTGGGCAGCACCGCCGACGGCGTCGAGCACGGAGATCCGTACCACGGGCTGGCCGAGCTGATGGGAGCCCGCATGGAACTGGACGAGCCCGCCCTGTCCCTGGAATGACCGCCACCCTGACGTGGAGCCATCAGCGGGTTTGTTGACGCGGAGTTACTGAATGCGTTCCCAACGTCCTCCGTTAGCGGCTACGGAGATGCTGTGAACTCGATTACACTAGAAACCGCGTCACGAAACGTTGATCACCGAGTCTCCTTCGTGTCCGCAACGGCACCCTCGCTTGCCGGGTGTCGCGGACCGCGAAAAGAGGGCCGTGCGCCGTCGGGGGGCGCACGGACCCGAAATCAAAGAGGCCGTTCGGCACCTACGGGGAGGCGCCGAACGGCCTCTTTGTTCTCTTGTGGGCGTCGTGGTCCTTCTGCTGAGCGGTGCGGGTAGGGGAACCTGAGCGGCTCCGTGGACTCCGCGCGCCACTCCTGATGTATGCCAATACACGGCGTCGCGGCGTGCTCGCCACGAAGCCGCTCAGAACCCCCGGCGGTGCAGGTTGCTCAGGTGGGGTGAGGAGAAAGCACCTTCGGTGCTTGCCTGACGGTTGGGGGGTTCACCCGTACGTGTGACTCTTGGTCGTCTGGGCGGTAGCATCCGGTTTGAGATACGTGCAGGTCACGCGGGTTGTTCTTGATCGACTGCGCCCCCTGGCGACGGTGGGAACGAGGCGTCCGCGATGCTGTACGTCTACGGCGCAGGCAGGACTACCGCGCCGCGCTGACATGACCTCCGACGCAGGGGCGCGACTACCTCGATGAGCAGCACCCAAGAGAGCCCGCTGGCGCACCTGATCGCGCTGGCCAAGGACACCGTTCCGCCGATGCACCCGGCAGGCAGGCCGTTCGTCATCGGCGCCGCCGTCGCCACGCTGGTGCTCCGCCGCATCTGGCGCCCGCTGGGCGTGGTCGGCGCCGTGCTCACCGCCTGGTGCGCGTGGTTCTTCCGCGAGCCCGCCCGCACCACCCCGACCCGCGAGGGCCTGGCCGTGGCCGCCGCCGACGGCGCCGTCGCGCACGTCGAGAGCGCCGTCCCGCCGGCCGAGCTCGGCTTCGGCGAGACGCCGATGATCCGCATCAGCACCTTCCTCACCATCTTCGACGTGCACGTCCAGCGCGTCCCGGTCAGCGGCAAGATCGACCAGATCGTCTACCGGCCGGGCAAGTTCCTCTCCGCGGACCTGGACAAGGCCAGCGAGGACAACGAGCGCAACTCGATGGCCATCCGCTCCCAGGACGGCACGCGAGTCGCCGTCGTGCAGATCGCCGGGCTCGTCGCCCGCCGCATCGTCTGCGAGGTCGCCGAGGGCGACACCGTGGCCGCGGGCAACACCTACGGCCTCATCCGGTTCGGCTCCCGCGTGGACCTCTACGTCCCCGCCGACAGCAAGGTCCTGGTCGAGCCGGGCCAGCGCACCATCGGCGGCGAGACCCCGCTCGCCGAACTGCCCAGGGGGAAGCGCGACCGATGAGCATGCGGACCACCCCCGGCGTCCGGCTGCTGCCCAATGCGATCACCGTGCTGGCGATGTGCGCGGGTCTGTCCGCGATCCAGTTCGCCCTCAACGGGCAGCTGACCTTCGCGATCGGGTCCGTCGCCGTCGCAGCGGTTCTCGACGGCCTCGACGGCCGGATCGCCCGGCTGCTCGACGCCACCTCCAAGATGGGCGCCGAGCTGGACTCCCTGGCCGACGCGATGTCCTTCGGCGTGGCCCCGGCGTTGACGCTCTACGCCTGGCACATGCAGGACAACCGGGCCGGCTGGGTGGTGTCGCTGATCTTCGCGGTCTGCATGGTGCTGCGGCTCGCCCGGTTCAACACGCTGCTCGACGACGCCGAGCAGCCGCCGTTCACCAAGGAGTTCTTCGTCGGCGTGCCCGCCCCCGCGGCCGGGCTGCTGGCGCTGCTGCCGCTCGCCCTGACCGCGCACTTCGGCTACCCGGGCTGGTGGGCCAACCAGAGCGTGGTCATGGTGTGGATGGTGCTGATCGCCGCGCTGGCGGTCAGCCGGGTGCCCACCCTGTCGCTGAAGACGGTGAAGGTCCCGCCGAAGATCGTGGCCCCGCTGCTGGTGGGCGTCGCTCTGCTGGCCGCGCTGGTCGTGGTGTTCCCGCTGATCTCGCTGGCCGTCGCGATGGTGCTGTACCTGCTGCACGTGCCCTACGCGGTCTACCGCTACCAGTGGCTCTCGCGGCACCCGGAGGCGTGGGACGCCGCTCCCCGGGAGCGCCGGGCGATCCGCCGCAACACCCAGCGCCGCCTGGGCATCCGCCCTCCGCTGCGCCGCAGCGTGGCCGGTGCCGCGCGGCGCGTGCGACTCCCCCGCCGCCCCACCGGGCCGGGACACCCCCGGCGCAGCTGGCGCCGCCTCGAACTCCGCCGCAACCGCGACGACTACTGAGGCACGTGGCGGTTCTGGTCCGAACTGTCCGGGCGAACAGGACATCGATCATGGACGGTTCGGACCACGACCGCCCGTTGGCCCACCGCCGCTGACCACGTCGCCCGCGCCGCGAGCGGCTAGGGTCGGTGGGGTGGCTTCGATCAGCTTGACCGCCCGCGTCTCCACGTCCGCGCGCGACACCCGCCGCGGGGTCGTGCGGCTGCACCCCGAGGTGCTGGACGCCCTGGACCTGCGGCCGTGGAGCGCGGTGCGCCTCACCGGCGCGCGCGAGACCGTCGCCCTGGCCGCCGCCGCGGAGAGCACCTCACCGACCGGGTTCCTGCTGCTCGACGACGTCGCGCTGCTCAACCTCGGGGTGACCGAGGGCTCGTCCGTGGCCGTCGCCCCGGCGCAGGTGGAGGTCGCCAAGCGGGTCTCGATCACCGGTTCGCGGATGGCGCGGGCGACCGTCTCGCCCGAGACCGCCCGGCTGGCGCTGACCGGCAAGGTCTTCTCCCTCGGCGACGCGGTGTCGCTGCTGCCGCAGGACCTCTCGCCCTCCTCCTCGTCCCGCGCAGGCGAGGTGCGGCGCCAGATGTCCGCCGCCATCGGCCTGACCTGGACCAACGAGCTGATCACCGTCGCGGCGACCGAGCCCGTCGGCGCCGTGGCAGTCCAATCGTCCACAGTGGTCGAGTGGCAGGACGGCGCGACGTCCGAAAACCGCTCCGCCGCAACCGAATCCCCCTCGCAGCCGACCGCTCCCGAGCCCGTCGACGAGCAGCACGCCCCCGTGCCGGTGACCGACCTGGTGGGCTCGCGCGACACGGCCCACCGCCTGACCGAATGGCTCCGGCTGGCCTTCGACCAGCCCGAGCTGCTGCGCAGGCTCGGCGCCGAACCCCGGCTGGGCGCGCTGATCAGCGGCCCGCCCGGAGTCGGCAAGGCCACGCTGGTGCGCGCGGTGTGCGCCGAGATCGGCGCGGAGCTCGTCGAGGTCGCCGCCCCGACCATCGCGGCCCTGGAGGCGCGCACCGCCGCCAACCGGCTGCGGGAGGCCATCGACCGCGCCACCGCCGCCTCCGGCGACGGAGTCCTGCTGCTCACCGACGTCGAAGCGCTGCTCCCCGAGTCCGACCCGCCGCCGCTGGCCACCATCGCCCTGGAGTCGATCCGCGACGCCATCGGCCGCGACGAGCTGGCCGTGATCGTCACCAGCTCGAACCCGCAGTCGGTCGATCCGCGGCTGCGCGAACCGGGCGCGGTCGACCGCGAGCTCACCATCGGACTGCCCGACGACACCACCCGCGCCGACCTGCTCGGCGTGCTGCTGCGCGGCGCCCCGCTCGACGAGGACATCCGGTTCGCCGAGATCGCCGAACGCACACCGGGTTTCGTCGCCGCCGACCTGCTGGCGCTGTGCAGGGAAGCCGCGCTGGGCGCCGCGCTGCGGCACCGCGACGACCCCGCCGACCCGCGAATCCGCCGCCAGGACCTGCTGGACGCCCTGACCTCGGTGCGGCCGATCTCGATGTCCACATCGGACAACCTGCAGACCGGCGGGCTCACCCTCGACGACGTCGGCGACATGACCGAGGTCAAGCAGGCCCTCACCGAGACGGTGCTGTGGCCGCTGCAGTACCCGGACTCGTTCACCCGCCTGGGAGTCGAGCCGCCGCGCGGCGTGCTGCTCTACGGCCCGCCCGGATGCGGCAAGACCTACCTCGTGCGGGCGCTGGCGGGCAGCGGCAGGCTCAACGTGCTCACCGTGAAGGGCGCGGAGCTGATGGACAAGTGGGTCGGCGAGTCCGAGCGCGCCGTCCGCGAGCTCTTCCTGCGGGCCAGGGGCGCCTCGCCCGCGCTGGTCTTCCTCGACGAGGTGGACGCGCTGGCACCGCGACGAGGCCAGTCCTCGGACTCCGGTGTGTCGGACCGGGTGGTCGCGTCCCTGCTCACCGAGCTCGACGGCGTGGAACCGATGCGCGACGTCGTCGTGCTGGCCGCCACGAACCGCCCGGAGCTCATCGACCCGGCCCTGCTGCGTCCCGGCCGCCTCGAACGGCTCGTCTACGTCCCGCCGCCGGACGCCGAAGCCCGCCAGGCCATCCTCACCGCGGCGGTGAAGAACACCCCGCTGTCCGATGACGTCGACCTCGCGGAGCTGGCCGGAACCCTCGACGGCTACTCGGCGGCCGACTGCACGGCACTGGTCCGCGAAGCCGCGCTCACGGCGATGCGGGAATCCCTCTCCGCGGCCGAGGTCACGGCCACCCACCTCGCCACGGCCCGGGAGGCGGTCCGCCCGTCCCTGGACCCGGCCCAGCTCGAGACCCTCGCCGCCTACGCCGAGAACCACCGCTGACCCGCGGACCGTCCCGATCTCACGCGAAGTCAACCTTCAGCCCTCTGACCAGGACGTACACGCCCGAGCGCGGGGGGCTCTTCGAATTTCGCGCGAAATTCGAGTCGGAACCTCCGCGTTCGAATTTCGCGCGAAATTCGAAAAGCCCAGGTCGCGGTGTCACAGACGTGCGGGTGCGTGCGGTGAGGGCTTGAACTCCGTGCGGGGTTCGGGGATCACTTCCCGACGGACGGGCCCTTGTAGTCGTTGGTGATGATGGCGATCAGGCCCGGCGTGGCGTCCTGTATCCCGTCGAAGCGGGCCTCGGCTCGGGCGCCGATGCGGGCGGCGAGCTCCTCGGCCTGGCGCTCCTCGCCGGTGCCGGGGCGGAAGAAGACCGTGGTGGTCGGGATCTTGCCCTTGGCGTAGTTGCCGACCTCGGGCACGTCGTACCCGGCCTTGCGCAGGTCCTCGGCGGCGCGGTGCGCCAGCCCGGAGATCGTCGAGTTGTTGTAGACCCGCACGATGATCTGCTCGCTGCCCTTGCCGGAACCGGCCGGGACGTCCTGCCCCGAACCCGGGGTCTGGGCGTTGCCCGAACCCGGCTGCTCGGTGACCGGCGGCTGGGCCGTCGGGGGCTGGACCACCGGAGGCTGGGCGGACGGCGGCTGCACGGGCGGGACGACCGGGGCCGGCGCGGGTTCCGGCGGCGGCTGCACCTGCGAGGTGGGCTCCTGCGGCAGCGGCTGGGCGGTGTCCGAGGACTCGCCGGACATCAGGGTCACGGTCCCGAACACGGCCGCGAGCACGCCGACTCCGATCAGACCCAGGCCGATCAGCTTGGCCCCGCCGGGCCCGCCGGACGGTTCCCCAACACTCATCAGTGCAACTCGATTCCCAGTCGTTGAGCGGCCCTCGCGCGCTGTCGTGCCGCCCGTGCCTTGCGCAGTCTCTTGATCAGCATAGGGTCCGCGTTGAACGCGGCGGGGGAATCCAGCAGCGTGTTGAGCAGCTGGTAGTACCGCGACGCGGACATGTCGAACAGTTCCCGGATCGCGATGTCCTTCTTGCCCGAGCGCTTCCACCACTGCGCTTCGAAGGCGAGGATCCCCAGCTCCCGGTCGGTCAGGTCCCGATCCGCGGGGCCCGGTTCGGGCTCGTCCGCCGGCGGTTCGACGATCCGCTCGATGGGCTGCGTGATCGGCTCGGCGAGGGTCAGCCGCCGACGCTCCGGCGCGTGCTGACGCCCGTGCATGCGCGCGAGTTGTTCGCACTGACGGGCGATCTCCTGCGCGGTCAGCATCTGGGCGGCGTCCATCCGGCTCCTCGCCTCGCGATTCGGTCGCGGAGAATCACACGGCTGTCATTCCCGGTGACCAATTGAACCATGCCGTGATCCGGACGGTGAGCCGATCACACCCCTGTTTCACGCGCAAGAGCGCACCCGGTCAGGCCACCTGGGGGAACCGATAGGGTCCGCGCATGGCTGTTCACCCCATCCGCGTCTACGGCGACCCGGTGCTGCACAACCCGACTCGCCGGGTGGAGCGCTTCGACGAGGAGCTGCGCACTCTCGTCGAAGACATGTTCGAGACGATGGCCGCCGCGAACGGGGTGGGCCTCGCGGCCAATCAGATCGGCGTCGACCTGCGGTTGTTCGTCTACGACTGCCCGGACGACGAGGGCGTGCAGCACCGCGGTGTGGTGATCAACCCCGAGCTGACGACCTCGGAGGTCCCGGAGACCATGCCCGATCCGGACGACGACTGGGAGGGCTGCCTGTCGGTCCCCGGCGAGTCGTACCCGACGGGCCGGGCGGACTGGGCGAAGGCCACCGGGTCCGATGTGGACGGAAAGCCGGTGGAGGTCGAGGGGACCGGCTTCTTCGCGCGCTGCCTGCAGCACGAGACCGATCACCTCGACGGCTACGTCTACCTGGACCGGCTCACCGGCAGGCACGCCCGCGCGGCCAAGAAGATGATCAAGCGCAACGAGTGGGGCGTCCCCGGCCTGAGCTGGGACCCGGCCGAGGTGGGCGACCCGTTCGCCGAGTGAGCCGAACGCGGCCGGACGGATGAACCTGTTGCCATCGGCGGCCGCACCCCCGTAGCCTCGGCCACGAACAAGTCAATCCGCGGGAGCTCGCACCAAGAGCGGGCTGAGAGGGCGACTGGAGAAGTCCGGGGTCGCCGACCGCACGAACCTGACCGGGTAATGCCGGCGTAGGGAGTGGACGGCAATGGCCGACGTGTATCCGAACGCATCCGGAATCACCACGGGACCCATCGAGGGATCCCGAAAGGTCTTCAGCAGCACCGAATCCGGGCTGCGAGTGCCGTTCCGCCGCATCGAGCTGACCAACGGTGAGCACCTCGACGTCTACGACACGTCAGGGCCGTACACCGACGAGAACGCCACTGTGGACGTCCACAGTGGACTGCCTCGAACGCGAGCGGGATGGCGCGACGGACGGGAGCACAACACCCAGCTGGGCTGGGCGAAGGCGGGCGCGATCACCCGCGAGATGGAGTACATCGCGCACCGCGAAGGGGTTTCGCCGGAGTTCGTGCGCGACGAGGTCGCCTCGGGTCGCGCGGTGATCCCGGCGAACCGGTGCCACCCGGAGAGCGAGCCGATGATCATCGGCAAGAACTTCCTGGTCAAGGTCAACGCCAACATCGGCAACTCCGCGGTCACCTCCTCGGTCGAGGAGGAGGTGGAGAAGATGGTGTGGGCGACCCGCTGGGGCGGCGACACCGTGATGGACCTGTCCACCGGCAAGCGCATCCACGAGACCCGCGAGCGCATCCTGCGCAACTCCCCCGTGCCGATCGGCACCGTGCCGATCTACCAGGCGCTGGAGAAGGTCGACGGCGATCCCGCCTCGCTGACCTGGGAGATCTACCGGGACACCGTGATCGAGCAGTGCGAGCAGGGCGTGGACTACATGACCGTGCACGCGGGCGTGCTGCTGCGCTACGTCCCGCTGACCGCCCAGCGCGTGACCGGGATCGTCTCGCGCGGCGGGTCGATCATGGCGGCCTGGTGCCTGGCGCACCACCGGGAGAGCTTCCTCTACACCCACTACAGCGAGCTGTGCGAGATCCTGCGCGCCTACGACGTGACGTTCTCGCTGGGCGACGGCCTGCGGCCGGGCTCGATCGCCGACGCCAACGACCGCGCCCAGTTCGCCGAGCTGGAGACCCTCGGCGAGCTCACCCACATCGCCCGCGAGCACGACGTGCAGGTGATGATCGAGGGACCCGGCCACGTGCCGATGCACAAGATCGCGGAGAACGTGCGACTGGAGGAGGAGCTGTGCGGTGAGGCGCCGTTCTACACGCTCGGCCCGCTGACCACCGACATCGCACCGGCCTACGACCACATCACCTCCGGCATCGGCGCGGCGATGATCGCCCAGGCCGGCACCGCGATGCTCTGCTACGTCACCCCCAAGGAGCACCTCGGCCTGCCGAACCGGGACGACGTCAAGACCGGCGTGATCACCTACAAGATCGCCGCGCACGCCGCCGACCTGGCGAAGGGGCACCCCCGCGCCCAGGAGCGGGACGACGCGCTGTCCACCGCCCGCTTCGAATTCCGCTGGACCGACCAGTTCAACCTGTCGCTGGACCCGGACACCGCACGCGCCTTCCACGACGAGACGCTGCCCGCGGAACCGGCGAAGACGGCCCACTTCTGCTCCATGTGCGGCCCGAAGTTCTGCTCGATGAAGATCACCCAGGACGTCCGCAAGTACGCCGAGGAGCACGGCCTGACCAGCGTCGAAGCCATCGAGGCCGGCATGGCGGAGAAGTCCGAGGAGTTCACCCGCACCGGCGGCGAGGTCTACCTGCCGCTCGCAGCCAACGACTGATCGCGAGGGCTGGGGCGGCTCCAGCCGAGCCGCCCCGGCCACTCAGAAGTCGTCGGTGGCGATGCTCAGGCCGAACGGTGCGGGGAGTTCTTGCGATCTGCCTGGTCACGAGCCTATCCGGAAACCACCGAGGAGTCAGCGGCTGCGCGATCGGAGGCGATCACGCGGCACGTAGCATTCTGGGAATGCACGACGAGACCGCTCCGCCCACCGCGCTGACCATCGCCGGATCGGACTCCGGCGGAAGTGCGGGCATGCACGCCGACCTGCGGACCTTCTTCGCCTGCGGGGTGCACGGCATGACCGCCGTGACGGCGGTGACCGTGCAGAACACCGTCGGCGTGACCGGCCTGGTGGAGATCCCGCCGGAGACCGTGGCCGCGCAGATCGACGCGGTGGCCTCCGACATCGGCGTCGGCGCGGCCAAGACCGGGGTGCTCGCCTCTGCCGCCACCATCGACGCCGTCCTGGACGCCTGCGACCGGCACGGGATCGGCCGCGGCGGCCGGACGCCGTTCGTGGTGGATCCGGTGGCCGCGTCGCGCAGCGGCGAACCGCTGCTGCGGCCGGACGCGCTCGACGCGCTGCGCCACCGGGCGTTCCCCCGGGCCACGCTGGTCACCCCGAACCTCGACGAGGTGCGGCTGCTCACCGGCATCGACGCGCGCACCCGCGAGGACCTGCTGGACGCGGCCAAGGCGATCCACGCCTTCGGATCGGAGTGGGTGCTGATCAAGAGCGGGCACCTGCCCGACGACCCCGAGTGCGTCGATCTGCTCTTCGACGGCACGGAGTCCATCGAGCTGCCCGGCCCGCGCTACGCCACCGAGCACACCCACGGCGCCGGCGACGTGTTCGCCTCGGCGATCACCGCCGCGCTGGCCAAGGGCGCCTCGATGCCGGACGCGGTGCGCGGCGGCAAGCGGTTCGTCACCCGCAGCGTCGCCGACGCCTACCCCCTCGGCTCCGGCGTGGGACCGGTCTCCACCTTCTGGCGGATCAGCCCTCGCTCGTACTGACCAATCATTTGAGTGATTCTCGTCGGCATCCTGTAACCCGATAGGTGCTACTCGTCGACATAGGTCGGAGAGGGGCGTAATTCCAGGCGCGGAACCTGGAGGGCGCGGCGAGGGACGACAGGGGTTTGCGAGAGCGTGGCTAGAGCGGTGTTGACAAGGGCACGGGGATGGATGGCCACCGAGGCGGGTGCGCCGGATCCTCGGCAGCGCCAATACGTGCTGCTGGTGGTGCTCGCCGTGATCGCCGGAACGTTCGCGGGCTGGTTCTTCGAGCTGCAGACCCCGGTGCTGCTGGGAGCGCTGACCACCGTGCTGGCGCTGACCGCCACCAGCGGTCAGGCGCTGCGCTCCGATCTGCGCAGGTTCATGTGGCTGACGCCGGCGCTGGTGCTGATGATGGCCGTCGGGCCGATGCTGACCAAGGTGCCGGTGCTGGCCGGGCTCGCCGTCGCGGTGGTCGTGTTCGGCACCGGGATGCTGCCCGCGCTGGGTGAGCACTACCGCATCGGCGGGCAGATCTTCGCCGCCGCGGCCCTGGTGACCACCACGACCGGGATCGGCAACGACCAGCCGTTCCTGATCCTGCTGGCCTCGACCATCGCGGGCGGGCTGTTCGCGCTGCTGCTGCGGGTGATCACCGGGGTCGCCGACCCCGGGCACGCGACCCGCGTCGCGGTGGCCCGGACACTGCTGACACCCGGCCCCGGCGTGCTCGAATCAGCCGCTGCCGCGTGGCGCGCCGACGGTTCCAGCACCTGGCTCGGACAGGTCCTGGCGGGTTCGGCCCGGTTCCGCGCCGCCCGCGAGACGCTGCTCGCGCAGGCTCAGCAGAGCGACCGGATCGAGGCCGAACGGCTCCGCGAGATCGTCGCCGAGGCCGACCAGGTCGCCGCCGAGCTCGCCCGCGCGATCCGCTCCCGCGCCTGCACCGGGCTGCCGATGGCCGCCCGCCGCGACCCCGCCCAGGCCGTCATCGCCCGGGGCGGGCGGCAGGACGTGCCCGACGCCGTCGGCGGCGTGAACCAGGGCCTGGACCGGATCCGCGCCGCCGTGGTCAGCCGCGACGAGAGCCCGGTGCCGCCCGCCGAGGACGGCGCCCTGCGGGAACGGCTGCTGGGCGCGGTGCGCGCGCACCTGTCGTTCCGGTCCTCGCTGTTCCGGCACGCGCTGCGCTGCACGCTGGCGGTCGCGGTCGGCATGGTGATCGTGCTGCTGCTGCGCGACCCGTCGGCGTCGAGCCTGCTGCTCGCGCTGTACGTGGTGCTGGCTCCCGCGGCCCGCGACAGCATGACCGGCGCGCTGGAACGCACCGGTGGCGCGGTGCTGGGCGTGACCGCCCTGGCCATCCTGATCACCCTGCTGCCGGGCGCCTACCTGCTGGTCCCGCTGGTCATCGGCGGGATGCTGCTGAACATGCCGAGGCTGCGCGCCGAGTACCAGGTCGTGCTGGGCTGCCTGATCGTGATCACCGTGGTGGACCAGGCGATGACGCTGGACCGCCCGCTGGTCAACGTCGGGATCAGCTTCGCCGCCAACACGGCCGTGGGCGCGGCGATCGCGCTGATCGTCGGCTACGTGAGCTACCTGGTGCTGCCGAGCAGCATCGTCCCGGACGTGCGCGGCGCGGTCCGCTCCACCGTCTGGTCGGTCTCGGAACTGCTGCGCAGCGTCCGCGCCTCCGGCCAGGGCGCCGATCTCCCGAAGGCGCTGCAGGCGGCGAACGTGCTGGCGCTGCGCCGCACCCAGGACCTGCTGGGCATGCCCGCGCTGCTGGACGGCACCGGCGAGGAGACCGACGACAACCACGCCACCCGCGCCGCGGCGATCGCGCTCGACGCGCTCCGCCAGGACGTCGCCACGCTGGCCTTCCGCCCCGCCGAGGAGCGCAAGGTCGCGGTTCCGGCGCTGCGCGCGGTCGACGACCTGCTGGGCGGCAAGGCCACGGCGAAGATCCCCGACATCCCGGCGAGCGGCGCCCCGGCCTCGGAACTCCTGGCGAGCTCCCTGGTCGAGAACGCCCTCCACGCCCGCCAGGCCATCGACCGGACCTTCGGCTACGACAACCCCTGGAAGAGCTACACGATCAGCTTCGTCCGCCCCGAACGCCTCCACATCCGCTGAGGCCGGGTCTTTCGAATTTCGCGCGAAGTTCGAACGCCGAAGTTCCGACTCGAATTTCGCGCGAAATTCGAATACGACCCCAGGCTTCGGGCTTTGACCTGGGAAGACACGCCCGGGCGCGGGGGTCCGTTCGAAATTCGCGCGAAGTTCGAAGGCTGCGCCCGGGCTCGGGAGTGCTGTCAGGGTGGGTGTTGGGGGTGTCAGCCCATGGGGGTGCCGGGGCTTGAGGCTTGGGCCCAGAAGCGTTGGGGGATCCTTCCGGCTTGCGAGGCCAGGCGGCCCGCTTCGACGGCGCTGCGCATCGCCGTGGCCATGCGCTCGGGGTCCTGGGCACGGGTGACGGCGGTGGCCAGGAGGACCGCCGAGCAGCCGAGCTCCATCGCCAGGGCCGCGTCGGAGGCCGTGCCGATGCCCGCGTCGAGGACGATCGGGACGGTGGCGCGGGAGACGATCATCTCGATGTTGTGCGGGTTGCGGATGCCCAGTCCGGTGCCGATCGGCGAGCCCAGCGGCATGACCGCCGCGCAGCCGACCTCCTCCAGCTTCAGCGCCAGGACCGGGTCGTCGTTGGTGTAGGCGAGGACGACGAAACCCTGGTCCACCAGCTGCTCCGCCGCGTCCATGAGCTCGATCGGGTCGGGCAGGAGGGTGTCCTCGTCGGCCACCACCTCCAGCTTGACCCAGTTGGTGCCCAGGGCTTCGCGGGCGAGCTGCGCGGTGAGCACCGCTTCGGCCGCGGTGCGGCAGCCCGCCGTGTTGGGCAGCGCCTCGATGCCGAGCTTGCGCAGCAGGTCGAGGACACCGGTGCCGCCACCTGCGTCGGCGCGGCGCATCGCGACGGTCGTCAGCTCGGTTCCGGAGGCGATCAGCGCGCGCTCCAGCACGGCGAGGTTGTTCGCCCCGCCGGTCCCGGTGATCAGGCGCGAACCGAACTCGCGGCCGGCGATCAGCAATGGGTCGTCCACGGTCACCCTCCTTGCACTGCGGTGAGGACTTCGATGGTGGCGTCGGCGTGCAGCGCCGTGGCGGGCCACGACGCGCGCGGCACCACCGCGCCGTCCAGCGCCACGGCCACGCCTCGTTCCGGCACGCCGAAGTCGTCCAGCACTGACGCGAGGGTGGCGCCCGCGGCGACCTCCCGCGCGTCGCCGTTGATCACGACGTTCACTGCTGTCCTCCCAAACGGCTCGGATCGGTGGCCTTGATCAGCGGTTCCGGCTCTTCGCCGCGCAGCAGCGCCAGCACGGCGTCGACGGTGACCGGCGTGAGCAGGAACCCGCCTCGGTGGTGCCCGGTGGCGGCGAGCACTCCCGGCTCCAGCCAGCCGATCACCGGCAGGTTGTCGGTGGTGCTCGGGCGCAGCCCGGCGGTGGCCTCGACCAGCGCGTACTCGGCGATGCCCGGCATCACGGTCTCGGCGTCGGCGAGCAGGTCGCGGACGCCCCCGACGGTGACCTCGGTGTCGAAGCCGACCTCGTGCTGGGTGGCGCCGAGCACCACTCCCCCGTCGTCGCGCGGCACCAGGTAGCAGGGCCTGCCGCGCACCGGGCCGCGCACGGTGCGGGTCGGCGGTGGCAGCGCGGTGGCGCGTCGCCGCAGCCGCAGGATCTCGCCCTTGACCGGGCGGATCCGGTCGGCGAGCGCCGGGTGCAGCGAACCCGAGTGCGCGCCTGCGGAGATCACCGCGACATCGCACTCCACAGTGGACTCGGCGAGCTCGACCGCGCCCTGCCGGACCACCTCGGCGCGTTCGGCGATGAACTCCACGCCCGCCGCCTCCGCCGCCGCCCGCAGCGCGGTCAGCGCGAGCCGGTTGTCCACCGCGAGATCACCGGGCACTTCCAGGCCACCGCGCACCGCGGGACCCAACGATGGCTCTCGCCTGCGCAGTTCGCGGCCCGTCAGCCGAGTGACGCTGCGGCCCAGTCCGGCCAGGTATCCGGCGACGTTGTCGAGCTCTTCGCGGTCGGCGCCGTCGACGCCGAACATCAGCGTTCCCTCGGTGCGCAGCCCGGACGGCAGACCGGCCGCGCGGCTCAGCTCGTCGGCGAAGTCCGGCCAGCGGTTCAGCGACGTCGAGCCCAGTTCGAGGAGTTCTTCCTCGCCGGGCCACGCCTCGGCGAGAGGTGCGAGCATCCCGCCCGCGACGTACGAGGCACCCGAGGCGGGGGCCGGATCGACCAGGCTCACCCGGTTGCCGACCGCGGCAGCGCGCCAGGCCACCGACAGGCCGACGACTCCGCCGCCCACCACGACGACATGATCGGTTCGTTTCTCAGACAACTCCACGCTCCCTGCGCCGGCATGACCCGGATCAGGTTCGACGGTCGGAGCCCTGCGCTCCCTCTCAGCCCGGTCCGCCGGGCTCCCGTGCTCACCGCCATCCACAGTACCCGCCCGCAGATCGCAACGTCAGCGCCTGGTACGGGACAAACGCACAGGAGCTGCCTAGGAAGGCGGCGGAGCCACTGTTTCAGGTGTGGGGCTCAGCTCGCACCGCCGCGGGTTCTGAGCGGCTTCGTGGCGAGTACGCCGCGACGCCGATGTCCACCCCCTGGGTAAGCGGAATACATCAGGAGCGGCGCACGGAGACCACGGAGCCGCTGCGCTTTCCCCTTCGGGGGTTTCCGCCACCCGCACCGCCAAGCAAAAGGACCGCGAGACAGGCCTTAGGGTGGGGGACATGCCTGGATTGGACGGCTTCGGGATTCGCGCGCGCCTCGCCGAGGCGAAGTTGTACCTGTGCACCGACGCTCGCAGCGAGCGAGGTGACCTCGCGGAGTTCGTTGACGCCGCGCTCGCCGGTGGTGTCGACATCATCCAGCTGCGCGACAAGGGCCCGGGCGGCGCTCCGCTGGAGGCCCGTCACGAGCTCGCCGCGCTGGAGGTGCTGGCCGAGGCCTGCGTGCGGCACGGCGCTCTGCTGGCGGTCAACGACCGCGCGGACGTCGCGATAGCGGCGGAGGCCGACGTGCTGCACCTGGGCCAGGACGACCTGCCGGTGGACATCGCCCGTCGCGTGGTCGGCGACCAGGTGGTGATCGGCCGCTCCACGCACGACATCGCCCAGGCCGACTCGGCGGCGACCGAGCCGGGCGTGGACTACTTCTGCACCGGACCGGTGTGGACGACCCCGACCAAGCCCGGCCGTCCCGCCGCGGGCATCGACCTGGTCCGGCACACCGCCGAGCACCGGGGGCACGGCCGTCCGTGGTTCGCCATCGGCGGCATCGGCCCGGAGAACCTCGACGAGGCCATCGAGGCGGGTGCCGAGCGCATCGTGGTGGTCCGCGCGATCACCGCCGCCGACGATCCCGAAGCCGCCGCCCGCGACCTCCGGGCACGGCTCGCCTGACCTGACGACGAACGACCCCCGGGAATCCCGGGGGTCGTCGTGCGTGACGTGGTGTCAGCGGGAGCCGCTGTCACCGATCACTGGGTCAGAAGGGAGACGCCGTAGGCCGACAGGGCCTCGTTGACCGGCTGGAAGTAGGTCGTGCCACCGCTGGTGCAGTCGCCCGAGCCACCCGAGGTCATGCCCTGGGCCTGGTCGCCCGAGATGAACGAGCCACCGGAGTCGCCCGGCTCGGCGCAGACGTCGGTGCGGGTCAGGCCCTCGACGGTGCCCTGCTCGTACTGCACGGACTGGTTCTTGGCCTCCAGCGTGCCGCAGTGCCAGCCGGTGGTGGAACCGGAGCGGCAGATCGACGCGCCCTCCGAGGCCTCCGTGGAACCGGCCACGGCAACCGTGCCGCCGTTGTAGTCGTTCACCGCGGCCTGCGGGCTGTCGTCGGTGCCGACGGAGATGAAGGAGTGGTCATCACCGGGGAAGGACGAGCCCTCGAAGGTGCCGCTGGGCTCGGTGGTGGTGTCGCCGGTGCCGCCGCAGTGGCCGGCGGAGACGAACCCGCCCTCCACGGCGAAACCGACGGAGCAGCGAGCGCCGCTGCCGATGTAGTAGGCGTTGCCGCCCACCACGTCCATCAGCGTCCGGGGCTGCTCCTGCGACTCGACGACCTTCACCGCCTCGGCGGGCACGCCCGCGGCCTGCGCGAACTGCGCGGCCTCGGCCGCGGCACCCGGCTTGGCGGTGACGACGACGGCGTTCTGCTTGTTGCTCGCGTACCAGCCGGTGACGCTCTTCGGCGCCTGGGCCTTGCCCGCGTTGAGACCGTCGACGACCCCGTTGAGCTGCTTCGTGCTGAACGCGACCTGGCGGACCTCGGCACCGGCGGCGCGGACCTGCTCGGAGCGGGCCGCGTCGGTCACGCCGACGACGAGCTTGCCGGTGGCGGAGTCGAAGTAGGCGCCGCCGAAGGAGTCGGCCAACGCGTCGCGCAGGGTGCTCTCGGTGCGCTGAGCGGCGGATTCGAGCTGAAGCCGACCGAGGGCCTGCTGCTCGGTGAGGCCGAGGTCTCGCTGCATCGCCTGGAGCAGCGTGCCCGCCACCGGGACGGCGGTGGGTGCGGTGGCGGTGGCCGGCATGGTCAGCGCGGCGACCGTGCCCGCGGTGACCAGAACGGTCCCGGCAATGCGAGCCGCGAGTCTACGTTTCATCTCGTGTCTCCCTTGTGATGACCTGATCTCTCAAGGCCCCGTCGCCGGTCCAGTATCAGATTTTCTCAGGGGAATCACATCCAGCTTTTAGCGCAATGTGCGCAAAACAACTCCGATTGCTCCTTGATCAGCACCGGAATCAGGATCATTTCACCGTTTTTCGCAGTTATCGGAGCGGCAGTCCTGGAGCGATCGACTCGGAGGTCGGTTCGGTGGTCGAGGATTGCGTTGTGGGCGAACCGGTTTCGCTCGGCTGCTGCGTCGGCGGCTCGCTCGGGGCGGGTTGCTGCGAGCTGGTCGGCGGAGCGGATGGTTCCGGCGACGGCGTCTCGCTGGTCGGCGCCGGTTCGCTGGTCGTGGGCGCGACGGGCGCGGTCTTGACCGGAGCTCGCGGCGCGGGCTGGAACACCTTCCCGAGCGTCGTGCCGTCACCACCCGACAGCGGGCGGCCGGTGAGCCCCTCGAAGCCGGTCACCAGCAGCATGCTCACCGCGAACACCGCCGCGCAGGTCGCGCCGACCAGGGTCCAGCGCCCCCACCTGCGGCGCGGCACCGGCGGGGAGAGCACGGTTCGGGTGCCGGAGCTCTCGGCGGAGGACTCCTCGACGGCTTCGCCACCCGGCCACTGCAGGCCCGTGACCTGGATCTTCCGGGTCGCTTCCTCGGTGCCCGAGACCTGGATCTTCCGGGTCGCTTCCTCGGTGCCCGTGACCTGGGCGGACTGGGTTCGGCGCTGCCGCAGCACCGAGGCGCGCGCGGCGGCGACCACCGCCTTCTCCCTGGTCTTCTCGATCGACCGCTGGTAGAGCGCGCCGCCGATCGTGATGATCACGCTGGTCAGGCCCGCGCCCACGACGGTTCCCGCGACCCCGAGCCGCGAGCCCAGGAAGGCCGCCGTCACCGACGCCAGCGCCGCACCGCCGACCTGCGCCGGTGACACCTGCGTCTTCTTCTCGCTCTGCTTCTCCGGCTGATCTTCAGCCGAATCCGCTCCGCCCCTCGCCATTTCCCTCACACACGCAATTGGAGTCGCACATCTGCATCACCAACGCGCGTGCGGGGCCGGATTTCTCCGCCTCGGCGGCTTTCGTGAGGACTCCCACGACGTGTAACGAAAAGCGGTGTCACTGCGCGAAAACGCGATTGCGCACAGTTATGGAATCAGGCCGGAGGGTTGAGTCGCGCGACGAACTTGTACCGGTCACCGCGGTAGATGGAGCGGACCCATTCGACCGGGCGCCCCTCGGTGTCGAACGAGTGCCGGGACAGCAGCAGCATCGGCAGGCCGACGTCGGAGCCGAGCAGTTCGGCCTCCTCCGGGCTGGCCAGGGCGGTCTCGATGGTCTCCTCGGCGTGCCCGAGCTCGACCTCGAAGGTCTCCCGCAGCACCTGGTAGAGCGACCCGCCCGATTCCAGCTTCGCGGTCAGGCCGCGGAAGCGGGCCAGCGGCAGGTGCGTGGTCTCGATCGCCATCGGTTCGGCGTCGGCCAGCCGCAGCCTGCGCAGCCGCAGCACGGCGGAACCGGCCTTGGTGCCCAGCAGGACGGCGAGCTCCTCGTCGGCGGCCTCCTCGACGACCTCCAGCAGCCGGGAGGTCGGCTGCCTGCCCTGGGCCCGCATGTCCTCGGTGTAGGAGGACAGCTGGAGCCGCTGGGCGACCTTGGGCTTGGCGGCGAAGGTGCCCTTGCCCTGCACGCGGAGCAGCCGGCCTTCGACGGTCAGCTCGGCCAGCGCCTGGCGGACGGTGGTGCGCGAGACGTCGAACTCGGAGGCCAGCGAGCGCTCGGTCGGAATCGGTGAACCGGGCGGCATCGACCGGAGCAGGTCGAGCAGGTGCTGCTTGAGCCCCCAGTACTTCGGTTCCCGTGGTGCGCGGCCCTGCGAATCCGCCCCGCCGGACACGGTCGTGTCGAGCATCGTTCCTCCTACCCGCCGCAGCCTGACCTCCGAGCATGCCCGACTGCGCGGCCCCGCGAAACGCGTCTCCGGCAGATCGTCCGCACTGATCAATTCAGACTTTGGTGTGCGTGCACACTAACGCCGATTCCTGTTGACAATGAGTGTCGCTCACCACAATCCGTGACGCTCCAGCGGCCGTGCTGAAGCCGACCATCGGACGAACGATGCTGCTCTCCGGTTCCGGACCGGGTAGAATTGGTCTGGACCTTATGGAAGGGATGGGCCGAGATGTCCGCCACCCCCGGCACCCACATGAAGCACGAGATCGGCCAGCAACCCGCGATCTTCGCGGACCTGCTGGCCGGGCAGGCGCAGTTCGCCGAGGTCGCGGCGGTCGTCGCCGAACGCCGCCCGCGCTTCGCGCTGCTCGCGGCGCGCGGCTCCAGCGACCACGCCGCGCTCTACGCGAAGTACCTGATCGAGGTGCTCCTGCAACTGCCCGTCGGCCTGACCTCGCCCTCGACCACCACGCTCTACGGCGCGCGACCCGACCTCACCGACGTGCTGCTGCTGACCGTCAGCCAGAGCGGCGGTTCACCCGACCTGGTCGCGGTCACCGAGTCCGGCCGGGCCAGCGGTGCGCTCACCGTGGCGGTCACCAACACCACCGACTCCCCGCTGGCCTCGGCGGCCGAGCTGTCGCTGAACATCCGCGCCGGCGCGGAGCAGGCGGTCGCCGCCACCAAGACCTACAGCGCCACGCTGCTCGCGCTGTACCTGCTCATCGATGCCATTCGCGGCGGAGACGCCGCCCTGGCCCGAACCCTCCCGGACCTCGCGGCCACCACCCTCGCCGACGCGGCCGACCCGGTCGAGGAGGCCGTGCAGCGGTACCGCTTCGCCGGCCGGATGGTCACCACCGGACGCGGGTACTCGCTGGCCACGGCGCACGAGACCGCGCTGAAGCTGGCCGAGACCAGCTACCTGTCGGCTCGCTCCTACAGCGGCGCGGACCTGCTGCACGGACCGGTCGCCGCCATCGACGCCGAGACCGCGGTGCTCGCGCTGTGCAGCGCGGGCCTGGGCGGCGAGTCGACGCGCGAGGTCGTCGAGGCCGTGCACCAGCGCGGCGCCGACATCTGCGCGATCGGCTCGGCGGCGTCGAAAACCCCGGCCGCGCACCGGATCCCGGTCCCGGAATCGGCCGAGGAGGTCGCTCCGATCCTGGAGATCCTGCCCGCCCAGCAACTCGCCCTGGGCCTGGCACTGGCCAGGGGCATCGACCCCGACAACCCCCGCGGCCTGCAGAAGGTCACCAAGACGACGTGACCCCCGAGGATCAGAGGTTGTAGATCTCGCGGGCGGTGGTGTCGAAGACCGCCACCCGCTCCGCATCGCTGAGCCCGGCGGTGAGGTCCTTGGCCACGCCGAGGACCTCGGTGTAGGAGGCGGCCAGCAGGCAGACCGGCCAGTCGGAGCCGAACATGATCCGGCTCGGCCCGAACGCCTCCAGCACCACCTCGGCGTAGGCGCGCAGCCGGGACGGATCCGGCTGCGCCGCCCAGTCGTCCTGGGTGACCAGCCCCGACAGCTTGCAGACGACGTTCGGGTGCGCGGCCAGCGCGCGGATCCGGCTCGCCCACGGTTCGAGCTCTCCGGCGGCCACGTCCGGTTTCGCGCAGTGGTCGAGCACGAACGTCATCTGCGGGAACTGCCCGGCGACCTTGATCGCGGCGGGCAGCTGGTGCGGGCGGACGAGCAGCTCGTAGAGCAGCCCGGAGTCCTCCACCGCACCGAGCCCGGCCAGCACGTCCGGCCTGATCAGCCAGTCCGGGTCGGGCTCGTCCTCGACCTGGTGCCGGATGCCGCGCAACCAGCCGCCGGAGGGATGGGTCTGCAACCGGCCGATCCGCTCGCGGGCGTCCTTGGCGGTGAGGTCCACCCAGCCGACGACCGCGGCCACCCGGTCGACGGTCTCGGCCAGCACCAGCATCTCGGGGGTCTCGTCCGGATCGGCGACCGTCTGCACCAGCACGGTCGCGTCCACCGAGGTCCCGCGCATCGCGGCCTGCAGGTCGGCCGGTCGGAAGTCGCAGCGCAGCGGATCCATCTCCGAGCCGGTCATCCAAGGCTGGTCGCGGACGTCGAGATCCCACAGGTGATGGTGGGTGTCCACGGTCATCGAGCGCCTCCGCGAATGTCCACAGCAGACTGAACGCGGCAGGCGCTCGTACAGGAGTCGCCCATGTTTTCTCTTCTCCCCGACGGATGAAACGACGTGTCGATGTATAGCTGCTCACCGCTTCGGAGACCAGGGCTCGAATTGGCCACTTCCCGTCGCGGCGCCCGCCGATCGCGCCGCGCGAGAGTACAAAGAGCCCATGCACGGTGATGACAGGACCCTCGTCCTCGGTCTGGACGTCGGCGGCACCAGCAGTCGCGCGCTGATCAGCGACCTGACCGGCCGGGCGTTGGGCACCGGTGAAGCGGCGGGCGGCAACCCGAACTCGCACCCCGCGCCCGACGCGGTCGCGCAGATGGCCGCCGCCGCCCGCGAGGCGCTGGGCGGCCACGACCCGGCGGCAGTGCGCGGATGCGTGCTCGGCATGGCCGGGGTGAGCGGAATGGCCGATCCCGCGTTCGGCGAGTTCTTCCGCAGCGAGTGGGCCCGGCTCGGGCTGGGCTGCGAGACCACGCCCGTCAGCGACGGCGTGGTCGCCTTCGCCGCGGGGACACCGGAGCCGAGGGGCACGGTGCTCATCGCCGGTACCGGCGCGGTCGCCGAACGCGTCGAGGACCACCGCACGGCGGCCACCATCGGCGGCTGGGGCTGGTTGCTGGGCGACGAGGGCTCGGCCTACTGGCTGGGCCGCGAAGCCGTTCGCGCCACCCTGCGCGCGCTGGAGCGCGGTGCTCCCGTGGAGGGGCTGGTCGCGGCGGTGTGCGGCCACCTCGGGGTTGCTCCGGAGCGCAAGGCGGTGATCGTGGCGGCCAACGCGAGCGAGCCGATCCACCTCTCCGAGCTCGCACCGCTGGTCACGGGCGCGGAGGACGACGCGGCCGAGGACATCGTGCACCGCGCCGCCGTCCTGCTGGCCGACACCGCGGCGACGGCCCGGCCCGATCAGCACTCCCCGGTGGTCCTTGCCGGTGGCCTGCTCCACCCGGACAACCGCATCGGCCAGGCCCTGCGCGCCGAGCTCGAAGCCCGCTCCTGGCCGGAACCCCGCACCGCGGGCTCCGGCGCAGCGGCCGCAGCCTGGCTAGCCGCCCTCCCCCTCGCCCAAGACCCCATCACCCTCCACAAAACCCTCCTCCCCCAAGCCTGACCAACCCGGATTACGGCGGTAATCCGGGTTGGTCACCGAACACCCCGGTAATCGGGTCACTGATCATCGGGGTGTTCCGGGTCACCAGACGGACACGGTCGATGACGCCTGGGGCGGCGTTGGGGGTTGGGTGATCGGGGGTTTGGAGTTCGGTCAGAGGAGGCCGACCTCGGCGAGGGCGTTGCGGATGACCTGGAGCTCGGACTCGTCCGCTTCGACCAGGGGGAGGCGCGGGGCTCCCACCTCGTGGCCGAGGAGGTTGAGCGCCGCCTTGACCGGGATGGGGTTGGTGGTGACGCTCAGAGCCGAGTAGAGCGGCTTGAGGGAGGCGTCGATCTCGGAGCGGCGGGCCGGATCGGTGACCATCTGCTTCATCCGGGGGCCGACCAGGTGGCTGGCGACGAGGATGCCGCCGACGGCGCCCAGGTCCAGGGCCTGCGCCAGGCCGTCGTCGTTGCCCGCGTAGAGGCCGAGGCCGTCGATCTGCGCCAGGGCGTCGTTGTCGGCCTGCTTGACGTAGTCGAGGTTGTCGACCTGGCCGAGCTCGGTGAGCAGGTCGTGGTCGAGCGACAGACCGATCCGCGACGGGACGTTGTAGAGCACCACCGGCTTGTCTGTGGCCTTGCCGATCTCGGTGAAGTGCCGGACGAGTCCGCGCCGGTTGGGCTTGTTGTAGTACGGGGTCACCGACAGGATGCCGTCGGCGCCGATCTCGGTGGCGCGTTCGGTCATCCAGCAGGCGTGCGCGGTGTTGTTGGAGCCCGTCGAGGCGATCACCGTGACGCCTTCGGGACGTTCACCGACGGCCAGCTCCACCAGCCGCAGGTGCTCGGCGTCCGACAGCGTCGGCGCCTCGCCGGTGGTGCCGCACACCACGATCCCGTCGGAGCCGTTGGCCAGCAGGTGTCGGAACAGGTTCAGGAACGCTTCTTCGTCGACCTTCTGCCGGTCGTCGAACGGGGTCACGATCGCGGTGATCACGCTGCCGAGAGACATGAGCGCATTGTGCGCCCGCGCCCCGGAGGTGTCACATCGCGGGCTCCCTCGGATGGCCCATGCCCGGGTGATCGTCGGGAAGCGACCTGCGCAGCACCCACCAGCTCGCCGCGATGCACACCGCCACCAGCGGCCAGGTCAGCACGACCTGCGCGATGGTCAGGGCGCCGGTGGCACCGGCCAGCCACAGCGGGATGAACACGACCAGCCGTACGACGTACTGGCCGACCCACACCCAGCTGGCCCGGCTGTAGGCGCGCATCAGATCCGGGTCGCGCCGCCACTTGCGGCCCTGCCGGAGCGCGACGCCGACGACCACACCGAGCAGCGGCCAGCGGATCGCGATGCTGGTCATCCAGGCCAGCGCGCTCAGCGCGTTGCTGGCCAGGCGGGGCAGGAAGAAGTCGGCGGCGTCGCCGGTGCGGATCGCGATGAGCGCTCCCAGCATCACCGCCAGCAAGCTGATCAGGACCGCGAGCGGGCGGGCGCCCTTGCGGAGCCGGTAGCCGCCGAGGACGGCACCGACCACCACTGCTGCCGCGCCGCCGATCACGATGGACTCGCCGCCGAAGAACCAGCCGGCGCCGAAGGCGACCGGCGGCAGGCTCGCGTCGATCGCGCTGCTGCGCCCGCCGAGCAACCGCATGAACGAATCGCGATCGTCCCGGCCCGTGTCCGTCTGCCCCTGCGTCACGACACTAAGCCTGCCCTAACTTTCACGGGGGGCCAAACCCCGGCCTCTCGACCGGGTGGCTCTCCCGGCGAAACGGTCACCCCACCTCTACCCGAGGCGGCGGGCTCGTTCCACCAGGGTCGCGATCTCAGCCGCGATCGTCGGCTTGTCGGCGGGCTGGCAGGCCACGGCGTCCTGGCCGTCGACCCGCTCACCCCGCATCGCGTAGCGGCCCTGGTCGGTGTCGAACCAGATGAGGTTGGGCACGCGCGCCCGCCGGGCACCCGCGACGACGAAGTGGCCGAAGCGGAACTTCGGCCGCGACGTCACCGCGCGCAGCTCGGGCAGGCCCTCGATGTCGGCGTCGGCGGGCATGCCGCCGCGCCGGTCGGCCACCGCCCGCAACGCCGGGCCCGCGCCGACCGGGGCGTCCGGCAGCAGGTCGGCGGCGGTGCGCGGGAGGTCGCTCGGGGGCAGGAAGGTCATCCGCATGCCCCGGCCGTCGAAGATGCCGAGCACGCCGACCTCGCCGGTGGCCACCACGCGCGCCGCGAGCCGGTGCCCGGCGCGGACGTCGAGCAGCCCGGCCGCGGCGATCGACACCTCCGAGCTGCACAGCAGGTACAGCGCGTCTTCGACCTCGGGTTCCGGGCGCCCGTTGCGGGCCAGTCCCGCGGACTCCAGCTCCTGCCACACCCGCTGGGCGACGACGTTGCGGTCCTCCGGGAGCTCCGCGATGCGCGGCAGCTCGAACGGGTACTGCCGAACGGTGAGGTTCAGCTGCTCACCGAGCAGATCGACCGCGGGGGCCGACAAGGTGATCGTCTCAACCATCACAGCTCACATTTCGCGTCAGCGGTAGCCAGTGTTAACAGTGCGCCCCGGCGCGACCGGCCCGAACGCCGGTTCGCCACGGGTCTCGCCGCGTCAGAAGTCCCGGAAGCTCGCCGGTGACTCGCCGAGCACCGGCGGTGCCACGAGTCGACCGCCGTCATCGTCGTCCCACAGCTCGTCGGCCTCGATGAGGAACTGCGGGACGGCACCGCTGCCGGTTTCGCCCGGCTTGTAACCGGAACCGGCGCGCAGGTCGTCACCACCCTCGCGGCGCTCTTCCTTGAAGTCGTCGGCCGACCACGAGGTGTTGCGCCCGTACCCGGCGCGACCCGTGCCGTTCGACCAGGCGCCGGCCGAACCCATCGGGCCGAACCCGCCGTCGGCGCGTTCGCTGATCTTCGGCGTGCGCAGCGTCCTGCTCTTCGGACGCTGCTGATCCGGCTGCTGCTGGGGCGGTTCCGCCGGGTGCTGCTCCGGTGGGCGCGGAGGTTCCGGCCGACGCGGCGGTTGCTGCGCGACCGGCTGCTCGGGCTGCTGCTGCGGAGCCGGCGGGGGTCCCGGTCGTGGCGGCGGCGCCATCGGCGGCGGGCCCTGCGGACGCGGCGGGCGCTGCGGACCGCCGTTCGGCGGCGCAGGCGTTCCCGCAGGTGGCGAGGGGTGCGGCGGAGGCGGAGGCCCGGCAGGGGCCTGGTGCCCCGGTGGCGGTCCTGCCTGCGGCATCGGGCCGCTCGGCGGACCCGGCGGCGGACCCTGCGGGCGCGGACCGCTCGGCGGACCGGCCGGAGGCATCCCGGCGGGCGGGCTCGGCGGCGGGGGGCCGTCCGGGCGCTGAGCGACGTCCGGGCGCGGCGGTGACGACGCCTGCTCGTCGAAGGGCGCTTCCGGCGGCTCTGGCCTCGGCGGGTGCACCATCGGCGGCTCGGACATCGGCGGGTGCGCCGTCGGCTGCTCAGGCAGCGGCGGCTCGGGCCTCGGCGGCTGGGCCACCGGCGGCTCGGACAGCGGCGGCTCAGGCATGGGTGGCTGGGCCATCGGCTGCTCGCGCATCGGCGGCTCAGGCATGGGTGGCTGGGCCATCGGCGGGTGGGGCGGTCGCGGCGCCTCCGCGGGTGGCGGTGCCTCGGGGAGCTGCGGAACCGGGCCGCTCGGCGGGCCGTCGGCCAGCGGGCCGCGCAGAACCCCGTCGCGAACCTGCGGCTGCGGACCGCCGTCCGGAGCCGGATTCGGCGCGGGGCGGGTGTTCTCGGCGGGCCGGAGCAGGGAACCGCTCAGGCTCGCGCTCTCCGGGCGGCCGTGACGCGGTTCGTCGGGCTCCAGGGAGCCGGACATCTCGGCCGGGCGCGCCGGAGCGCCACCGAGATCGCCCGACAGCGAGGGCAATCCGCCGGTGGACGGGCGGGAGGGTTCGGTGACGGGCCTGCTGACCGGTCCCGACCCGCGGTGCTCCTGCTCGAAGCGGTCGGGAAGTTGTTCCGCCCGCTGCCAGAACGCGAACGGGTGCGGTTCGGTGGCGAGCGCGGCCAGTTCGGCGCGCACGTCGAAGTGCCCCGGGCGCTGCACGGGCGGAGCCGGGCGCGCGGGAGGTGCGGGCGGCGGACCTCCGGGTCCGGCGTCGCTCAGCGAACCTCGCAACGGCGGGTCCGCTCGGCGCCTGCCTCCCGGTTCCGGAGCTCGCCGGTTCGGTGCCTCGAAGCCCGCCGGCCCCGGCGCGGACGCCGGATTCTGCGGTGCCGTCACGATTCCCCCAGATCTGCAGGACGGTTGCGGAGACCGACGATCAGAGTCGCGGCCCTCGTGGAATCGACGCAATGCCCCATGTCGTCGTTCCCCATCAACCGGACACGACGAAGAGCGCGCGAAACACCCGCTCCGGCGTCCTGCGAGCGGACGCGCGTCGAGCTGTGACCTGCAGCGATCGCGTCATCGTGAGCCCCCTTGTCACTTCTGCTACCGCCGAAGGACATTAGCAGCTGGCGTTCACCCGTATCGGTGTTTCCCGCCAAGATCCAGGTTCTCGGCCCGTGACGAGCGGATACACCGCGCATCAAGGATGAGCATCGTTTCAGCAAAGTCAACAGACCAATCGGACATATTTTCTAGACTGTCCAGTGCCGTTTGTCACTTGGCGGGAACCTTCGGTGGCGTAGGTACGTTCCCGAGGGCCACTGTTGATTTCGCACCACCACGGGCGTGCGGGGATGAGCAGGAGGGACGAGTCGAATGGGATCGGGGCGCTGGAGCAGCTTCGTCGCACTGGGAGACAGCTTCACCGAAGGTCTGGCTGATGCCACTGCCGAGACCGACGTCTACCGGGGGTGGGCGGACCGGTTGGCGCTGCACATCGCCGAGCACAACCCCGACCTGCGCTACGCCAACCTGGCGGTGCGCGGGAAGCTGATCCGCCAGATCGTCACCGACCAGGTGCCGCACGCCATCGAGCTCGAACCGTCGCTGGTCGCGCTGACCGCGGGCGGCAACGACATCATCCGACCGGGCAGCGACCCCGACCTGGTGGCGGCGCTGTTCGACGACGCCGTGAGCCGGATCCGCGCGACCGGGGCCGACGTGCTGATCGGCACGGGTTTCGACACCGCGCGCACCCCCGTGCTCAAGCACGTCCGGGGCAAGGTCGGCACCTACAACTCGCACCTGCGCTCGATCGCCGACGCGCACGGCTGCTACGTGATGGACCTGTGGTCGATGCGGGTCCTGCAGGACCCCCGCGCGTGGTGCGAGGACCGGCTGCACCTGTCGGCCGACGGCCACCGCCGGGTCGCGCTGCGCGCCTGCGAGACCCTCGGCCTGCCGACCTCGGAGGACTGGAACGAGCCGTGGCCGGACCTCGACGAGCGCAGCTGGCAGGAGCAGGCCGCCGAGGACATCAAGTGGGCCCGCGAGTACCTGGCCCCGTGGATCAGCCGCCGCCTCCGAGGAGTCTCCAGCGGAGACGGCCGCACAGCCAAACGCCCCTGCCTCGAAGAACTCCCCACGAACTGCGGTTAGGCATCACGCAAGGCCAGCAGGAGATCGTCAGGCAAGCGCCGAAGGCGCTTTCTCCTCACCCCACCTGAGCAACCTGCACCGCCGGGGGTTCTGAGCCGTGCTGTGGCGAGCACGCCGCGACGCCGTGTATTGGCATACATCAGGAGTGGCGCGCGGAGTCCACAGCGCGGCTCAGGTTCCCGCACCCGCACCGCCCAGCAGGACGACCACGGTCAGAAGAAGAGAAGAAAACAGGCGCTCGGGCGGCTCCCCCGAACCGTCCGAGCGCCTGCACACCCCCACACCCGGGAGTCCCGGATGCCCTTGACCCCCTCGTGGTCGTCCCGACCGCGTACGGCCGGGACGACCGGGGCGACAATCCCCCCTTGGACTTCCCCCAGAGCCGCCCTTGTGCGGATCAAGCACACGGATTGATCCGCACGATCAAGTTCCCAGCCGGGACTACACGTCCGCTAAACGCGGACTAAACGCCCTGTCCAGCGATCTCGTCGAGGCGCTGGCGGACCTCTCTGACCTTGGGAGATCCCTCCATCTCGAAGATCGCGAGGGCGGTCTCCCAGCGGGTGCGCGCGACCGAGATCTCGCCGCGCAGCCTCGCCGCGTCACCGAGTCCGAGGTTGGCCGAACCCTGGCGCACCACCGAGCCGCACTGCCGGGCGACGTCGAGGGCTTCGTGGTGGAAGCGCTCGCCGTCGTCGAGCCTGCCGAGCTCGATGCTGACCTCGCCGCAGTTGTTGAGCACCATGGCCAGGGTTTCCAGGTCGTCGGCCTCGCGGTAGAGGTCCTCGGCCTCGCGCAGGTACCGCAGCGCGGCTTCCAGCTCGCCGTTGACCTGCTCGACCATCGCGAGGTTGTTCAGCGCGCCCGCCACGAAGTAGCGGTCGCCGAGCGAGCGGTAGACCTTGAGCGCGTCCTTGGAGTGCACCTTGGCCTCTTCGTAGCGGCGCAGCCGGAACAGCACGCTGGAGAGGTTGACCTGGGTCATCGCCAACCGCTCGGAATCCCCCGTCTGCACGGCGACCCGGTAGGACTCCTCGTAGTGCGCCAGGGCCTCGTCGAGGTTGCCGGATCGGGCGCAGGCCACGCCGAGACCGGCGGACATGAGCACCTTGCCGACGGGATCGCCGACGGCGCGGGCGGAATCGGCGCCGTCGGAGTAGACGCGCATCCAGTCCTCCCACGGGCAGCGGACCATCAGGTAGTTGAACTGCAGGCGGGCCAGCGGCCAGGCCAGGTCGTGCAGCCCGGCGGCGTTGGCGGCGCGGACCGCGGTGACGAGGTTCGGCCACTCGGCGTCGAACCACTCCAGGGCCTGCGAGCGGGACCCGATCTCGGGGTGGTGCTCGCTGGCGTCGGAGAAGTCGAGCTCGTCGCGGGCCGGGCGCAGGAAGCGGCGCGCGTGGTCGGCGGCGCACAGGTAGTAGTGCAGCAGCCGGCGCAGCGCCTCGGTGTCGCCTTCGCCCGCCGGGAGTTCGCGGGCGTAGGCGCGCAGCAGGTCGTGCATGCCGAACCGGTCCGGTTCCGGCTCGGTGACCAGGTGCGCGAGCGCCAGCGCGCGCAGCCGGCGCTGCGCGCCCGCCGGATCGGTCGAGCACAGCGCCGCCACCGCGTGGGCGGTGAAGGTCTGCCCGGGGACCAGGCCCAGCATCCGGAAGGTCTCGGCGTGCAGGGGCGGCAGGCTGCGGTAGGAGATGTCGAAGGCGCGGCGCACGCTGGTGTCGGCGTCGTCGTCGATGTCCAGCGCCTGCAACCGGGTTCGCTCGTCGGTGAGCTCGTGCACCAGGTCGGAGACGCCCCGCGCGGGGTTGGCGGCCAGCCGGGCGGCGGCGATGCGCAGCGCCAGCGGGAGTCCGCCGCAGAGCTCGGCGAGTTCGGCGGCGGCGTCGGGTTCGGCGGCGGATTTGCCCGGCACGCCCGCGCGGTCGAGCAGCTCGATGGCGGTCTCGGTGGACAGGGTCTCCAGCGGCAGCACCCGGGCTCCCGAACGCACCACGAGCCCGTCGAGCCGCCGCCTGCTGGTCACCACGACCATCGAGGCGGCGCTGCCGGGCAGCAGCGGCAGCACCTGGTCGGAGTCGCGGGCGTTGTCCAGCAGCACCAGCACCTTCCGCTTGGCCAGCAGCGACCGGTAGAGGGCGGTGCGGTCGTCGAGCTCGACGGGGATCGCGTCGGCGGCCACGCCGAGCGCCTTGAGCATGCTGGTCAGGGCCTCGCCGGGGGTGAGGGGTTCGTGCTCGGAGTCGAAGCCGCGCAGCGAGGCGTAGAGCTGGCCGTCGGGGAACTCCTCGGCGACCCGGTGCGACCAGGTCAGCGCGAGCGCGCTCTTGCCGACGCCCGCGGTGCCGGTGAGCACCGTGATCAGGCTGAAGCCCTCCTCGTTGGTCGCCCGCATCGCGTCCAGCGTCGACAGCTCCAGGCGCCTGCCGACGAAACCCGCCGGGGCGGGCGGGAGTTCGGCGGGCACAGGACGGCGGATCCCCAGGCCGGGTTCGACGCGGCTGGGGTGGTTGCGCAGCGCGGGGTCGTCGCGCAGCAGCTTCTCGTAGAGCTCGCGCAGTTCGGGGCCGGGACCGATGCCGAGCTCGTGGGACAACCGGTGCCGCAGCTCGTGGAAGCGGGCCTGCGCCTCCGCCCGGTGACCGGCGCGGTAGTTGGCGAGCATCAGCTGACCGGTGAGCCGTTCCCGCATCGGGTGCTGGTCGACCAGAGTGGACAGTTCGGCGATCAGCTGGTGGTGCCTGCCGAGTTCCAGGTCGGCGGCGATCCGCTCCTCCAGCGCCAGCAGCCGGAGCTCGTCGAGGTTGGGCGCCACCATCCGGTAGAGCCTGCTGCCTGCGATGTCGGCGAGCACCGGCCCGCTCCACAGCGACAGGGCTTCGGTGAGCAGGCGTGATCGTTCGGCGGGTTCGAGTCCGTGGGCGCGGTTGATGAGGTTGCGCGCGCGGTGGGCGTCGATCCGGTCGCCGTTGACGCGCAGCAGGTATCCGGGAGCCCGGGTGATGATCTCGGGGCCGTCGTGGCCGAAGAACTTGCGCAGCCGCGAGACGTAGCCCTGGATGATGGTGCGCGCGCTGGCGGGCGGTCCGTCGTCCCACAGCGTGTCGATCAGCCGGTCCATCGGCACGACCTGGTTGGGCTCCAGCAGCAGGCAGGCCAGCAGCGCCCTAACCGGCATGCGCCCCGTTTCGAGGGGGACGCCGTCGAGGTGCACCTCAAGCGGACCCAGCAGGCGGAATTCGAACCCTGCGGTCCCCTCTAAGCTGCCGTGCGGCGTCATCTTCACCCAAATTCGACTTCCGGCCCGTCCCCCGCGCCCGACACACGGTAGCGATCAGCCCTGCACGCGAGGCCGAGGCGTTCACCAGGCTCACACCAATGGAGTATGCCCGAAATGCCAGGTGGAAGATCCGATTCCTCTTCTTCGCGCGCGTTCGTGCAGGGCGCGAGTCCCGGAACCTCTCCCAGCGGGAAAGGCGGGCAAGTAAAGTCTGAGAGCGTCGATCACCCGAACGAGTGGCGCGCAGGACGCCGCGGAAGGAGCACCACCCTTGCCGACGACGTCCACAGTGGTCGATCGGGCGGTGGGCTGCCTGCTCGGCGGCGCCCTCGGCGACTCGCTCGGCACCCTCGTGGAGTACGCCCCGCTGGAGGACATCCGCGCCGAGTTCGGCCCGAACGGGCTCACCGAACCCGCTCCCCAAGCGCTGCTCGGCGACGCCACCCAGATGGCGCTCTTCGCCGGTGAGGGCTACCTGCACGCGTGGACCACGGGCAACAGCGGCGGGCAGTGGCGACCGGTCGAATCCACCGCCGCAGCGCTCCGGCGCTGGCTGCTGACCCAGCAGGAGGACAAGCCCGCCCCCGGCGCCACCGGACTGCTCGCCGAACCCGAGCTCTACGTCAGCCGCGCACCCGGACTGACCAGCCTGCGCGCGCTCGAAGAACCCGAGCTGGGCACGCCGGACCGGCCGCGCAACACCTCCAAGGGATGCGGCGGCCTCGACCGCAGCACCCCGATCGGCTTCTCCCCCACGCCCGAGATGGCCTACCAGCTGGCCTGCCAGTGCGCGTCCCTGACGCACGGCGGCGTCGGCGGCTGGGCCTCAGCAGGCGCGCTGGCGCTGATCGTGCACCTGGTCGCGGTGCAGCAGCGCCGGTTGCCCGCGGCGGTCGACCAGGCCGCGGGCCGGGTGCTGCGGGAGGACTTCGAGACCGCCAACGCCCTCGCGGAAGCCGCCACCCTGGCCCGGCTCGGCGCCAGCGTCGGACACATCGAACGCCTCGGCCAGGGCTGGGTGGGCCCGGAAGCGCTGGCGATCGGCGTCTACTGCGCGCTGGCCCTGCCCAAGCCCGAGCAGTTCACCGACGCCATCCGGCTGGCGGTCAACCACTCCGGCCACAGCGATTCCACGGCGGCGGTCACCGGCAGCATCCTCGGTGCCCGCCACGGCACGGCCGTCCTGCCCCGCCCGTGGCTGGCCCGGCTGGAACTGGCCGACGTCATCGAACGCATCGGTCACGACCTCGGCGCCTCCTGCTCGGGAGAGCACTTCAACGAACGCCGCTACCTCGGTCTCGCCTGACCCCGCTCACTTCTCCTGCTGCGCAGGCAGGGTTGGTCGGAGCACGGCGAGGGCTGTGCCGAGGTAGGCGATGTTGAAGGCGATGTGCAGCGCCACGAGGGCCCTGGCCGGTTGGCTCACGGCGTGGATGTCGCCGAAGCCGACCGTTCCCGTGATCGTCAGGGAGAAGTACAGCGCATCGGTCTTGGTGCTCAGCCCCGCCACCGCGTCCGGGAAGTGGGCGGCCATGGCGTAGTAGGCCGCCGCGAAGAACAGCACCGCCAGGTAGAAGGCCGCCACCACCCAGGCGATCGACGTGCGTCCGGAGCGGAACCCGCGGACCTGGAAGTAGATCAGGGCCGCGATGACGACCAGACCGATCGCGAAGCCGGCCACCGCGAACACCGTGCTCTGCAGACCGTGCACGCCGACCGGCAGCAGGTAGTAGCCGATGGTGCACAGCACCACCGCGATGGCCGTGCTGGCGAGGTTGTACGTCCTGGGCACGGCCGCCAGCGTCGGTCAACGCCGACGACCGCGCCAGTCAGGCCGGGACGGGAGCTCGGGATGCCTGGGCGAGTCGGCGGGCGCCAACGGCCCGGCAGACGAGGTAGATCACGAACGAGATGATCGTGACGAAGGCGCTCACCGGGGCTCCGGGAGCCAACGAGAGCAGGATGCCGCCCAGCACCGCGACCTCCGCGAACAACACGGCCAGGACCGTCGCCCGCACCGGGCTCGCGGTCACCCGCGCGGCGGCCGCTCCGGGCGTGACCATCAGGGCCAGGACCAGCAGAGCGCCGACGGTGTAGACGCCCAGCGCCGTCGCGACGCCGACCAGCACCGCGAACAGCGGGGTCAGCACGCGGGTCGGCACGCCGCGCGCGGTCGCCACGTCGGGGTCGACGCTGGCGAACAGCAGCGGCCGGTAGACGAAGGCCAGCACCAGAAGCACGACGATCGCGGAGCCGCTGAGCAGCAGCACGTCGGAGGAGTCCACCCCGACGATCTGCCCGACCAGCAGGCTGAACTTGTTCGCCGTGCGTTCCGGGTTCAGCCACAGCAGGAACACGCCCACACCGAGGCCGAAGGACAAGATCGCGCCGATCACCGAATCGCGTTCGCTGTGCTTCTGCCCGAGCAGGCCGAGCAGCAGCGCGGCCACCACCGCGCCCGCCAGCGCACCGACACCGACGCTCGCGCCGACCAGCAGCGCGGCGGCCGCGCCGGTGAAGGCCAGTTCGGCGGTGCCGTGCACGGCGAAGGACATCTTGCGGGCGACCACCAGCGGCGCCAGGCATCCCGACACCAGGCCGAGCGCCGCGGCGGCCAGCAGCGCCTGCTGCACGAACGGGTAGCCGAGCAGGTCGATCATGGTGTCGAAGTCGAACACCTTGCTCAGCGACTCCATCACGTCGTTCACGCTTCTTCCGCCCCCACCACGTGGTGATCGTCGTTCTCGGCTCCGGCCACGACCAGCCGCCCGCCGACGCGCGCGACCTCGACGTCGGTGCGGTAGAGCTCCGAGAGCGTTCCGGAGTTCATCACCTCGTCGGGAGTGCCGATCCGGAACCGGCCGTCGACCAGGTACAGCACCCGGTCCACCAGCGGCAGCACCGGGTTGATCTCGTGCGTCACGAACAGCACGCCCGCGTCGGTGCGGCGGGCCTGCTCGGCGATCAGCCGGGAGACCTTGCGCTGGTGCGAGAGGTCCAGCGACAGCAGAGGTTCGTCGCACAGCAGCACCGACGGGTCGCTGACCAGCGCCTGCGCCACCCGCAGCCGCTGCTGCTCACCGCCGGAGAGCAACCCGACCGGCATCTTCGCGTAGTCGGTGGCCTCGACCGCGCGCAGCGCGTCGGCGACCCGGCGCTTGCGCTCGCGGCGACCGCCGAAGCCCAGGCCCCAGTGGTGCCCGTCGAGACCGAGGCCGACGAGGTCGCTGCCGCGCACGGTCACGTTGGCTTCCAGCGCGCGCTGCTGCGGGATGTAGCCGATCCGGTCGCTGCCGCGCCGGGCCGGTTCCCCTCCGATGTGGACGGTCCCGGAGTTGAGCTCCTGCAGGCCGAGCAGCACGCGCAGCAGGCTGGTCTTGCCGGACCCGTTCGGGCCGAGCACGGCCACGAACTCGCCCGGCGCGACGTCCAGGTCCAGCCCGGACCACAGGGTCCGCTCGCCGTAGGCCAGCGTCGCGCCGCGCAGCGAGACGGCCGGAGACCCGGCGGCGGCCTCAGCCGCCACCGGGTCCGGGGTGGTTTCCGCGACTTGTTCCGAGGTCATCGGTTGAGCGCACCTTGCAAGGCGGTGATCTGCGCGTCCATCCACTGCACGTAGCTCTGGCCCTGCGGCAGCGTCTCGGTCAGCTCGACGACCGGGATGCGCTGCGCGTCGGCGGCGGCGCGCACGTTGCGGGTGACCGGCGATTCGGTCTGCGGGTTGTAGATCACGGCAACGGCCTGGCGGGCGTTGATCGCGTTCTGGATGTCGGCGACGGCGGCGGCCGACGGGTCGGTCTCGGCCTCGATGGCGTTGACGAACGAGGGCGGGGTCACGTCGTTGAGCTTGGCGGCCTCGACCATGTAGTGCGCGACCGGCTCGGTGACGATCACCGGCTTGCCCTGGTGAGCTGCGGCGATCTCGCCGACGCGGCTCTCCAGCCCGGCGACCTGCTGCTCGAACGCCGCCGCGTTGGCCTCGAACTCCTGGGCCTTGGCGGGCTGGATCTTGCCGAGCTCGGCGGCGACCTTGTGGGCGACCTCGTGCACGGCGTGCAGGTCGTACCAGACGTGCTCGTTCACGGAGTGGTCGTGCCCGGCGTGCTCGCCGGCGTGCGGCTCGCCCTGCGGCGGCGCGGGCTGCTCACCTGCGTGCTCGTCAGCGTGGGGTTCACCGGCGTGGGGCTCACCGGCGTGCTCGCCCTGCGGCGGCGCGGGCCGCTCGCCAGCGTGGGGCTCACCAGCGTGCGGCTCACCGGCGTGTTCGCCCTGCGGCGGCGCGGGCTGCTCGGATTCGACCGCCTGCACGGTCGGCTTGGGGTTGTCGCCCAGCACCTGGGTCATGAACTCGTCGTAGCCGCCGCCGTTGAGCACCACCAGGTTCGCGTCGCTGATCTTCGCGGCGTCCTGCGGGCTGCTCTCGTAGGAGTGCGGGTCGGCTCCGGCGTCGCTGATGATCGACTCGACCTCCACGGCGTCACCGCCGACGGCCTGCGCGACGCTGCCCCACACGCTCGTCGACGCGACCACCTTGATCTTGTCGTTGGGCCCGGGAGCTGCTGTCTCACCGGAGGAACAGCCGGTCAGCGCGATGGCGCCGGCGGTCAGTCCGGCTAAAGCGGTCACAGCGGTGCGGCTGCGGACGGTCATGGATGCACTCCCGGGTGATCAGGTCAGGACGCTTTCGAGCGACTCCAGATGCGAACGGTAACGGAAACCGTTGTCAACTACAGTCTAAGCACCCTTCAGCCGAACGCTCCAGCCCCAGATGCATTCCCGAACGCGACATCGACCACATGCAGCAACAACGCCCCCGCCCGGAAACCGGGCGAGGGCGTTGGCGCGATCACCGACCCCGCAGGAGACGGCGGTGATCGAGCTGCTTTCGGATATCAGGCGGCGGCCAGGCGTTCACCCGTTTCGGGGTGGAACAGGTGCACTTCGCCCGCGTCGCGCAGGGCGACCTTGACCTGCTGGCCCAGGGCCGGAGGCGTGCGGCCGTCGGCGCGGACCACGAAGCGCTCCGAGGAGCCGCCGACCGAGATCGAGCCGTGGATCAGCGCGTCCGCACCGAGCTCCTCGACCAGCTCGACGGTCATGTCCAAACCGTCGGCCTCGCTGGAGGTCAGCTCCAGGGCCTCCGGGCGGACGCCGAAGGTGACCTCCTTGAGGTCGCCGGCAGCGGCCAGCGCCTCGCGGGACAGCGGAACCGTGGTGCCGTCGAGCACCGCGCCCTCGCTGGTCAGCTGGACCGTCTTGAGGTTCATCGCCGGGGAGCCGATGAAGCCCGCGACGAACGCGTTGGCCGGGTTCTCGTAGAGCTCGCGCGGAGTCGCCACCTGCTGCAGCAGCCCGTCCTTGAGCACCGCCACGCGGTGGCCCATCGTCATCGCCTCGACCTGGTCGTGGGTGACGTAGATGGTCGTGGTGCCCAGCCGCTTCTGCAGCGCGGCGATGTTGGCGCGGGTTTCCACTCGCAGCTTCGCGTCCAGGTTGGACAGCGGCTCGTCCATCAGGAAGACGCTGGGTTCGCGGACGATCGCACGTCCCATCGCGACCCGCTGGCGCTGACCGCCGGAGAGCGCCTTGGGCTTGCGGTCCAGGTACTTCTCGAGGTCGAGCATCCGCGCCGCCTCGGTCACCTTCTCGTTGATGACCGCCTTGGGCGTCTTGCGGAGCTTGAGCGCGAAACCCATGTTCTCGGCGACCGTCATGTGCGGGTAGAGCGCGTAGGACTGGAACACCATCGCGATGTCCCGAGCCTTGGGCGGAGTGTTGGTGACATCGTTGCCACCGATGGAAATACCACCCTCGTCGATGTCCTCAAGTCCGGCCAGCATGCGCAGCGCCGTGGACTTTCCGGAACCGGAGGGCCCCACCAGAACGAGGAACTCGCCATCAGCGACGTCCAGTTCCAGCTGGTCAACCGCCTTGACCGGCGGGCTGCCGGGGTAGACGCGGGAGGCGTTGACGTACGCGACCTCAGCCATTTGTGACACCCTTCACTACAATCGGTCCCCGAGAAAGTAGCGTCGTTTTGACCGAACGTCACCCCACCGACTGTCCCAATTCCGGAGCGTGATCACTCCGCGTCGCTCCGTGTTCATCATTCGAACATCAGTGGGACGTAGGTCATGCTCGCTTCACGCTCGGGTTCTGAACCGTTACGGTTCCTCCATGGCGCGGTCAACGAATGCCCGGCGGCCTGCGACCCTCGCGTCGCTCGCTGCGGAACTCGGGGTTTCCCGGACGACGGTGTCGAACGCCTACAACCGTCCGGATCAGCTGTCCCCTGAGCTGCGCAAGCGCGTCTTGGAGACGGCGCGGCGGCTCGGCTACCCGGGGCCGGACCCCGTCGCACGCTCGCTGCGCACCCGCAAGGCGGGTGCCGTCGGCCTGCTGCTCACCGAGAACCTCTCCTACGCCTTCCGCGACCCCGGCGCCGTCGGATTCCTGGAAGGACTCGCTCTCGCCTGCGAGGACGCCGGCCAGGGCCTCACCCTCATACCGGCCAGCCCGGAGCGCGAGGACGTCGCGGCGGTGCACCGCGCCGGTGTCGACGGGTTCGTCGTCTACTCCGTTCCCGAAGACGATCCGCACCTGGCCGCCGTGCTGGAACGCCCTGTGCCCGTGGTGGTCTGCGACCAGCCGCGCCTGGACAACCTGGACTGGGTCGGACCGGACGACCGCAAGGCCATCAAAGCCGTCGCCGACCACCTGATCGGACTCGGGCACCGGCGCATCGGCGTGCTGTGCATGCGCCTGGCGCGCGGCCGCAACGACGGCCCGGCCACCGTGCAGCGGCAGGCCAACGCCAGCTTCCACGTGCAGAAGGCCCGCTTGACAGCGCTCGCCGAGGAGTTCAGCGAAGCCGGCGTGGACTGGACGACGGTGCCCGTGGTGGAGCGCTTCGACCACACCCTCGACTCTGGCGCCTCCGCCGCCGCTCAGGCGCTGGAGATCGACCCGGAGATCACCGCGCTGGTGTGCACCTCCGACATCCTGGCGCTCGGCGCGCTGCGCGAGGCCGGGAACCGCGGTCTGCGCGTGCCGGAAGACCTGACCATCACCGGTTTCGACGGCATCCCGGACGCCGAGCGCGCCGGGCTCACCACGGTCCGCCAGCCCTGGCTGGAGAAGGGCCGCGCGGCGGGCCGACTCCTGCTGGAGACCGCCGAACCGAGCCGTCCCCGGCACATCCAGCTCGAAACGCAGCTGATCACCGGCTCGACGTCGGGTCCGCCCCGCTCCGGCGAGGAGTTCTGGTTCGGACCGTAGTCCCTGACCAGCCCTATTCGAATTTCGCGCGAAATTTGAACGCCAAAGTTCGGACTCGAATTTCGCGCGAAATTCGAATTCCCCACCCGGCGGGGTGACTGCCCGTGTGAACCCGGCCAGCTGCGCGGGTCAGTAGTTGGCCCACTCGCCCTGGGCGTAGTCGAGGATCGTGGGGTGCATCAGCGTCGAGGGCGTGAGATCCGGGAGCCGGGCGCGGTCCGGCGGGAAGGTCTGGGCGGCGCGCAGGGTCTCGGCGTCGAGCGAGCGCAGCGGCGGAACGTCCTGCGGCAGACGCGGTTCCGGCGGTTCCTCCCCCTGCGTGAACAGGTGGAACCCCCACTCCCCGAACGCGGGAACCGACACCTCGTAGGGCGTGGTGCGCAGGCCCAGCGAGCGCAGCGTGGCCTCGACGCACCAGTACGCCTTCGGCGCGAAGTACGGCGACCCCGCCTGCACGACCGCGCGGGCGTGATCGGACATGGCCTGGGAGACCAGGCCGTAGAACTCCGCCGAGTACAGCTTGGCCGTCGCGGTCGAGTCCGCGTCGGGCATGTCGACCAGGACGACGTCGTAGCGCTCGCGATTCTCCCGCAGCCAGCTGAAGGCGTCGCCCGCCACCGCGCGCACCCGCGGGTCGTCGAAGGCGTTGCGGTTCAACGAGGACACGCGCGGGTCCGTGCGGGCCAGCTCCAGCACCGCCGGGTCGAGGTCGACCAGCGTCACGTCCCGGACGTCGGGGTAGCGCAGGATCTCCCGCAGTGCCAGGCCGTCTCCGCCGCCGAGCACCAGGACCCGCCCGCGCGGGCCGTTCATCGCCGGGTGGACCAGCGCCTCGTGGTAGCGGTACTCGTCGACCGAGCTGAACTGGAGATCGCCGTTGAGGTACATCCGGGTGTCCTTCGCCCCGCTCAGCGACACCGACTCGGTGAGCACCACGTCCTGGTAGGGCGAGCGCTCGGCGTGCACCACGGGGTGGGCGTAGAGCGCCTGCCGCGCGGTGACCTCGAAGTCGTCGGCGTACGCGTACGCCCCCAGCAGCAGACCGCCGACCAGCATCGAGGCGCCGATCAGCAGCAGCCGGGCGCGCTTGGTCAGCTCGCGGCGGAACACCGTGAGCACCAGTCCCAGGCCGGCGGCGGCGTTGAGCATCCCGACCAGCAGGGCGCCCTGCACCTGCCCGAACAGCGGCAGCAGCAGGAACGGGAAGGCCAAGCCGCCCACGAGCCCGCCGACGTAGTCGGCGGCGAACAGGTCGGCCACCGCCGAACCCGCGTCCTGCCTGCGGATGCGCTGCAGCAGCACCATCAGCAGCGGGATCTCGGCGCCGATCAGCAGTCCCAGCACCAGCGCCGTCGCGATCAGCGCCGGGAGGTACAGGCTCAGCCACGCGAACGCCGCGTACAGCCCGAGGACGCTGAGCCCGCCGAGCAGCGCCAGCAGCAGCTCGATGCCGGCGAAGGCGGCGGCGGCCCACGGTTGCAGGGGTTTCGCGGCCAGCGCGCCGATGCCCATCGCGAAGACCATCAGCGACAGCACGATCGACGCCTGGCCGATGGTGTCGCCTATCAGGTAGCTGCCGAGCGCGACCAGCGCGAGCTCGTAGACCAGTCCGCACGCGGCGCAGACGAACACCGCCACCAGCACCGCGAACCGCGCGGTGCGGCCTCGCGGTGCTTCGGCGGTCTCGTCCTGCGCCGGAGCGGCTTCGGTGGTCGTCAATAGATCGCTGCGGCCATGAGGACCGCGAGCACGACGTGCGCAGCAGCCGACACCCAGGTGGCCGGGTGCATGTTCGGCGAGGCCAGTTCGTCACCGAGCTTGCCCGGCGTGATGGCATCGATGAGCAGGAACGACAGGCTCATCAGCACCAGTCCGAGCAGGCCGTAGGCGACCGTGCCGACCAGGCCGAGCAGCAGGTCGTCGGCGCTGGCCATGATCGCGGTGGTGAGGATGACCCCGACGCCGAGCAGTCCGGAGACCAGCAGCAGCGCGGCGTTCGGGTTCCGGTTGACCCAGATCAGGTCGCGCAGCTTGCCGGGGGTGGCGAGGTCGACGAGCACGTAGCCGAGGGCCATCATCGCCACGCCGATCACCCCGTAGGCGACCGCGGCGAACAGGCCGGCGAGCAGTTCGTTGAGCAAGGTGGTGTGCCCTTCCCGTGTCGTGGTGCGTCAGCGCGGGAGCCCGGCAGGAGCCGCCCGCGGAGGTCGTGGTCGGTGCGCGAGTCCGCTCATCATTTGCCGACTCCCGGTCCGCCGCCGCGGAAGCTCTCGCCGCGCGTGGACGTCCAGCCCCACACGTGCCCGACGTGGCTGTGGTAGCGGTGGTAGGCGCGGTCGGCGTCCATCAGGTGGATGACCGAGCCGGCCTGGTGCGGCTGGATGATCACGGCGTCGTCGGAGTAGCGCAGGTAGGTGCCCGAGGCGTCCGAGGACTGCGCCTGCGGACGCCACTTGGCGGTGATCTCGGCGGCGACGGTCTTCGGCGGCTTCGGGCTGGTGTAGGCCTCGTTGTCGTCGTCACCGGCGATGTCGAGGTGCGAGGCGCGCGTGTAGTTGTTCGCGACGTAACCGCGCGCCCCGCCGCCACCGGCGAAGATCATCACGAGCCCGACGATCAGGGCGATCACCACGGCCACCGCCGCGATGACGATCCAGTACCTGGGTTTCATCGATCAATCCGCCGTCGGGTAGATGAGCACGTCGTAGCGGCCGAGCTTCTCGCCCGCGGTGGCCTCCCACGCGGCGCCGCCGTAGGACTCGAAGCCCAGCAGCGCGCCGTCGGAGGTCTCGTAGTCGTGGTAGCGCACGGTTCCCTCCGCATCGAGACCCGTCGTGGCCTCGCTGCGGAAGTTCGCCGAACCCGACTCGCCCGAGCGGTAGGTGCGGCCGTCGTGCTCGACGGTCGGCTCACCCGGGGCGCCGACGCCGGTGACCGGCGTCCACAGCGTGAGGATCAGGTCCGGGTCCTCCTCGACCGCCAGCCACACCTGCGTGCCCTTGGCGTCGTCGAGCAGGTGCTCCGACCAGCCCCAGCCGCCCTCGTCGAGGCGGAGGCTCCCGCGCACGGTGTAGGTGGTCGAGCGGATCTCCACGATGTCCCCGGCCTTGAGCGCACGGGGATCACCTCGCAACGAGTCCTGGTCGCCGGTCCCGAAGGGGTCCTGCGGCACTCCCGCCCGGGACTCCCCCTGCCGGGCCGCCCGCCGCGCTCGCATCCCGAGCACCACGGCGACGACCGCGACCACGACCAGCAGCAACACCAAGACGACCAGCAGCACGGTCATTCCGGTACGCCCCTTCCGCACGTTTTCGCGCCGAGGCTATCGCCCGGAGATCACCCGAGTGGCCCAAAACCCCGAAACGTGACCAACGACGGCGGAAAAAGCGAACGGGCCGCTCACCGAAGCGGTGAGCGGCCCGTTCCGGGGGTTGTTCAGGCGGACAGCAGCTGGGCGCAGCGGATCAGGCCCAGGTGCGAGTACGCCTGCGGGTGGTTGCCCAGGGAGCGCTCCGCGATCGGGTCGTACTCCTCGGACAGCAGGCCCGTCGGCCCCGCGGTGTCCACGATCTGCTGGAAGAGCTCCTCCGCCTCGGTGCGGCGACCGGTGAGCAGGTAGGACTCGATCAGCCACGCCGCGCAGAGGTGGAAACCGCCCTCGTCACCTGGCAGACCGTCGTCCCGCCGGTAGCGGTACACGGTGGAGCCGCTGCGCAGCTCCGCCTCGATCGCGGTGACGGTGGCGCGGAACCGCTCGTCGGACGGGTCGATCAGCCCCGACAGCCCGACGTAGAGCGATGCCGCGTCGAGGTCGGAACCCTCGTAGGCGGTGGTGAACGCCTGCACGTCCGGGTGCCAGCCGTTCTTCACCACGTCCTCGGAGATCTGGTCGCGCAGCGAGACCCAGCCGTCCTCGACCTCGCGGCCGTAGGCCTCGGCGATCTTGACCGCGCGGTCCAGGGTCACCCAGCACATCACCTTGGAGTAGACGTGGTGCCGGGGCGCGTCGCGCTCCTCCCAGATGCCGTGGTCGGGCTCGAACCAGCGCTTGCTGACCGCGTCGGCCATCGCCGTGACCAGTTCCCAGTCGTTCTCCCGGACCGTGCCGGTGGCCTGCGCCAGGTGCGCGATGAGCTCCACGACCGGACCGAACACGTCGAGCTGGACCTGCTGGTCGGCGAGGTTGCCGACGCGCACCGGACGGGATCCGGCGTAGCCGGGCAGGCTGTCGATGACGGCCTCCGGGCCCAGACCGGTGCCCTGCAGCGAGTACAGGGGGTGCAGCCGCTCCGGGCCGGGAACGGACTCCAGCACCCGGTGCAGCCAGTCCAGGAACCCCTCCGCCTCGGCGTTG
This sequence comes from Saccharopolyspora sp. NPDC049357, assembly GCF_040677225.1. Taxonomy (NCBI): domain Bacteria; kingdom Bacillati; phylum Actinomycetota; class Actinomycetes; order Pseudonocardiales; family Pseudonocardiaceae; genus Saccharopolyspora; species Saccharopolyspora sp. NPDC049357. The sequence goes on along the minus strand of NZ_JBFAQJ010000009.1, from coordinate 106,346 downwards.
GAACCCAACGTGACCAGCGCCTGAGCGGTCATCGCGCCGTCCCGCAGCCAGCAGTAGCGGTAGTCCCAGTTGCGGACGCCGCCGATCTCCTCCGGCAGCGAGGTGGTCGCGGCCGCCATGATCGCGCCGGTGTCGGAGTGCACCAGGCCGCGCAGCGTCAGCGCCGAGCGGGCCACCAGTTCGCGCTCGACCTCCGGCAGCGACAGGGTCTTCATCCACTCCGACCAGTACGCCTCGGACTCGGCCCGGCGGGCGGGCTCGTCGGTGGGAGTGAGGTCTTCGGTGCCGCCGCGCATCTCCAGCACGACCGGCTCGCCCTCGGTGAGCTCGATGACGGCCTTCGCCGACTGGTGCACGCCGTCGGAGGCGATCTCCCACTGCACGCCCGGCGAGTACACCACCATCGGCTCGGAGGTGCCCTGCACGCGCAGGCCCCCGGCCTCCGGGGTGATGCGCACCGGCACCTGGCCGAACTCGGGACGTGGCGCGAACTCCACCGACACCGTGGTGCTGCCGCTGAGGACCCGCACCAGGTCGGTGCGGTGGCTGTCGGTGCAGTGCGCGAGGTAGTCGGTGACCAGCAGCCGCGACCAGCGCGTCTCGACCGTCATGGTGTTGGGCACGTAGCGCTGGCCCAGCGGGAGCGGGCTGCGCTGCCCGCCGTTGCCGCCGACGTGCGGGCGGATGCTGAAGTGACCGGCGGCGGGCCCGCCGAGCAGGTCGGCGAACACGGCTGCCGAGTCGGGACCCGGGTGGCACATCCAGGTCACCCGGGCGTCCGGGGTGACCAGGGCGATGTTGCGCTCGTTGGACAGCATGGTCAGCCGCTCGATGGGCGGCGCCTGCTCGCCGTAGAGCCAGGTGCGCCGCTCCTCCATGAGGAACGCCAGCACGGTGGCCACGTCGGTGGTGCTGCTGATCCGGTGCGCGGCCAGCGAGTCGCCCTCGCCGACCTTGATGCCCAGGTCAGGCCCCTGGAGCCGGGCGAACGCCTTCTCGTCGGTGACGTCGTCGCCGAGGAAGATCGCGGCGGTGGCGCCTACCTGGTGGCGCAGCGCGTCGAGGGCGTTGCCCTTGTCGGTCTGCACCACGGCCAGCTCGATGACGGCCTTGCCCTCGGTGACCTGCACGCCGTCCCACTGCGCGGGACCGTTGCGGACGGCGTCGAGGACGGACTCCGAGACGTCGTGCTCGGCGCGGCGGACGTGCACCGCGACGCTGGCGGGCTTGGCCTCCAGAGTCACGCCGGTCTGGCCGCGCACGATGTCCTGGACGGCCACCTGGAGCTCGGTGCGCAACTGGGTGGCCTCGGGTTCGAGGCCGTGCACGAAGCCGACGTCGAACTCGGATCCGTGGCTGCCGACGAGGTGGACCTCGGCGGGCAGCCTGGACAGGGTGGCCAGGTCGCGCAGCGCGCGACCGGAGATCACCGCCGTGGTGGTGGCGGGCAGCGCGGCGAGCGACCGCAGCGCGTGCACCGATTCGGGTAGCGGTTTGGCCTGAGTCGGATCGGCCACGATCGGTGCGAGCGTGCCGTCGTAGTCACAAGCGACCAGAAGTCGAGGCGTCCGCGCGAGCTGCACGATCACGCGTCGCAGCTCCGCAGGCAGGGCTTCGGCGGTCAACGCCATACTCCTTGGGGGCGGGTCAAGTCTGGATGGATCGATCCGGTTCGCCGCGGCGATGACCGACTGCTGGCGACCGGTTCTGCTCAGTATCGCCGACGAGGTGCGATCCGTGTTCCGGACCGGTTACCGCCGGCTACTCCACGAGGGGTGCGCCCAACGCTTCGAGGAACGACCGCGCCCAGCGGTCGACGTCGTGCGTGAGCACTTGCCTACGCAGAGCGCGCATCCTACGGCGACCCTCCGCCTGGTCGATCTCCAGGGCGGCGAGCAGCGCGTCCTTCACGCCGTCGAGGTTGTGGGGGTTGACCAAGAACGCGCTGGTGAGTTCCGCGGCGGCTCCGGCGAATTCGCTGAGGACCAGTGCGCCGCCCAGGTCGTAGCGGCAGGCGACGTACTCCTTGCAGACGAGGTTCATCCCATCGCGCACCGGGGTGACGACCATGACGTCGGCGGCGGCGTAGAGCGCGACGAGGTCCTTCTTGTTCACCGACGTGTGCAAATAATGCACGGCCGGGTGACCGACTCGCCCGAAGAGTCCGTTGATCCGGCCGACCTGACCTTCGATGTCCTCGCGCATCTGCTTGTAGTGCTCGACGCGTTCCCGGCTGGGCGTGGCGACCTGGATCATCGTCACGTCCTCGGCCTTGATGTGGCCCTCGGCCAGCAGCTCGTGCATCGCGTGCAGCCGCACGTCGATGCCCTTGGTGTAGTCCAACCGGTCCACGCCGAGCATGATCTTGCGGGGGTTGCCCAGATCGGCGCGCAGCTTCTTGACGCGCTGCTGAACGTCCTTGCTGCGCGCCAGCTTGTCCAGCTCGGTGGAGGCGATGGAGATCGGGAACGCGCCCACCCGCACGGTCCGGTCACCGACCTGCACGACACCCGGCCGGTTGCGCACGCCGACCTGGCCGCGGCTCGGCTCGAAGCCGGCGAGCCTGCGGGCCAGCCAGAGGAAGTTCTGCGCGCCGCCGGGCCGGTGGAACCCGACCAGGTCGGCGCCGAGCAGGCCGCGCACGATCTCCGTCCGCCACGGCAGCTGCATGAACAGCTCGACCGGCGGGAACGGGATGTGCAGGAAGAAGCCGATCCGCAGGTCCGGCCGCAGTTCGCGCAGCATCGCGGGCACCAGCTGGAGCTGGTAGTCCTGCACCCACACGGTGGCGCCTTCGGCGCTGACCTCCGCGGCGGCTTCGGCGAAGCGGCGGTTCACCCGCTGGTAGGCGTGCCACCAGGAGCGGTCGAACACCGGCGGCACGACCACGTCGTGGTAGAGCGGCCACAGCGTGGCGTTGGAGAAGCCCTCGTAGTACTCGGCGAACTCGTCGGCCGACAGCCGGACCGGGTACAGCTGCATCTCGTCGTCGTCGAAGGGCTCGACGTCGACGTCGGCGACACCCGGCCAGCCGACCCAGGCTCCGCGACGAGCGCGCAGGAACGGCTCCAACGCGGTGACCAGACCACCCGGGCTGTGCTTCCAGCGCTCGGTGCCGTCCTCCAGCTTCTCCAGGTCGACGGGAAGTCGGTTGGCGACCACTACGAAGTCCGCCCGGTTGGAACTCCTGTTGGGCCCGTCGCCCTCGCTCACCGGAAACCCTCCTGCCGTGTATCCACCTGTAGTTGTGAGGCTACTTAACCCGCACCGCCGCCGCGTGCTTCGTGTGGACCAAACACACCCGCGTGTTTCGGTCCGGATGGGGCCTTAACTTCGTTCCCGTTGCGGAACGCGGCAAGTCGGCGTTCAGTCCAGGCGCCGCCTGCTGGGGCGCAGCGGGCCGGACAGCCTCGGCCCGGAGATCCGCCGCTCCAGCCGGCCGAGCCTGCTGCGCACCGGCTGCGCCAGGTACTCACCGAGCACCACGCCCGCACCGAGGGCGAGCCCGGTGGCCACCGCCAGCATCAGCGTCGCCACACCGGTCGGGCTGCGGAGCACCGACAGCTCGAACAGACCCCGGTAGGTCGCCAGACCGGGCAGCAGCGGCGACACGGCGGAGACCGCGACGACCAGCGCCGGGATCTCCAGCCGACGGGCGACGATGCCGCCCGCGAAACCGACGACGGTCGTCGCCACGGCCCCGGCCAGCACCGGGTTCAGCTCCACGCCGCCCGGCACGATCAGCGTCGCGTGCACCCCGGCCGCCACCCCGCCGCCGATGCCCGCGATCAGCAGCGGGCGCGGCGGCGCGTAACTGGCCAGCGCGAAGCACGCCGAGGTGGAGGCACCGGCGAGGATCTGCACCGACAGCAGCAGCGCCGGCGTGCTCACCTGGGCTCTGCCCAGCGACTGGGCGTCCAGCCCGGCCACGTTGTCGCCGCCTATGCGCAGTCCCACGTACAGCGCCAGGACCACACCCGCGATCAGCCCGGCGGTCATCATCGCCAGTTCGGCCATCCGGCCCGCCGCCGTGACGTTGTAGCCGGTGATGGCGTCCTGCATGGAACCGACGACGGTCATTCCGGACAGCAGAACGATGATGCTCGCGGCGATCGCCAAGGGCGGGTCGTGCAGCATCCCGGCGGCGTAGGCGCCCAGCGCGAGGCTGGTGGCGATCGCGCCGCCGACGGCCTGCTGGAAGAAGAACGGCAGGGCCCGCTTGTTGAGCAACCGCCCGATCCGGTCGACCAGCGCGGTGGTGCCCGCGGCGACCAGCGGCAGGAACGGGTCCTCGCCGCCGCCGAGCAGCACGGCCAGCGACGCGGCCATGCCCGCCCAGGCCAGGGTCGCCACCCAGCGCGGGAACGGGTGCGGGGCGGTGGTGATCCGGTCCAGCTCGGCGTAGGCGTCGCTGGCGCTGATCTCGCCCGCGGTGATCCGCCGCAGCAGCTTCTCGACGTCGGCGAGCCGGGTGTAGTCGATGGAGCGGTTGCGGACCACGCGCAGCGAGGTGATCGGCGGCTGCTCGGTGCCCCGGTAGCAGGAGACGGTGATCGACGTGTAGATCACGTCGACCTCGCAGTGCGGCAGACCGTAGGCGCTGACCACGCCGATGATGGTCGCGGTGACGTCCGAGGCACCGGCACCGCTGGCCATCTGCACCTCACCGATGCGCAGGCCGAGGTCCAGGACCAGGTGGACGGTTGACTCGTCGGGCAGCGAGGGCCCGAAGACGACGTTGCGAGAGCCCGGGACGATCGTCTGCTCGGGGTCGCGCCGCCGCAGCACACCACGCGCGCGCTGCGTGATTCCCACCGCGGTCTTTCCTTCCTGCCGCACCCCGCGAACGGGGCGCCGCCGTGGCTGATCTTCCCCTCGGGCATCGCCTGTCATGAGCGGACCGTTGCACTCGGCATCTGTGGCTTCCATCACCTGGTCGTCGAGGCAAGCGCGGCCGCTTCCCAGCACGGGTGCGGCGGCGCTTACGATGTTCGCGCACACATCGTTCGTGCGTCGCCGCTGTAGCTCAGCTGGTAGAGCGCCCGCCTTGTAAGCGGATGGTCAGGGGTTCGAGTCCCCTCAGCGGCTCCGAGCGTACCTGACCAGGGCTTTTAACTGACCGGGTACGGCTGTGTCCGTTCCGCCACAGCCGTCGGGGTGAAATTTGGTCCCGAGACCAGCAAAAATGTAACGAACTGCCCCCAACCTGCGATTACGACCTGGTTTTTCGACGACCGAAGATCACTTCCACAGGGGCGCTGGACATCGGACGACCTCGACCTATACCGTCCCAGCGGATGTCGATCGTGAATTCTGGTGGGGTTTGCTCGTGCGCATTATCGTTGACGATCTGACAGGTCCGGAGATCGAGGCTTTCCTGCACGGCCATCTCAGCGAGATGCGGGCGATCTCCCCTCCCGGGAGCACGCACGCGCTGGAGCTCAGTTCCCTGCGCCGACCTGGGGTGACGTTCTGGTCGGCGCGCGAGGGGAGCGCGGTGCTGGGCTGCGGAGCGATCAAAGAAATCGATCTTGAGCATGCCGAGGTCAAATCAATGCGAACCGACCCCGGGCACAAGAATCGCGGAATCGCATCTCACCTGCTGAAGCACATCATCGGCGAATCGAAACTCATGGGCTACACCCGGCTGAGCCTCGAAACGGGTTCCGCCGAATTCTTCGAACCGGCGCGCAAGCTCTACCTCAAACACGGCTTCGCCTACTGCGAGCCGTTCGCCGAATACCGCAAGGACCCCAACAGCGTCTTCATGACCAAAGTCCTCTGACCCACCGGGCAGGGGCTCCCCGGGCGGTCTTGGTCCGAACCGACCGGACGAAGCGGACATGATCTCGGGACGGTTCGGACCAGAACTGCCCGACTCCCCTCGCGCGAACTCAGAGCCCCGGCGGCTCCGCGCGTCCGCCTCGGCGATGCGGCGCATCATGGGGGCGTGGGCGCTGAGGCGACGATGACCGATCGGCTGTTCCGCGCGGCCGTGTGGCTCAAGGGGCTGGACGCCGTGAGCCAGCTGGCCGGCGGCGTGCTGCTGATCTTCTTCCCGCCGCGCGCGCTGACGCGGATCGCGCACGGGGCGGTGACCCGCGACCTCCTCGGCCCGCCGACCGGTCCGCTGGCCGGGCACTTCGAGGAGGCCGTGCGCCACTTCACCGGTGGCGCCCGCGCTTTCGTGATCGGCTACCTGCTGGTCCACGGCCTGATCAAGCTCGTCCTGGTCATCGCGCTGCTCCGCAAGGCCGTCCGCTGGTACCCGGCCGCGATCACCGCGCTCGGGCTGTTCGTGCTCTTCGAGCTCGTCCGCGGTGTGCAGACGCACTCGTGGGTGCTGCCGGTGCTGACCGTGCTGGACATCGTCATCATCGTGCTGGTGATCAAGGAATACCGGGAGTTGCGCCGAAACCCCGCCTGACGGAACGATCTCCACGACTCCCGGTAGCCGGTCGAGATCGGCGGAGTCCGAATTCCGTTGGGAAATACGTGGAATTGCCACGCGGGTATTTCCCGGTAATTGGCGAGTTGTGCTCAAGCAATGGACAGCGCCACTCGGTCGAGTGAAGGTCGATTTCGGTCCTCGCCCAATCCGCGAACCGAAGGAGACCAACGTGTCGCTCGTCCGCAATCTCGCCGGACTCGCCGGTGCCGTGATCGCCGGCGGCCTGCTGGCGGTGCCCGCCCAGGCAGCAGCTGATACCACTCCGCAGGACGTCCAGCCGTACATCATCGATGGCCGCGAGGTGGACAGCGCGCCTTGGGCGGCCCGCCTGTTCGTCAACGACCAGGAGACCTGCACCGCTTCCATCATCGCCCCCGAGTGGGTCCTCACCGCTCAGCACTGCGTCGCCGACGCGGCCGACGGCAACGGCCTGAGCTTCAACATCGGCGACGTCGACCAGACCAAGGGTGAGCACGCCAACGCCATCCCGGGCGAGGTGCACATCCACGACACCGCCGACATCGCGCTGGTCAAGATCGACCACGCGGTGCAGACCGACTACGCGCCGCTGGGCGACGCGGGCACCGTCAACACCGGCGACACGGTCCAGACCTACGGCTGGGGCGCGACCTGCACCGACAAGCCCGAGATCGAGTGCCAGGCGCCGATCCTCAAGGTCGCCGACGTCAACGTGACCGGCGTCAACGGCGACTGCACCGACTACCGCGGCGGCCAGGCCATCTGCGCCTCGCGCGGTGACGGCATCCCGGCAGGCGGCGACTCGGGCGGCCCGATGTTCGCAGGTGACAAGCAGGTGGGCGTGGCCTCCACGAGCGACCGCGCGACCTCGACCGCCTACGTCAACATCACCGAGTACCGCGACTGGATCTCGTCGCTGGCCGGAGTCTGATCGACCTCCCTCCACGGGGACCCGGACGCAGGCACGGGTTCCCACACGCGGGCGCACTCGCCCGGGGCGTGCCGGCCCCGGAGAGTGCGCCCGCTGCCATTTCCACCGGATCTGACGGTATTCGCAACACCGGAAGATTTCCTGCCCGACGCTGATCGCTCACTCTTCAACTCACCGTTTGCGCAGGTCAGAGCTTGCCGGAAATTGTCCTGCAAATCCCCGAAGATAGGGGCTAGCACCGGCCGAGACGACGGATCAACGTTTCTGTAGTGCTTCTCACGTGTAAAATTGCGAATCGCCTGGTAGATGCCGGAAGAAAGGCGCCAGAACCTGACCCAAGACGGATGTTCTGTTAAGTTGGCAAAACATGACCGGCGATAAACCGAGCCATAAGCACGAAGATCGAAATGGCGGAAGCGGTTCAGCCGGACGGTTGGAGATCGACGCTCCGGTCGTCGCGGACGGCCCAGAGCTCTACCGGATCACCCAAGATTCGGCAGTGCTCGACGTGAACTCGTCCTACGCATATTTGCTGTGGTGCCGGGACTTCTCGCAGACCTCCGCGGTGGCGCGTGTCGACGGTGCGGTCGTGGGCTTCGTGACCGGATTCATCCGGCCCGACGCCCCGGACACCATCGTGGTGTGGCAGATCGCCGTCGACGCCTCCCAGCGCGGGGGTGGCGTGGCAGGCAAGCTGCTGAACCACCTGCTCGACCGCGTGCAGGGGCGCGGCGTGCGGTTCCTGGAGACCACGATCACCCCGGACAACGCCGCGTCGATCAAGCTATTCAGCGCACTGGCGCGCGACCGAGCCGCAGAGATCAACAGCAGCGAGTTGTTCACCGCTGACCTGTTCCCCGACTCGCATCTGGGGGAAGACCTGTACCGCATCGGGCCGCTCGACGCCGCCTGACTCAAGCACCCAATCTTGTTCGTCCCTGAAGCGCCGGGCGCCCGCGCGCCGTCGGCCGAACGGAGGATCCGTGAACGACATCTTCGCCACCCTTGAATCGGAAGTCCGCAGCTACAGCCGAACGTGGCCGACCACGTTCGACCGCGCGGTCGGCAGCTACCTCTACGACGTGGACGGCACCGGCTACCTCGACTTCTTCGCGGGCGCCGGAGCCCTCAACTACGGCCACAACAACCCGGCCCTGAAGCAGAAGCTGCTGGACTACATCGAGCGCGACGGCGTGACCCACGGACTCGACCAGGCCACCAAGGCCAAGGCCGAGTTCCTGGAGAGCTTCAGCTCCAACGTGCTCCAGCCGCGCGGCCTCAACTACAAGGTCCAGTTCCCCGGCCCGACGGGCACCAACTCGGTCGAGTCGGCGCTGAAACTGGCCCGCAAGATCACCGGCCGCGAGTCGATCATCAGCTTCACCAACGCCTTCCACGGCATGACGCTGGGCTCGCTGTCGGTCACCGGTAACTCGATGAAGCGCGGCGGCGCGGGCATCCCGCTGGTGCACGCCACCCCGATGCCCTACGACGACTACTTCGACGGCCAGGTGCCCGACTTCCTGTACTTCGAGCGCATGCTCGAGGACAGCGGTTCGGGCCTCAACGAGCCGGCGGCGGTCATCGTCGAGACGCTGCAGGGCGAGGGCGGCATCAACTCGTCCCGTCCCGAGTGGCTGCGCGGTCTCTACGACCTGTGCCAGAAGCACGGGATCCTGATGATCGTCGATGACGTGCAGATGGGTTGCGGCCGGACCGGTCCGTTCTTCTCCTTCGAGGAGGCCGGCATCAAGCCCGACATCGTCTGCCTGTCCAAGTCCATCGGCGGCTACGGCATGCCCCTCGCGCTGACGCTGATCAAGCCGGAGCACGACGTGTGGGAGCCCGGCGAGCACAACGGCACCTTCCGCGGCAACAACCCGGCCTTCGTGACCGCCAGCGAGGCGTTCCGCCTGTACTGGTCCGACGACACGCTGGAGAAGGCCACCATCGCCAAGGGCGAGCGCGTCGGCCAGGTGCTGGAGGAGATCGCCGCCGAGCACGGTGGCGCGATGGCCAAGGGCCGCGGTCTGGCCCGCGGTCTGGGCTTCGAGGACACCAACGTGGCGGGCAAGATCTCCAAGGCCGCGTTCGACCGGAAGCTCCTGATGGAGACCTCCGGTCCGTCCAGCGAGGTCCTGAAGATCATGCCGCCGCTGACCATCTCCGACGAGGAGCTGGAGAAGGGCTTGGCGATCGTTCGCGACTCCGTCAAGTCCGTTCTCGCCTGATTCGACGTTGAGCTCACGGGGTCGGGAGGGTGAAAAGGCCGTCGATCGGCTTTCACCTCTCCCGGCCCCGGCACGTCGTGCGGCAAGCTGCGTGTGGGCGAGTACCCGCGCAGTGCACCACTGAACAAAGATTCGCAGGAGGAAACGTGATCGTCCGGCACCTCTCGGATATCGAGGACACCGACGCCGACATCAAGACCGAGAACTGGCGCAGCAAGCGCATTCTCCTGGCCAAGGACAAGCTGGGCTTCTCGGTGCACGAGACCACGCTCTACGCCGGCACGGTGAACGACTTCTGGTACGCCAACCACATCGAGGCCGTGTTCATCACCGAGGGTGAGGGCGAAGTCGAGAACAAGGCGACCGGCGAGGTCCACCAGCTCAAGCCGGGCTCGATCTACGTGCTCAACGACGCGGACAAGCACCAGGTCCGCCCGAGGACGACCATGAAGACCGTGTGCGTGTTCAACCCGCCGGTCACCGGTCGTGAGGTCCACGACGAGAACGGCGTCTACCCGCTGATCGTCGAGGACGACGTCGCCAGCTGAGTTAAGCGACGCGCGCGGCGGGTACCCCGACAATAGGGGGACCCGCCGCGCTGTCTTTGACCACCAGGGTTTTCCCCACGCGTTGACGTGGGGGAACGCGGGCACTTGACGTGTGCCGCTTCTTACCGAGGAACCGAGAACGGCGGGCGGTGTCCACCAGGGCATCGGCCCGCTCCGGCGGGAATTCGCGAAGGAGGCGCAACCCATGACCCTCGCTGATCTGAGCACCACGGACCGCTACCCCACCCGGGGCTCCGATTCGACGCTGCTCGATCGAACCGATCCGACCGTCTGGTCCGGTGTTCGCACCGGCCCGGCCGCGCGCGACGAACTGGCCGCTCACGACGCCAAGGGCTTCCACGTGGTGGAGGGACTGCTGTCCCCCGCCGAAGTGCAGGCGCACTGGCAGGAGTTGGAGAGGCTGATGCGCGATGAGAGGGTCCGCAACGACGAACGCACCGTCGTCGAACGTTCGTCGAACGAAGTCCGCTCCATCTTCGAGGTCCACAAGATCAGCGACCGGATCGGGGCGCTCGCCCGCGATCCGCGAGTGCTGGACCGCGCCCGGCAGATCCTGGGTTCGGACGTGTACGTGCACCAGAGCCGGATCAACTTCATGCCCGGGTATCGCGGTACGGGTTTCTACTGGCACTCGGACTTCGAGACGTGGCACGCCGAGGACGGCATGCCGGCCATGCGCGCGGTCAGCATCTCGATCGCGCTGACCGACAACTACCCGTTCAACGGCGGACTGATGATCATGCCGGGCGCGCACCGCACGTTCGTGTCCTGCGCCGGTGAAACCCCGGAGGACAACTACAAGTCCTCGCTCAAGCAGCAGAAGGTCGGTGTCCCGTCCGAGGACAACATCACCAAGCTGGCCTACGAGCACGGGATCGAGCAGTTCACCGGCCAGGCGGGCTCGGCGCTGTGGTTCGACTCCAACTGCATGCACGGCTCGGGCAACAACATCACGCCCTACCCGCGCTCGAACATCTTCATCGTGTTCAACAGCGTGGACAACGCCCTGGTCGAGCCCTTCGCGGCCAAGTCCCCGCGACCGAACCACGTCGCGTCCAGGGACTTCACCCCCATGAGGCGCTGATCCGGAGGGTTGGTCACCAAGGGGCGGTTTTGGTCCGAACCGGCCATGATCGACGTCCGTTTCGTCCGGTCGGTTCGGACCAGGACCGCCCGCTGCCCTCACCTCACGGGGTGAGCGGCGAGGACCCTGCCGACCTCCGCCGCCGCAGCCGGGTCCAGGAGCGGGTACCTGCCTCCGGCCACGAAGCGCTCCGAGAGCTCGAAGGTGATCGTCTCGCCCTCCGCCAGGAAGTTCGCCGTGGCCTGGGCGTTCGTCGTGACGTTGTCGGGGTGCGTGATCGCGATGTCGGTGTGGGTCGCGGCGAGGTACGGGCTGGCGAACTGGCTGAACGAATCGCCCACCACGCGCACCGGCTTGGTGATCATGCCCGGCTTGGGCGCGGACTTCAGGTGCAGCGGCTGGTGGAAGTCGCTGGGCTTGAACTGCGTGTTGTCCTCGCCCCCGTCCGGCGCCAGCGAATAGGCCTGGATCGGCACCGTGCGGTCCTGCCCCAGCAGGTCAGGGATGTCCGCGGTGTGCGGGTACTGCCGCGACGGCGCCATCTTCCACGTGCCGGTGATCCCCGGGGACAGCCTCTCCGCGAGCTGGTAGACCATCGTCGCGCCGCCCTCGTGGGTCCAGTGCGTGTCGATGTCGTGGTAGATCGGGCGCCCGTTGCGCTCGGCTGCCTGCCGCAGCGGGGCGCGCAGATCGATCGCCCCGGTCGCCTTCGGGACCTCGCGCCAGAACGCCTCCCGCTCGGCGACGGAGCAGTCCTCGCCCGGGTAGGTCTCCGGCAGGTGCTCCGGGTACACAGTGGACTTGTCCGGGGCGATGACCAGCTGGAACCTCCGCCCCGACGACTCCACGGCCTTCCGCCAGGCGCGCAGCCCGGCGATCACCTCCTGGGTCGAGCGGGACGGAACGCAGCGGTAGGACACGTCGTGGCCCAGGTACAGCCAACCGTTCTCGCCCTCGATGACCGGCGGGAACACGCTCTCGTCGATCGGCGGCTTCGCGTCCACCTGCCCCGCGCCCACCGGCGAGCTGTGCGAGCCGCCCGCCAGCGGAGCCGGTTCGCCGAACACCCCCCTGCTGATGGCGTTGACCGCCTGCACCGCGCCCTTGCGGAACGGCAGGTGATCGGTGGCCCACCCGTTCAGACCGGTGAAGAATCCGAAACCCTCGGTGACGCTGGGGAACTCGGCCAGCGGCCGGTTCTCCAGCTGCTCCGGCCGCGCGCCGAACAACCAGCTGCTCAACGGGGCGCTGAAGAACGCCAACGCGCAGATCAACGCCACCAGCTGGCGCCTGCCGTGCCGAGGCCGGTGCAGCGGGTGTTCCCGCGGCAACCACGCCTCGTGCACCGGCGGCAGCTCAGGAATCCTCACGTCGCTCACGCCCTCTTGGAACCTGATCCATGAACAGCTCCTAGAACTGGTAGTACAGGAACGGGCTGAACGTGCCGGTGGCCACCAGCAGACCCGAGTAGCCCAGGCCCGCCGTGAGGACCGTCGCGCGCACCGCGTACGCCTCGCGGGTGCGGACGGCCTCCAGGAACGGGCCGGTGCCCGAGCCCGCGGGCAGCAGCACCACGATCAGCGCGACCAGCAGGAAGAACAGCCGCTGGTGGGTCACCGACGCCGAGACGATGTCGGTCAGCCCCGCCAGGTCCGGCACCAGCATGTGCCCCAGCATTCCCAGCGCGCTGCCCAGGTCCGGGGCGCGGAAGAACACCCAGCCGATCACCACGAGCAGCATCGTCAACGCCCGCCGGCCAAGCCGGAAGCGCCAGTCCGAGGGTGCCGTCGACCAGCCGAAACGGCGTTCCAGCACCAGCAGCGAACCGTGGAAGAGCCCCCACACCAGGTACGTCCACGCCGCGCCGTGCCAGAAACCGGTGAGCACGAAGATGATCGTCAGGTTCCGGTAGGTCTTCGCGGTGCCCAGCCGGTTGCCGCCGAGCGGGATGTAGACGTAGTCGCGGAACCAGCGCGACAGCGACATGTGCCAGCGCCGCCAGAACTCGGTGATCGTCACCGACGAGTAGGGCCGCGCGAAGTTCTCCGGCAGCCGGAACCCCAGCATCCGACCCAGCCCGATCGCCATGTCCGAGTAGCCGGAGAAGTCGAAGTACAGCTGCATCGTGTAGCCGATCGCGCCCAGCCAGGCGATCGCGAACGTCATGTCGTGAGCGGGAGTCGCGAAGCAGGCGTCGACCATCGGCGCCAGCGTGTCGGCGATGACGACCTTCTTCGTCAGACCCCACGCGAAGCGCGGGAAACCGGCCGCGATGTCGTCGAGCCGGTGCGTGCGGCGCTGCGGGAGCTGATCGGCGATCTCCCGGTAGCGCACGATCGGACCCGCCACCAGCTGCGGGAACATCGCGATGTAGGTGATGAACGAGACCGGGTCGCGCAGCGCGGGCCGCTCGCCCCGGTAGATGTCCACCACGTAGGAGATGTGGTGGAACGTGTAGAACGAGATCCCGATCGGCAGCGCCAGCTGCAGCACCGGGTAGTCGCCGCCGAACCAGCGCGCCAGCACCGCCAGCTGCTCGGTGGCGAATCCCGCGTACTTCCAGACCAGCAGGATCGTCAGGTTGAACGCGACCACGCCGACCAGCAGCCACCTGCGGCGTTCCCGCTGGCCCGGCCATTCGGCACCCGGTTCCAGGCGACGACCGGCCAGGAAGTTCACCGCGATGCACGCCAGCAGCAACAACGTCGTGCCGCCCGCACCGCTGGCGTAGAACACGAGGCTGGCGACCGCGACCACGACGTTGCGCCCGCTTCGAGGTGCCACCAGGACGACCGCGAGCACGGCCGGCAGGAAGAACCACAGGAACAGCGGTGAAGCGAACGACATGAAGGGCCTCGGTTGCGGGAGGCCCACGCCTCCTCGGTCGGTTACCGGAGAAGGAGCCTAACCGAGGCCCGCACGCCGCATGCCCGGAATGGACCGGGCTCTCACCCTCACCTGATCCGGCGCCGCCTGGCCACCTCGGACAGCACCACACCGGCCGCGACCGAGGCGTTGAGCGACTCGACACCGGCGGACATCGGGATCGACACCGTCTGGTCGCAGGTCTCCCGCACCAGGCGGGACAGGCCCCGGCCCTCCGAACCGACGACGACCACCAGTGGGCCGGTGGCCAGCTCCAGCTCGTCGGAGGTGATGTCGGAATCGGCGTCCAGGCCGATGACCATCAGCCCGGCTTCCTTGTAGTCCTTGAGCGTGCGAGTCAGGTTGACGGCCTTGGCGACCGGCAGCTTCGCCGCCGTGCCCGCGCTGGTCCGCCACGCCACCGCCGTGATGCCCGCGCTCCGGCGCTGCGGCACGACCACGCCGTGCGCGCCGAACGCGGCCGCCGAGCGGATCACCGCGCCCAGGTTGCGCGGGTCGGTGACTCCGTCCAGCGCCACGATCAGCGGCGGCAGACCGGTGTCCGTCGCGGCGGTCAGCACCTCGCCGGGGTGCGCGTACTCGAACGGCGGCACCTGCAGGGCCAGGCCCTGGTGCATCGCGTTGCTGGTCAGCCTGTCGAGCTCCACGCGCGGCACGTCGAGCACCGGGATGCCGCGGTTCTTGGCCTCGCGGACCGCCTCGGTGACGCGGTCGTCGACGTCGATGCCCTGCGCCACGTACATGCCGGTGGCCGGGACGCCCGCGCGGACGCACTCCACGACCGGGTTGCGCCCGGCGACCAGTTCAGGCGCGTTCTCGGCCGACGCCTGGCGCTTCGCGCGCTGCTGATCGGCCTTGGCGCGCTGGTCGGCGCGCTTCTTGGCCGGGTGCGTGACGCGGTCCTCCGCCTTCGGCGTCGGGCCCTTGCCCTTGAGACCGCGGCGTCGCTGCCCGCCGGAGCCGACGACCATGCCCTTCTTGTTGGTCTTGCGCACACCACCGCGGCGTTTGTCGTTGCCGGCCACGAGTTACCCGTCTTTCAATGTCCACGTCGGACCGTCGGGGGTGTCCTCGACGGCGATCCCGCCCTCCTGCAACCGGTCCCGCAGCAGGTCGGCGGTGGCGAAGTCGCGCTCCGCACGCGCCTTCTGGCGCTGTTCGAGCACCAACCGCACGGCTTCGCCGAGCGCGTCGTGCGCGGCGTTGCCGCCGCCCTCCGCCCACTGCGGGGACAGCGGGTCCAGACCGAGCACGCCGGTCATCGCGCGCACCGCGGAGGCGGCGGCGCGGGCCGCCTCGTCATCACCGCGGTCCAGCGCGGCGTTGCCCTCGCGGACCGCCGCGTGCACGGCTGCGGTGGCCTGCGGCGTGCCCAGGTCGTCGTCGAGGGCCTTGGCGAAGTCCTCGGAGACCTCGCTCGGCTCGACCGAACCGGTGCGGTCGACGACCTTGCGGACGAAGTTCTCGATCCGGCCGAACGCCGAAGCAGCCTCCTTCAGGCCCGCTTCGGAGAACTCGATCGTCGACCGGTAGTGCGGCGTCACCAGGTAGTAGCGCAGCTCGACGGCGCGGGCGCGCTCCAGCACCGCCGGGATGGACAGCACGTTGCCGAGCGACTTCGACATCTTCTCGCCGCTCATGGTGACCCACGCGTTGTGCATCCAGTACTGCGCGAACCCGTCACCCGCCGCGTTGGACTGCGCGAGCTCGTTCTCGTGGTGCGGGAACACCAGGTCCAGGCCGCCGCCGTGGATGTCGAACTCGCCGCCCAGGTAGAAGGTGGCCATCGCCGAGCACTCCAGGTGCCAGCCCGGACGCCCGTGACCCCACGGCGTCGGCCAGCTCGGCTCACCCGGCTTGGCGGCCTTCCACAGCGTGAAGTCACGCGGGTCGCGCTTGCCGGAGGCCAGCGACTCGCCCTGCTGCACCTCGTCGAGGCGCTGCCCGGACAGCCGGCCGTACTCGTCGCCGTAGGAGGCGACGTCGAAGTAGACGTCACCGCCGGAGGCGTAGGCGTGACCCTTGTCGATCAGGCGCTGGATCAGGTCGATCATCTGCGTGACGTGCCCGGTGGCGCGCGGCAGCACCGACGGCGGCAGGCATCCCAGCCGGTCGTAGGCCGACTCGAAAGCGCGCTCGTGCGTGGAGGCCCACTCCCACCAGGGCCGACCGGCGTCGGCGGCCTTGGTGAGGATCTTGTCGTCGATGTCGGTGACGTTGCGCACCAGGCGCACGTCGTAGCCCGAGTGCTGCAACCAGCGCCGCAGCACGTCGAAGTTCAGCCCGCTGCGGACGTGGCCGACGTGCGGAACGCCTTGCACGGTGGCACCACAGACATAGATCGACGCCACTCCGTCGCAGCGCGGGTGGAACTCGCGCGTCGTGCGGGTCGCTGTGTCATGTAGGTGCAGGCTCACGCCCCCGATGGTACGGGGAAGCACTTCGGGGCAATCACGACAGGCCGATTGTCGTCAAGGGCGATCTGGAAGGTGGGACGCCTCAGCTCAGCAGATCTCCGACCGCGTCGATCAAGCCGGTCCGGCGCTCGGTGGTGGGAGCGGGGTCGACGATCGCGACCTTGCACCCGACACCGGCCGCGCCGCCGTCGGCCTCCACGCTGTCGCCGACCATCAGCGCCTCCTCCGGGGCGACGCCGAGGCGTTCGCAGGCCCGCAGGAAGATCTTCGGGTCCGGCTTGATCACCTCTTCGAGGTAGGACAGCAGGAACTCGTCGACGTGCTTGCTGACGTCGAGCCGGTCGAAGGCCGGGCGGATGTCGAAGGCGATGTTGCTGATCACGCCGACCTTCACGCCCTGCTCGTGCAACCGGCGCAGCACCTCGGCGGTGTCCGGGTACGGGGTCCACTGATCGGGGTCGATCAGCCGCGCGTAGAGGCTCTCGGCCTGGGCGTTCGGGACTCCGGAGCTGCGCAGCACCTCGACGTAGACCTTGCGGTGCAGCACGGGGTCGAGGTCGCGGTTCTCCCAGGCTTCGATGAACTCGTCACCGAGCTCGGTGATCCGACCGGTCGGAGCGGTCATCCGGCGCATGATCTCGGCCTGCGCGGAGAGGTCGAAGGGGCTGCCGTCGGCGTCGGTGAGGTCGGAGTACCAGGACGCGTTCTCCTCCAGGCGGAACAGGGTGCCGGAGAAGTCGAAGATCACCGCTCGCAGAGTCACACCGGCAACGGTATGCGGGTTCGGCGAAGCGGACATGAACATGCGGCCAACCTCACGACCAGGAACGAGGATTTCCCCCGTTCGCCGCGTCCCGCTCCGGGAGCAGGCCGATCCGGAGCGAACATCGACGCCCTCTTCAGGCTAGAACTGCCCGCACTGGATCCGAGATTCCGGATTGTGGAAGTGGCGGCTCTGGTCGTTCTTCATCGGGAGGACGATGGCCGCAACGCTCGCCGAGGCGCTCAGCCACAGCAGCACGACCGCCAGCGCGAGGTCGAGCTCGTCGCCGAGCGACCAGAGCACGACCGACACCGGCCACAACACCAAGGGCTGCACAACGAGCAGCCGACGCACCCACCGGTTCCGCTCGATCAACATGATTCGAGCATCGCGCGCCCGGACCCCTGATCAGAAGAGCGCGGCCCCTGAGTTTTCCCGGACTCCAACTACCCGACACACCGGGGTACCTGCCCGTTACTCAGCGGAAAACCAACGCGGTCGCGACCGCCGCGATGCCCTCGCCACGCCCGGTCAGGCCCAGTCCGTCCGAGGTCGTGCCCGCGACCGACACCGGAGCTCCGACCGCCTTCGACAGCACCTGCTGCGCCTCCTCGCGACGCTTGCCGATACGCGGCGCGTTGCCGATCACCTGAACAGCCGCGTTGCCGATCGCGTACCCGGCGGCGTCGATCCGGGAGCGGACCTCCTCCAGCAGCTCCGCGCCGTGCGCGCCGGCCCAGCGATCGTCGCCGGTCCCGAACACCGCGCCCAGGTCGCCCAGGCCCGACGCCGACAGCAGCGCGTCGCACAGCGCGTGCGAGGCCACGTCGCCGTCGGAGTGCCCGGCGCAGCCGTCCGCACCCGGCCACTGCAGCCCGGCGATCCAGCACTCGCGCCCGGCCTCGACCGGATGCACGTCGACACCCTGCCCGACGAACGGCAGACGATCAGTCACTTGGGGGAACTCTCCTCGGTGGCCAGCACGGCCTCGGCGATCGCCAGGTCGAACGCGGTCGTGATCTTCAGTGCGTCGGGATGCCCGTCGACGGTGCGCACCTTGCCCCCGACGCGCTCGACCAGCCCGGCGTCGTCGGTGGCGATGTCGCCCGCGGCGGCGTAGGCCTGCCGCAGCACGTCGATGTTGAAGCCCTGAGGGGTTTGCACCGCGCGCAGCGGTGCGCGGTCGACGGTCTCCACGACCGTTCCCGACTCGTCGACCTTCTTGATCGTGTCCGTCACGGGGAGCACCGGGATCACGGCGGGCGCACCGGCCTCCACCGCGGACACGACATCGCGAATCATGGTCGCCGGGGTGAAGCACCGCGCGGCGTCGTGCACCAGCACGACGCGGGCATCCGGAGCCACCTCCGCGACAGCGCTCAGCGCCAGGCGCACCGAGTCGGTTCGCTCGGCACCGCCTGGCACCACGTGCGCGTTCGGCAGCGTGGCGAGCTCCGCCGCCACGACCTCGACCTGGTCGGGCGGCGATGCCACCACGACGTGCTGCACGCAGCCCGAGCCCAGCAGGCCCCGGACCGCGCGCAGCAGTAAAGACTCACCCTTCACCGGAACCAGCGCCTTGGGCGTGCCCAGCCCCAGACGCACCCCGCGACCAGCTGCGGGGACCAGCGCGACAACGCTCACGCTTCAGCCGTTCCGATGATCAAACCGCGGCGGCGAGGACTTCGTCCAGCAGTGTTTCCGCCTTGCCTTCGTCAGTGCCCTCCGCCAGCGCCAATTCGCTGACCAGGATCTGACGGGCTTTCGCCAGCATTCGCTTCTCGCCTGCGGACAGGCCACGATCCTTCTCGCGTCGCCAGAGGTCGCGCACCACTTCGGCCACCTTGTTCACATCGCCGGAGGCGAGTTTCTCGAGGTTGGCCTTGTACCGACGAGACCAGTTCGTGGGCTCTTCGGTGTGCGGGGCCCGCAGCACGTCGAAGACTCGATCCAGACCCTCTTGACCGACGACGTCCCGAACACCGACGATCTCGGCGTTGTCCGCGGGAACGCGCACCGTCAGGTCGCCCTGCGCGACCTTGAGGACGAGGTACTGCTTCTCCTCGCCCTTGATCACACGAGTCTCGATTGCTTCGATGAGCGCGGCACCGTGGTGCGGGTAGACGACGGTCTCTCCGACCTTGAAAACCATGTGTCCTCTGCCCCTTTCGCTGCCCCCACTTTACCACGTAAGGCAACCGGGCTTCGACCACCTCGCCATCCGTAATCGCAGGTCAGAGCATGGACGGGACTTGACAAGACCTGCTCCGACGTGCAATGCAGCTCCTTTCGGCCCTGTGAAACCATCCACTATGGACCGTCCAGACGGGTGGTCTCCCGGGCCTGTCGGAGCTCCGCGATACGTAGTTCGGCAAGCCCCTGCACGACCCCCGGGGGGTGGGGATTAAGCTCCACGTGGTTGTCCGGCAATCAGGAAGGGACGCTGCAACCGTGAGCCGCCCTCAGCACCTCAAGGCCGTCCGCCTGCGGTTGATCCCGGCCGCACTCGGACTCGGCGCCGTCGTCGCCCTCGCTGGCTGCAGTGCCGGTCAGATCACCGAGACCGACACGCAGGTCGCCGCAGTCAACGGCGGCAGCGGTGACGCGAAGCAGGTCGCCGTCCGCAACGCCACGCTCTCCTTCCCGACCGAGGGCGCGTTCTACCGCGCCGGCTCGTCGGCACCGCTGGAGCTCGTCCTGAGCAACCAGGGCCCGAACGACAAGCTCGTGCAGGTCACGAGCCCGTACGCGGCATCTGCGCAGGTCAGCGGCACCAGCGACCTCCCGAGCCGCACCGCTCTGCACGCGACCGGACCGTCGGCGCAGCCGGCGAGCGCCGGTCAGCGCACGGTGCAGATCACGCTGAACGGGCTCAAGCAGGACATCACGCCCGGCGTGACCGTCCCGGTGACGTTCGTGTTCGCGCAGGCCGGTCAGGTCACCGTGCAGGTGCCGATCGGCGAGGACCACAACCCGCGCCCTGAGCACGGCAGCCCCACCCCCGGCGGTCACCAGGCCGGCGGCGGTCACTGACCCACCACCTCACCTGAAGCCCGGAGCGCTCCACGAGCACTCCGGGCTTCAGCGCGTTCACACCCCTTCTCCCCCACACCACCCAACCCCCAACCCGGATTACGGCCGTTTTCCGGGGTGGATCGCTGGTGCGGTCGGGGGCACCGCTCGCGGGAGGTTGGTGTCCGCGAGTCGGGTGGGGTGATCGTCGGGGTGGGTGGATAGCCTCGGCGCGTGCCGCCCAAGACTCGTTCTCCTCGTCCTGCGTTCCGCTGCGCCGATTGCGGCCATGAGGTCGCCAAGTGGGTCGGCCGGTGCCCCGGGTGTCAGGCGTGGGGAACCATCGAGGAGGCCGCCGCAGCCCGGCCTGCGCTGGCGAAGGTCTCGGCCGGGGCGCCGAGCACCCCCGCGCGGCCGATCGCCGAGGTCGACCTGGACTCGGCGCGGTCGGTGTCGACCGGCATCGGCGAGCTGGACCGGGTGCTGGGCGGAGGGATCGTGCCCGGAGCCGTCGTGCTGCTCGCCGGAGAGCCAGGTGTGGGGAAGAGCACACTTCTGCTGGAGGTCGCGCACCGATGGGCCTCCGGGTCCTCGCCCGGCGCGTCCCTGTACGTCACCGGCGAGGAATCAGCGGGTCAGGTCCGGCTTCGAGCCGAGCGGACCGACTCGGTGCACCCCGAGCTGTTCCTGGGCGCCGAGAGCGACCTGTCGGCGGTGCTGGGGCACGTCGACGCGGTCAAGCCCGGCCTGCTGATCGTCGACTCCGTGCAGACCGTCCAGTCGCCCGACGCCGACGGCAGTCCCGGCGGCGTGACGCAGGTGCGCGCGGTGACCACGGCGCTGGTGGCGCTGGCCAAGGAGCGCGGGCTCCCGGTCGTGCTGGTCGGGCACGTCACCAAGGACGGCGCGGTCGCCGGGCCTCGGGTGCTGGAGCACCTGGTGGACGTGGTGCTGCAGTTCGAGGGCGACCGGCACTCCTCGCTGCGGATGCTGCGCGGCGTGAAGAACCGCTTCGGCCCGTCCGACGAGGTCGGCTGCTTCGAGCAGCGCGACGACGGCATCGCCGAGGTGCTGGACCCGTCGGGCCTGTTCATCAACCGGCAGGAAGCCGCAGTGGACGGAACAGCGGTGACCGTCATGGTCGAGGGCAAGCGCCCGCTGCTGGTGGAGATCCAGGCACTGCTGATGAAGACCGAGATGGCCATGCCGCGCCGGTCGGTGAGCGGGCTGGACTCGGCGCGGGTGTCGATGATGCTGGCGGTGCTGGGCAAGCACGGGCACATCCCGACCGGCTCGCACGACGTGTTCGCCGCGACGGTCGGGGGCACCAAGATCGGTGAGCCCGCCGCCGACCTGGCGATCGCGATGGCCGTCGCGTCCTCCCAGACGGGACGGCCTCTGCCGCCGAACCTGGTGGTGATCGGCGAGGTCGGACTCGCGGGTGAGATCCGCCGGGTCAACGGCGTGGGTCGGCGGTTGGCGGAAGCCGCGAGGCTCGGGTTCGACCGCGCGCTGGTGCCACCGGATCCGGGCCCGCTGCCCAAGGGCATCAAGGTCACCGAGGTCGCGACCATCAAGGACGCGCTGAAGCTGGTCCGCCGCCGCAAGCAGGATTCGGACTAGGGGATCACCCGGAACGGGGTCGGCGCGCTGGCGATCGAGGTGAGCCGGGCGACGGCCAGGTAGTCGCCGGGTGGGACCCGCTCCTGACGGGCGGTGCAGCCCGGCTCCGAGCTCAGGCCCTGCCAGAGCACGTCGTTGCGGACCGGTTTGCCGGGTTCGAGGACCGGCCGCTCGTTGGTCGATTCCGCGTAGCAGTCGTTGCTGGACCACACGTGGCGTCCGGCCGGGGTGGTCACCTCGATCTCGCGGAGCATCCGGTTGAGGTCGCGCACGCAGGGGCGGGGGCCGATGTTGGTGACGACGACGGCGAGTCCGATCCGCTCGCCCGTCCGGAACGTCGGATGCCCGGCTTCGGAGGCCACCCGCAGCGTCTGGTCCGGGCACGCCTCCGGCCCGCTGTCGGCGGCCACCGCCACGGGCTGTTCCGGCGGTCTGGCCGTGTGCTGCTGCGTCGTGGCTGACGGTTCACCGGTGCCGGTGGTCAGGGCGACCACGCCCCACCCGAGCAGTGCCACGACTAACACGGAGACGGATATCGCCACGGCGCGGCGGCGCCAGTACACCGCAGGGGGCAACGGGCCGTTCGGATCAAGCACGAACCGACCGTAACCCGACGGATACTCAGAATGGACCTCTAGATGATCGCCCGATGGGGCGTATCCACTACTGCTGAACGTGATCAACGGCCTTCTTTCGGGCGATCACCGATCGCCTGGCAGTATCTGAAGACGCCATGAACACTCCCACCACCGGAGCCGACATCCGGCTCGACCTCGACGCCCTGGCCGACTGGTTCACCGCCACCGCCCGCCCGCTGCCCTGGCGCGCCGCGGGCGTGACGGGCTGGGGTGTGCTGGTCAGCGAGACGATGCTGCAGCAGACGCCGGTCAACCGCGTGCAGCCGATCTGGGAGGAGTGGATGCGCCGCTGGCCGCGTCCCTCCGACCTCGCCGCCGAACCGCAGGGCGAAGTGCTGCGCGCGTGGGGCAAGCTCGGCTACCCGCGTCGCGCCTTGCGCCTGCACGAGGCCGCCGCGACGATCGCCGCCGAGCACGGCGACGTGGTGCCCTCCGATGTGGACACCCTGCTCGCGCTGCCCGGCATCGGCGCCTACACGGCTCGCGCCGTCGCGGCCTTCGCCTACGGCAGGCGCGCTCCCGTCGTCGACACCAACGTCCGCCGGGTCGTGGCCCGCGCGGTGCACGGCGCCGGCGACGCGGGCCCGCCGTCGACCAACCGCGATCTCGCCGACGTGGACGCGCTGCTGCCCGCCGAGGACGCACCCGCGGCGACGCTGTCGGCGGCGTTGATGGAGCTCGGGCAGGTCGTGTGCACGGTCCGCTCGCCGAGCTGCGAGCGGTGCCCGATCGCCGCCGACTGCGCCTGGCAGCACAACGGCCGACCGGCCTACGCGGGCCCGCCGAAGAAGGTGCAGAAGTTCGCGGGCACCGACCGGCAGGTGCGCGGCAGGCTGCTGGACGTGCTGCGCGGCTCGACCGGCCCGGTCACCCGCGATCAGCTCGACGCTGCGTGGAACGAGGCCGGTCAGCGCGATCGCTGCCTGGACTCCCTGCTGGTGGACGGGCTCGTCGAGCAGACCGACGACGGCCGCTTCGCGCTCCCCGGAGAGCGCTGATGGCCGACGCGCTGGTGTTCCACTTCGACGACGAGACCGAGGGGCGGATCCGCGACCTCTGGAAACGCCTCGGCGAAGCCGGAATCCCCGGCGCCGGCGATCGTCCGAGGGTGACGCTCGCCGTCGCGGGCAGCATCCCTCCCCCGGCGCGCAAGGCGCTGCGCAGCGAGCTGGAGCTGCTGTCGATCCCCGATCTGTGGCTGCACACGCTGGGCACTCTGCCCGGTGACGAGCGGATGCTGCTGCTGGGCGCGGTCGTCGACACCGAGCTGCTGGCGGTGCACTCGGCCGTGCACGACGTGCTGGCGGGCAAGGTGAAAAACCCGTCGGCCTACTACTTCCCGGGTGCCTGGATCCCCTGCTGCGTGCTCGCCGAGGACCTCGACACCGACCAGCTGGCCGCCGCCTTCAGCACCCTGCTCCCGCCCGAGCCGGTGCGCGCAGCGGTTCGCAAGATCAGCATCGTGGACACCGGCACCGGAGACGCGGAAACCCTTCTGACGACCAGGTAGCCGTCGGTTGAGCGACGAAGTCGCTTTCTCCTCACCTGAGCAACCGCGCCGCCCAGCAGGCCGACCACGATCTTTCCGCTGAAGTTGCCGACCTTGGGCTGAACGGCCACTTTGGACGTGCAGGACCTCCACTACCGCAGGAGGAGGGTTCATGTACGTCCTCGGCGCGGGAATCCTCGCGCACGGGATCGCCGCGAAGGGACCGGAAGGCGTCGTGTTCGCCAACCTGGATCTTCGCGTCGAGCCCGGTTCGCTGACCGTGGTGACCGGGCCGAGCGGTTCCGGGCGCACGTCGCTGCTGCTGGTGCTGTGCGGGCGGCTGCGGATCATCACCGGCGAGCTGGACGTCGACGGGTTCCCGCTGCCGCGCAAGGCCCGCAAGGTGCGCAAGCTGATCCGGCCGGCCCGGCTGCGGCCGGGCTGCGAGCTGGAGCAGCGGCACCGGGTCCGGGAGGCGATCACCGAGCGCAGGCTGATCAGCGGCACCAACAAGGCCTCCATCGAACTGGGGCTGGAGCTCGTCGGGCTGGACGTGGACCGGTCGCTGCTGGTCGGCGAGCTGCCCGCGGAGGAGCAGCTGCTGCTCGCGGTCGCTCTCGCCGCCGCCCCGGCGCCCGCCGGGATCGTGGTGGACGACGTCGACGCGGGCCTCACCCAGTCCGGCCGGGCGCGGGTGTGGGCGGCGCTGCGCGAGGTCACGCGGATCGGGATGACGGTGATCGCCAGCTCCACCGACCGCCCTCCCGGGGACGTCAACGTGGTGCGCCTGCCCGCGGGCCGGTTCTACGAGCCGACCGCGGAGATCGAGCTGGCGGAAAAGGCCGCCAGGTGAGGGCCGTTCGGCTCGCCTGGCTGGAGTTGCGGCGCTTCCGCGGCCCGCTGCTCCGGCTGGTCCCGCTGGTCCTGATCCTGGTGCCGCTGCTGTACGGGGCGCTGTACCTGTGGTCGAACTGGGACCCCTACGGCAAGCTCAACCGGGTTCCGGTGGCGGTGGTCAACAACGACCGGGCGGTGGACCGCAACGGGGAGCACCTCGACGCCGGCGTGCAGTTCATCAGGCAGCTCAAGGTCAACGACGTCTTCGACTGGCGCTTCGTGCGCGGCACCGAGGCTCGGCGCGGACTCGCCGAGGGGCACTACTACTTCGTCATCGAGGTCCCGTCCGATTTCAGCGCCAAGCTGGCGGCTGCCGCCGACGGTGATCCGAAGCGGGCGGCGGTGCGGCTGACGAAGAACGACGCCAACGGCTACATCGCCGGGATCATGGCCGACACCGTCAAGACCGAGCTGCAGAACCAGATCAACGCCGCCGCGCACGCCAGCTACGCCCGCGCCCTCTACGGCGAGCTCGGCCAGATGCGGGAGAAGCTGCACGCCGCCTCGGAGGCGTCGAAGAGGCTCGTCGAAGGCACCGAGCTGAGCAGGCAGGGCACGGCCGCGCTCACCCGGGGCCTCGGCGGGGTGCGGGACGGCACGAGCCTGGTCTCCAACGGCGTGCGGGACATCTCGGCGGCGACGGGCCAGCTGGACCGCCAGCTGAACAGCGTCGCGGACTTCACCACCGATCAGCTCCCCGGTGCGGTCAACGCGCTGGTCAACGCCAGCGGTGTCGCGGTCAGCGGGCTGACGTCGATCTCCACCGCGACGGGGCTGCTGGAGCAGCAGGCCGCCGACGGGCTCTCCGCGGTGCAGCGGCTCGGTTCGTCGCACCCCGAGCTGCGCGGTGATCCGGTCTACCAGCAGGCCCTGGACACCTCCCGCCGACTCGCCGGTGGCGCGTCGGCGGCGGACTCCCGGGCGAGGGAGTCGCTGCGGACCGCGGAGGAGGCCAGCCGCCGGGCGCGGGCGCTGCAGGCCAGCATGGGGCCGCTGCAGGAGCGGGTCCGGTCGATCACCGCGCCGGTGGACACCCTGCACTCCGGGACGACGCAAGTGGCGGCGGGGTCGCAGGGCATCACCGGCGGCTTGAACTCGCTGGTGGCGGGCGGCAACGTGCTGCAGACGGGCGCGGGTCAGCTCAACGGCGGCTCGAAGGAGCTGCAGAAGATGATCAACGACACGCTGCGCCGGATCCCTCCCACCAACCCGACCCAGGTCGCGCAGGCGGCCGACGTCATGGGATCGCCGACCGAGATCAGCACCGCGAACCTCAACCCCGCTCACGTCTACGGGCGCGGTCTGGCCCCGTTCTTCTTCGCGATCGCGCTGTGGGTGTTCGGGCTGTTCGCGTACCTGCTGCTCAAGCCGGTCAACCTGCGGGCGCTGGCGGACAGGATCAACCCGTTCTCGATCGCCGTCGCCGGGTTGCTGCCCGCTGCGGCGCTCGGCGTGATCGGCGGCCTGGTGCTGTTCGCGGTGGTCAACTTCGGGCTCGGGCTCGATCCGGTGCACGTGCCCTGGACGCTCGGGATCCTGTCGCTGGCGGCGGTGACCTTCGTGTCCATCGACCACCTGCTGCGCACCGCGCTCGGCGCGATCGGCGACCTGCTGTCGCTGGTGCTGCTGATCGTGCAGCTCACCGCGTGCGGCGGTCTGTACCCGATGGAGACGACACCGGGCCCGTTCCAGGCGATCCACCCGTTCCTGCCGATGACCTACCTGGTCGACGGGTTGCGGGTGACGATCTCCGGCGGCCTGGCGATGCACCTGTACCGGGACGTGGCCGTGCTGGGTGGCGTGCTGCTGGGGGTGGTCCTGCTGACGACGCTCGTGGTGCACCGGCAGCGCACGTGGACGCTGGGACGCCTGCACCCGCAGATCGAGCTGTGAGCAACGGCAGTGAGATCGACGAGACACGGTGCTCGGCGGGAAACGCTCGTAGGGTTGAGCCATGGCTGTTGTGAAGATCAATGCGATCGAGGTCCCCGAAGGTGCCGGCCCGGAGCTGGAGAAGCGCTTCGCCTCCCGCCACGGCTCGGTCGACGACGCTCCCGGCTTCCTGGGATTCGAGCTGCTGCGCCCGGTCAAGGGCGACGACCGGTACTTCGTCTACACGAAGTGGGAGACCGAGGAGGACTTCCAGAACTGGGCCAACGGACCGGCCAAGGAAGCCCACGCCGGCGAGCGGAAGAACCCCGTCGCCTCCGGCTCCAGCCTGCTGGAGTTCGAGGTCGTGCTGGGCTCGCACCCGGAGAAGTGAATCAGCCGGCGACGCGCAGGGTCGTGAACACGGCCCTGTGGTCGCTGCCTGGGATGTCGATGACCTCGTAGTCCTCCGCGCGAACGCCGCCGGAGGAGAGCACGTGGTCGATGGCGACCGGTGGTGCCGTCCAGCTCGCGGGCCACGTCGGCGTCAAGCCCGCGCCCACCGTGGAGGCGGCGTCGAGGTAGCCGCGGCCGATGAGGTCCTTGAGCCGGGTGTGGTCGAGGGTCGCGTTGAAGTCGCCCGCCATCACCCGCGGCTGCCCGGTCAGCGAGGGCTCGGGCAGCGCGACCAGGTCGTGCGCCCAGACCGTCGCGGTGTCGGCGCCCATCGGGTAGAGCGGGTGCACCGCCACGAACTCCACGTCCCGGCCCACAGGCACGTCCACCAGCGCTGACGGTTGCGCCAGCGTCGTCCGAGGCACCAGCGCGAGCTCGCGGAGCGGGTAGCGGGAGACGATCCCGGTGCCGTCGGCCTTCGGGCCCGGCTGCAGGACCCGGTTCGGCAGCTCCGCGAACAGGCCTGCCCGCTCCAGCTCGGCGACCATCTCCGGGGTCAGCTCCTGGAGGCTGAGCACGTCCACGCGCCTGCCCCGGACCTCCTCGACGATCTCAGCCGCGTCGGCGCCGCCGAAGTAGGTGTTGACCGACAGCACGCGCAGCGGTTCGCCCTCGGCCGCGACCGGGTCCGGCAGCACGCGCGGGACGACGGTGTAGATCAGCGCGGCCGTCGCGAGCAGCGCGAAGAGCACGTTCAGCCAGCGCCGCAGCAGCAGCCCCAGCAGCACCAGCACCGCCCCGGCGACCACCGCGTACGGGGTCAGCGCGGTCAGCGCCACGGTGTAGCGCTCCACGTCGAGCTCGACGATCGGCAGCGCCGCCCAGCCCAGGAAGGCCAGCGTGAGCAGCGACAGCAGCGCCGTCGTGCAGCCACCGCCGGGTTTGCGGGCGACGTCGTCGTCCACCGGCTCGTCGACCACCTCGTGCGCCGTGCGCGTCATCCTTGCCTCCGTCTGCTCCCCAGCCCCCGGCCATCCGGACGTCCGACGCCCCCGAATGGTTGCGTCCCAGCCCGCCGAAGATCATCGGACACGCCGAGGAGTGCCACAGGTCACACGCGCTCGGGGCGAAACACCGAAATCCGCTGGAATCATGGAATAAACGGACAAACGACCCCCGGAGTTCGCCCCGCATGGATCTGACGACGACAGCCGCCACGTCCGCCCAGCCCACCGGCTTCACGGCCTGGGTCATCGGGGTGATGGAAACCCTCGGCGGTCCCGGCGCGGGCATGATCATCGCACTGGAGAACCTGTTCCCGCCGATCCCGTCCGAGCTGATCCTGCCGCTGGCCGGGTTCACCGCGAGCCGCGGCGACATGTCGCTGCTCGGGGCGATCCTGTGGACCACGCTGGGCTCGCTGGTCGGCGCCCTCGCGCTCTACTGGCTCGGCGCGAAGCTGGGCCGGGAGCGGACGCGCGCGATCGCGGCGAAGCTGCCGCTGGTGAAGCTCTCCGACGTCGACAAGACCGAGGCGTGGTTCGCCAAGCACGGGGTGAAGGCCGTGTTCTTCGGCCGGATGATCCCGCTGTTCCGCAGCTTCATCTCGCTGCCCGCCGGGGTCGAGCAGATGCGGCTGAGCACGTTCGCGCTGTTCACGACGCTGGGCAGCCTGATCTGGAACACGATCTTCGTGTTCGCCGGCTACCTGCTCGGCCAGCACTGGTACCTCGTCGAGCAGTACGCGGGACTGCTGTCCCGGGCCGTGCTGATCACCTCGGTGCTGACCGTCGTGGTGTTCGTGGCCCTCCGGATCCGCAACAACCGCCGGGACCAGGCGATCGCGGAGGCTCCCACGGTCCAGTTCGCCCGCGTGCAGGCCGACCACCCCACCGAGGAGATCCGCCGGATCCGCTGATCCGGGCCCGGTGAAACCCGGCCCGAGACGGCGAACGGCCCCCGCACCGAGTGGTGCGGGGGCCGTTTCGCGTCCTGGGATCAGGACTCGGTGTTGCCGTTGTCCTGCTTGTCCTCGCCGTGAGCGGAGACGCCGACCGGCGGAGCGTCCGGCACCGCGGACGGCTTGGGCTCACCGCGGAAGGTGAACTGGGCCTTGTCGTCCGGCCCTTCGCCTTCCCAGCCCTCGACGTCGACGATGACGATCTGCCCCGGCTCGACCTCACCGAACAGGATCTTCTCGGACAGCTTGTCCTCGATCTCCCGCTGGATCGTCCGGCGCAGCGGCCGCGCACCCAGCACCGGGTCGAACCCGCGCTTGGCCAGCAGCTTCTTCGCCGTGTCGGTGAGCTCCAGGGCCATGTCCTTGCCCTTGAGCGCCTTCTCCACGCGGTTGGAGAGCAGGTCGACCATCTGGACGATCTCGGACTCCGTGAGCTGGTGGAAGACGATCACGTCGTCGATCCGGTTGAGGAACTCCGGCCGGAAGTGCTTCTTCATCTCCTCGTTGACCTTGGACTTCATCCGCTCGTAGTTGGACTCAGCGCCCTGACCACTGGAGAAGCCCAGGCCGACGGCCTTGGAGATGTCCTGCGTTCCGAGGTTGGAGGTGAAGATCAGCACCGTGTTCTTGAAGTCCACCGTGCGGCCCTGGCCGTCGGTGAGACGACCGTCCTCCAACACCTGCAGCAGGGTGTTGTAGATCTCCTGGTGGGCCTTCTCGATCTCGTCGAACAGGACCACGGAGAACGGCTTGCGGCGGACCTTCTCGGTGAGCTGGCCGCCCTCCTCGTAGCCGACGTACCCGGGCGGGGCGCCGAACAGCCGCGAGGCGGTGTAGCGGTCGTGGAACTCACCCATGTCGATCTGCACGAGCGCGTCGTCGTCGCCGAAGAGGAACTCCGCGAGCGCCTTGGACAGCTCGGTCTTACCGACACCGGACGGACCGGCGAAGATGAACGAGCCGGACGGGCGCTTCGGGTCCTTCAGGCCGGCGCGAGTGCGGCGGATCGCCTGGGACACGGCCTTGACCGCGTCGTTCTGGCCGATGATCCGCTTGTGGAGCTCGTCCTCCATGCGGAGCAGACGGGTGGTCTCCTCCTCGGTGAGCTTGAAGACGGGGATGCCGGTCCAGTTGGCCAGCACCTCGGCGATCTGCTCGTCGTCGACCTCCGCGACGACGTCCAGGTCACCCGCCTTCCACTGCTTCTCGCGCTCCTCCTTCTGGCCGAGGAGCTGCTTCTCCTCGTCCCGCAGGCGGGCGGCCCGCTCGAAGTCCTGCGCGTCGATCGCGGACTCCTTCTCGCGGCGGACCTCGGCGATCTTCTCGTCGAACTCGCGCAGGTCCGGCGGAGCGGTCATGCGGCGGATGCGCATCCGGGCGCCGGCCTCGTCGATCAGGTCGATCGCCTTGTCCGGCAGGTACCGGTCGTTGATGTAGCGGTCGGCCAGGTTGGCCGCCGACACCAGGGCGCCATCGGTGATCGACACGCGGTGGTGCGCCTCGTAGCGGTCCCGCAGACCCTTGAGGATCTCGACGGTGTGCTCCAACGACGGCTCGCCGACCTGGATCGGCTGGAAGCGGCGCTCCAGAGCCGGGTCCTTCTCGACGTACTTGCGGTACTCCTCCAGCGTGGTGGCACCGATGGTCTGCAGCTCACCACGGGCCAGCATCGGCTTGAGGATGCTCGCGGCGTCGATCGCGCCCTCGGCGGCACCGGCACCGACCAGCGTGTGGATCTCGTCGATGAACAGGATGATGTCGCCGCGGGTCTTGATCTCCTTGAGCACCTTCTTCAGGCGCTCCTCGAAGTCACCGCGGTAGCGGGAACCGGCGACCAGCGAACCCAGGTCGAGCGTGTAGAGCTGCTTGTCCTTGAGCGTCTCGGGCACCTCGCCCTTGACGACCTGCGACGCGAGGCCCTCCACGACCGCGGTCTTGCCGACACCGGCTTCACCGATGAGCACCGGGTTGTTCTTGGTGCGGCGCGAGAGGACCTGCATGATCCGCTCGATCTCCTTGTCCCGGCCGATGACCGGGTCGAGCTTGCCCTCGCGCGCTGCCTGGGTCAGGTTGCGGCCGAACTGGTCCAGCACCAGCGACGACGACGGCGTTCCCTCGCCGCGGCCGCCGGCCTCCGCCGGCTCCTTGCCCTGGTAGCCGGACAGCAGCTGCAGCACCTGCTGGCGCACCCGGTTGAGGTCCGCACCGAGCTTGACGAGCACCTGGGCGGCGACGCCCTCGCCCTCGCGGATCAGCCCGAGCAGGATGTGCTCGGTGCCGATGTAGTTGTGGCCGAGCTGCAGCGCCTCCCGCAGCGACAGCTCCAGCACCTTCTTGGCCCGTGGGGTGAACGGGATGTGTCCGCTGGGGGCCTGCTGCCCCTGGCCGATGATCTCCTCGACCTGTTGGCGCACGCCCTCAAGCGCGATACCCAGCGACTCCAGCGCCTTGGCGGCGACACCCTCACCCTCGTGGATCAAGCCCAGGAGAATGTGCTCGGTGCCGATGTAGTTGTGGTTGAGCATCCGGGCCTCTTCTTGGGCCAGGACAACCACCCGCCTCGCGCGGTCGGTGAACCTCTCGAACATTCGCACTCCCTGACTGCTGCGCCGGCGGTCTAGTTCCGGGACACGGCTTTAGCGCTACGCCGCGATCCACGACGGGTTCAGCACTCTTGGGGACCACTGTAGTAGCCAACCCCGGTCGCGGTCCGTGCCCGCTACGCCACATTCTTGTCCGGCACCATGCCCAACGGCGCGTTGGCCTGCAGGATTCCTGATCTCGGCGCCGTTCCGCTGAGCGCGAACAGCGCGCGTCGGATCGTGACGCACCGTGTTCACGCCTGAGCGCCGGACCCTTCTCCGGTCCGCCTTCCCCCGATCGGGACCACCATGGGAGTACCCGCCACGGGATCGGGAATCACACGGGCCCGGAGGTCGAAGACGTCGGCCAGGAGCTCCTCGGTGAGCACCTGGTCCGGCTCGCCCGACGCGACGACGGCGCCGTCCTTCATCGCGACCAGCCGGTCGGCGTAGCGGGCGGCCAGGTTGAGGTCGTGCAGCACCATCACCACGGTCCGGCCGCTCTCGTCGTGCAGCCTGCCGACCAGCTCCAGCACGTCCACCTGGTGCGAGAGGTCGAGGTAGGTGGTGGGCTCGTCGAGCAGCAGCAGGTCCGTTCCCTGCGCCAGCGCCATGGACAGCCAGGCGCGCTGCCGCTGACCGCCGGAGAGCTCGTCGAGGGTGCGTTCGGCCAGGTCACCGATGCCCGTCATGGCCAGCGCCTCGGCCACCGCCGACTCGTCGTCGCTGGACCACTGCCGGTACCAGGACTGGTGCGGGTGACGTCCGCGCGCGACCAGGTCGGCCACCGTCAGGCCCTCCGGGGCGGCAGGCGACTGCGGCAGCACGCCGAGGACCCGGGCGACCTCCTTGGTCGACATCTTGTGGATCTTCTTGCCGTCCAGCAGCACCTCGCCGCGCTGCGGCTGAAGCAGGCGGCCGAGGGCGCGCAGCAGCGTCGACTTGCCGCAGCCGTTGGGGCCGATCACCGCCGTGATCGTGCCGCTCGCGACCTCGAAGTCGAGGCCGTCGACGACGACGCGCTCGCCGTAGGCCAGCTTCAGGTCCGAAGCCCGGAGGCGGTCGGTGACAGCCCGGGCCTGGTCCTGCTCGGGGCGGGTAGAGGCGGACGCGGTCATGCTCGGACCTCCCGGTACCGACGGATGAGCAGGTAGATCAGGTACGGGGCGCCCAGGATCGCGGTCACGATGCCGACCGGCAGCTCCAGGTCGCCGAACGCGGTCCGGGCGATCACGTCCGAACCGACCACCAACGCCGCGCCGAGCACGGCCGAGGTCAGCAGCGGTGGACGCGAGGTGCGCGAGACCCGCAGCGCGATCTGCGGGGTGGCCAGCGCGACGAACTGGATCGGACCGGCCGCCGCCGTGGCGATGGAGGCCAGCACCACCGAGGCGAACAGCAGGAAGCCGCGCGCCAGGTCCATCCGCACGCCGAGTCCGCGCACCGTGTCGTCGTCGTACTGCAGCGCACCCAGCACGTGGGCGCCGACGAGGGCCAGCGGGACCAGCACGGCCAGCGCGATGCCGGTCGGCACCACGTGTTCCCAGCCGCGCGCGTTGAGGCTGCCGGTCAGCCACACCATGGCGCGACCGGCGTCGTTGACGTCGCCGACGGTCAGCAGCCAGTAGACGGCGTTGCCCGCCAGCGCGCTGACGCCCACGCCGACCAGCACCAACCGGTAGGAATCCACCCCTCGCCGATAGGCCAGCAGGTACACCGCGACGCCGGTGACCAGGCCGCCGACCAGCGCCATCACGGGCAGCCCGTAGTCGGACAGCGCACCGGACAGGCTGCCCGCCGTCCCGGCGAACACGATCACCCCGACCGCGGCGCACCCGGCGCCCCAGGTGATGCCGAGCATGTCCGGGCTGGCCAGCGGGTTGCGGGCCAACGCCTGCATGATCGCGCCCGCCAGGCCCAGCGCGGCACCCACGAGCAGCGCGGTCAGGCCGCGCGGCATCCGCAGCTCCCAGATGATGATCGACTGCGCGCGGTCGCCACCGCCGAACAGCGTGCTGAGCACCTCGGTCGGGCTGATCTGGTACTCACCGATCCCGACGTCGAGGACGAACACCGCCAGCAGCGCCACGAGCCCGCCGACCAGCGCCAGCAACGGCCGGAGCCGGAACACGCCGGAGAACGGGCCGACGCGCAGCGGCCGCCGCCCGGTGACCTCCTCGACCGGCCGGTCCTGAACGGTCGCCGTCATAGCCGCACCAACTTCCGGCGTCGCACGAGCGCGATGAAGAACGGGGCGCCGACCATCGCCAGCATCACGCCCACCTGCACCTCGGCCGGCCGGGCGACGATGCGGCCGAGCACGTCGGCCAGCAGCATCATCGAGGAGCCGAGCAGCGCGGCGAAGGGCAGCAGCCAGCGGTAGTCGGCACCGGTGAAGTAGCGGGCGACGTGCGGCACGACCAGCCCGACGAAGCCGATCGGCCCGCAGACCGCGACCGCAGCGCCGACCAGGACGCTCACCGCGGCGATCCCGGCGCGGCGCGCCCAGGCCACCCGGTGGCCCAGCGAGCTGGCCACGTCCTCGCCCAGCGACAGCGCGTTGAGGCTGGTCGCGTTGGCCAGGCCCAGCACGAGCCCGACCACCAGGAAGGGCGCGACCTGCGGCAGCACCGACGCATCGGTGAGGGCGATCGAGCCGACCTTCCAGAACCGGTAGGTGTCCAACGTCTGCTGATCGGTGAGCACCAGGGCCGAGGTGATCGCGTGCAGCAGCGAGCTGATCGCCATGCCCGCCAGCGCCAGCGTCACCGGAGTGGCGCCGCCGCGGCCCATCGAGCCGATCGCGAACACCGCCAGCGCGCCGATCAACGAACCGGCGAAGGCGAACCAGATGAAGCCGAACAGCGTGGTGATGCCGAAGGTGTAGACGGCGAGCACGACGCCGAGCCCCGCGCCCTGGGTGATGCCGAGGATCCCGGGGTCGGCGAGCGGGTTGCGCGTGTGGCCCTGCATCAGCGCACCGGCCAGGCCGAGCGCGGCACCGGCCAGCACGCCGGCGACGGTGCGCGGGATCCGCAGCTCTCGGATGATCAGGTCGTTCTCGCTGCCGCCGGGCGCGACCAGACCGCTCCAGACCTCGGCCAGCGGAATCGTCTTGGCGCCGACCGCGATGCTCAGCACGACGCTGGCCAGCAGCACGAGCAGCAGGATCCCGATGCCGGCGAGGCGGCGGGAGCGTCTGCGCTTCAAGCGCTCACCAGGTGCGGCGGACGCGGTTTCCGACGTGGGCGGCTCGGCGAGAGCCTCCGTTCGAGCCACGTCCCACTCCCCTTCGGTGTTCACCCGGACGTTGCCCAGGTTAGGACAACCTAAGCCACACCAACAGGGTGGGTTCGGATGTTGGCCATCACAGCCGCGGCGGAGGGAGTTGTTCGACGCCTCGGACGAAAAGTTGAAGACCTGTTGCGGTCGCGCCACCCGGGCCGTTATGCCAGCGGTTTTGCAGGAAGAGTTGATCAATCGGGGGAAACCGCGTAAATGAGTTATCCGAACGCAACAAAAGGCGTTTACCGGGCCCCGACGACCCGGCAAACGCCTCTTGAAACCGACTTTCAGTTCGCCTGGTGGTACTGCTCCACGATGTCGGCCGGGATACGGCCGCGGTCCGACACCTTCAGGCCGCGCTTGCGCGCCCATTCCCGAATGGCCTGGTTCTGCTCGCGGTCCGCACTGGTGGAACCACCAGTGGAACGCGCGGCCGCACCCGGACGCGGACCCGGCTTCTTCCGGCCACCGGCACGCCGCGCGTTGGAGACGTAGTTCGCCAGCGCCTCCCGCAGATCTCCGGCATTGTCGGCGGAAAGGTCGATCTGGTACGACACGCCGTCCAATCCGAACTCAACGGTTTCGTCGGCCTGCCCACCATCCAGATCGTCGACAAGGGTGACAGTGACCTTCTGCGCCATCTTCGAAGTCCTCCCCGAGCAAAAAATTGTGCTTTGGCGGGACAGCAACCATCTGCCGGGAGCGGAAACCCCCTCGCCAGAACGCCAGCCGCACTTGGGCAAGTACGGCAGCGACACTTGGAAGTGCGCCAATAGCCGTCGCCGACACATTCTGGGGTCAGGTTAGCGCAGGGACTCCGATAATGCACTCATCCTGTCCACAAAATTCTGTTGAGCCGCCCTGATCGGGTCATTCCGGGCGGACCAACGGGAACAGGATCGTCTCCCGGATACCGAGACCGGTCAACGCCATCAACAACCGGTCGATACCCATTCCCACGCCACCGCTGGGAGGCATTCCGTACTCCAGAGCGCGCAAAAAGTCCTCGTCGACCGGCATGGCCTCGACATCTCCGGCCGCCGCGAGCGCGGCCTGCTCCTCCAGCCGCTGCCGTTCCACAACCGGATCCACGAGTTCCGAGTAACCGGTCGCCAGCTCGAACCCGCGAACGTAGAGATCCCACTTTTCCGCAACGCCCGCCTTCTCGCGGTGCTGACGGGTCAACGGCGAGGTCTCCACCGGGAAGTCGCGGACGAAGGTGGGAGCCGTCAAATGGTCACCGACGGTGTGCTCCCAGAGCTCTTCCACCAGCTTGCCGTGACCCATCTTCGGATCGACCTGCAGACCGAGCGCGTCCGCGTGCTTGCGCAGCGCTTCAGCCGGAGTTTCCGGGGTCACCTCGGATTCCAGCGCTTCCGACAACGACTCGTACATCGTCAGCGTCGCCCACTCACCGGAGAGGTCGTACTCGGTTCCGTCGAACCACGTGACGACCTGAGAACCGGAGACCCGTTCGGCCGCTTCCTGGATGAGAGACCTGGTCAGATCGGCCATGTCGTTGTAATCGGCGTACGCCTGGTAGAACTCCAGCATTGCGAACTCGGGCGAGTGGGAAGAATCACTGCCTTCGTTCCGGAAGTTTCGGTTGATCTCGAAAACCTTCTCGATCCCACCGACAACGCAGCGCTTCAGATACAACTCCGGCGCGATGCGCAGGAACAAGTCGATGTCGAAGGCGTTGGAATGCGTGGTGAAGGGGCGAGCGGCGGCACCGCCCTGCAACGTCTGCAGCATCGGGGTTTCCACCTCGATGTATCCGCGCTGTTCGAAGGAATCACGCAGCGAGCGCTGCACCGCGGCCCGGGTGCGCACCGTTTCAGCGGCCTGCTTGCGCACGATCAGGTCGACGTAGCGCTGGCGGACTCGCATTTCCTCGCCGAGTTCCTTGTGCATGACCGGAAGCGGGCGCAGCGACTTCGCCGCCATCCGCCATTCATCGGCCATCACCGAAAGCTCACCGCGCCGGGAGGTGATGACCTCACCGTGCACGAAAACGTGGTCGCCGAGGTCCACCTCGCCCTTCCAGGACGTCAGCGACTCCTCACCGACCTGCTTGAGGCTCAGCATCGCCTGCAGCTCGGTCCCGTCGCCGGCCCGCAGCGTGGCGAAGCAGAGCTTGCCGGTGTTGCGCAGGAACATCACGCGGCCTGCCACGCCGACCTGCTCGCCGGTCGCGGTGTCCGGCTCCAGGCCCTCGTGGGCGGAGCGGATTTCGGCCAGCCCGTGCGTGATGGGCAGCGTCACCGGGTACGGGTCGACTCCGGCGTCGAGCAGGCGCTCCCGCTTCTCCCGCCGGATCCGCATCTGTTCCGGCAGGTCTTCGACGCCGTCAGCGCTTGCCGGGGGATTGGAAGTGTCCTGGTCAGTCACGCAAAACAGGGTACGTAGTGGTGTTAATCGGGATTCGAGCGGCCTGCTTAGCGGTGCGGGTGGGGGAACCTCAGACGTCGTCTGAGAACCCCCGGCGGTGCGAGTTGCTCGGGTGGTGAAGGAGAAATCGGCTTCGCCGCTTGCCTGACGGTGGAGGCTTTGCCACTCCGTGGCTTTTTGGTCAGCGGAAGTTTCGGTCGTAGACGAGGCGCAGGCCCAGGAGCGTCAGGTCCGGGACGTGGTGGTTGATCGTGGTGGATTCGGAGAAGACCAGCGGGGCGAGGCCTCCGGTGGCCAGCACCGTGGTGGGGCCTCCGTGGGTGGCTTCGAGCTCCTCCACGATTCGGCGGACGAGTCCGTCGACCTGACCCGCGAATCCGAAAAGAATTCCGGATTGAAGGCATTCAACGGTGTTCTTTCCGATGACCGAGCGCGGCCGGACCAACTCCACCTTGCGCAACTGCGCCGCCCGGGAGGCCAACGCGTCGAGCGAGATCTCCACACCCGGGGCGAAGGCACCGCCGAGGAATTCGCCCTTGGCGGAGATGACGTCGATGTTCGTCGAGGTGCCGAAGTCCACGACCACGCAGTTCGTGGCGTGCAGGTGGTGCGCGGCCAAGGTGTTGATCACCCGGTCCGCGCCGACCTCCTTCGGGTTGTCCACCAGCAGCGGAACGCCCGTGCGCACGCCCGGCTCGACCACCACCCGCGGCACGTCGGTCCAGTAGCGCTCCAGCATCACCCGCAGCTCGCGCAGCAGCGCCGGAACCGTGGACAGCGCGGCGATGCCGGTGATCCGCTCGGCGTAGTCCCCGATCAGCCCCCGCATCGTCAGCGCCATCTCGTCGGCCGTCATCCGCGGCTCGGTGCGCATCCGCCAGTCCCGGACCAGCGTCGCGGCGAGATCCGGTGGGTCATCGACGTCGTCGTACAGCCCGAGGACGATGTTGGTGTTCCCGACGTCAATGGCCAGCAGCACGAGCGATCCCTTCACGAAAACAGACGTCAGGCGAGCGCCGAAGGTGCTTTCTCCTCAGCCCACCTGAGCAACCGGCACCGCCGCGGGTTCGCAGACGTTCTCCGGGGAGGACGGCCGTAGCGCCGCGCATTGCAGTTCTTGATCAGCTCTCCGGCTGCTGGAGCAGGGCATCCAGCTTCGCGGCGTCGTCCGTCTCAGCGTCGGCCTGGGAGGAGAGCAGACCCGACCCCTCCGGCGCATGACCGGGGTTGACCCCGAGATCAACCGGCTTGTTGTCGGCGTCGACGAAGATCACCTTGGGCTTGAAGTTGCGGGCTTCGAGCTCGTCCATCACGCCGTAGGCGATGAGGATGACGATGTCACCGGGCTCGATCAGGTGCGCGGCGGCGCCGTTGATCCCGATCACCCCGGAACCCCGCTCGCCGGTGATCACGTAGGTCTCCAGCCGGGCGCCGTTGGTGACGTCGACGATCGCGACCTGCTCCCCTTCGAGCAGGTCCGCGGCCTCCATCAGGTCCTTGTCGACCGTCACCGAACCGACGTAGTGCAGGTCGGCCTGGGTGACGGTGGCCCGGTGGATCTTGGACTTCAACATCGTGCGGAACATCGCTGACCTCCTAGGGGCCGGTTCACTCGCCGAGCAGGACCATCGCGTTGTCGATCAGCCTGGTGGCGCCGACCTTCGCGGCCACCAGCAGTCGTGCCTCACCCGAGGCCGGAGCCGGACCCAGCTCGGGATCCCGCAGCTCCAGGTAGTCGGGCTGCACCAGGGGCTCGGTGGCCAGCACCTCGTGCGCGGCCTTGAGCACCGCCTCCGGGCCTCCGACGGCGGCGTGCGCACCCGCGGTCAGCGACGCCGAGATCGCCAGGGCGGCACGCCGCTGGTCCTCGTCGAGGTAGACGTTGCGGCTGGACAGCGCCAGGCCGTCGGACTCGCGGACGGTGGGGATGCCCTGGATCTGGGGGTCCAGGTCGAACTGCCGCGCCATCTTCCGGATCAGGACCAGCTGCTGGTAGTCCTTCTCGCCGAAGAACGCCAGGTCCGGGCGCACGATGTTGAGCAGCTTGAGCACCACGGTCAGCATCCCGTCGAAGTGCCCCTTGCGGGTCGCGCCCTCCAGCTCCTCGCCCAGCGGCCCGGCGTGCACCGACAGCTCACGTCCGCCGCCGTACATCGCGTCCACGGTCGGCGCGAAGACCAGGCCCACGCCGGCCTCGCGGCACGCCTCGACGTCGGCGTCGAAGTTGCGCGGGTAGCGGTCGAAGTCCTCGTTCGGGCCGAACTGGAGCGGGTTGACGAAGATCGACACCACCACGACGGCGTTGATGTCCTGCTTCGCCCGCTTGATCAGCTCCAGGTGACCGCGGTGCAGCGCGCCCATCGTGGGCACCAGGTGCACCTTGCGGCCGGTCGCCCGCAGGGCGCGGGTGACGCGTGCGAGCTCCGCCGGATCGGCGTGCACGGTCAGCTCACCGCGCTGGTAGCCGGGGTTGTTGGTCATCGTCGACTCCATGTCTCCGCCGCGAAGATCGCGGATCAAGCCTGTTCCTCGTCGAGGGCCTCGTGCACCCGGGCGGCGACGTCACCGCGCAGCAGGCCGCTGCGCTCGGCCCGGACCGCCGTGCGACGAGCCAGCTCCCGGTAGCCGGGAACGACGTCCGGATCGGCGTCGGACAGCGCGCGCAGGTGACCGCGCACGGTTCCCGAATCGCCGCGCACCACCGGACCCGTGTAGGCCCGGTCACCGAGGCGCAGCGCGTTGTCCAGCGATGCCGACAGCAGTGGCGCCATGACCCGGCCCGGGACCTCCACCCCGGCGTCGCGCAGCAGCTGCTGGCACTCGTTGACCAGCGTGATCAGGTGGTTCGCGCCGTGGGTGAGGGCCGCGTGGTACAGCGGGCGGGCCTCTTCGGGCAGGCGCACCGGCTCCATGCCCAGCTCGATCGCGATGCTCTCCGCGACGCTCCAGCCGGTGAGCTCGTTGGCGGTGATGACCATGCAGGCGTCGGAGAGGCGGTGAACGTCCTCGGCGCGACCGGTGAAGGTCATCGCGGGGTGCATGGCCATCGGCAACGCGCCGATGGCGGCGGCCGGCTCCAGCGCGGTCACGCCCTGCGAGCCCGAGGTGTGCATGATCAGCTGCGATCCGTGCAGCGCGTCGGCGGTGACCAGGCCCTGCACCATGCCCGGGATCGCGTCGTCCGGGATCGCCAGGACCAGCAGCTCGGCCTTGCCCGCGACGGCGTCCGGCGGCTCGACCGGCACACCGGGAAGCAGCTCCTCCGCGCGACGCAGCGAGGCGTCCGAGACGGCGGAGACCGCGACGACCTCGTGCCCGACCCGCTGCAGCGCGGCGCCCAGCACGGCGCCCACCCGACCAGCGGAGATCACTCCTACGCGCAGCCGCGGGCCCGTGGGTTCAGCAGACATCGCCACGTGTTCCCTCCAATACCGTTCCAGTCCCGCTACCGGGTACCAGACAGCGCCGCGAGAGTAGCCCCAACACCCGGTGCCGGGGCTACTCCGAGACCGTGAAAGGTGGCGAGAACCACCCTTTCAATACTTCGTTCGATCACCTCGCGAAGCGGCGCCGGCAGCGGTGTCGGCTGCCGGCGCGCTCGCTGATGCTCACTCGCGCGGCTTCGGGACTCGGCGGGTCAGCTCGCCGATGTTGATCCTGGCGGTCTGGATGGCCTCCTGGCGCCCGGCCGCCGAACGGCGGGCCTGCTTGAGGTCGGCGATCAGCTTCTCCCGGCGGGCGCGGCGGGCGGCGCTGGTGGTGCGTCCGGCCTCCGAGCGGTGCTGCAGGAACGCCAGCTCGGTGACCGCGATCTGGTAGTCGCGCACCGACTTCGCGGCCTGGCTGCCCGCGTGCCGCTTGACCTTGCGCAGCCAGCCCTGCCTGCCGGTCAGGCTCGCCAGCAGGTCGATCTCGCTGCGCGCGACCAGCCCGGCCCGCTCCAGCTTCGGCAGCTGCGCGATGACGATGCGCTGCTCCCGCTTGCGCTGCCACACGATCAGCGCGAACGTGCCGAGGAACACCGGCACCATGATCAAGAAGTAGACGTTGATGAAACCGGCCCCGCCGAGGAACGTCGCCGAGTTCCACACCGCGTGCAGCAGCACCGCCACCAGGTAGCCGGCGATCAGCCAGCCCAGCTGCTGGAGCCGGGTGCGAGCGCCCCAGGCGAAACCGACGGCGATGCCGAACATCGCGGTGAACAGCGGGTGCGAGAACGGCGCCAGCACGCCGCGCAGCACGAACAGCGCCACGACCGCTCCCCCGGTCACACCGCCGTCGGCGAAGGCCTTGCCGAAGTACAGGATGTTCTCGGTGAAGGCGAAGCCGGCCGCGGTCAGCGACGCGTAGACGATGCCGTCGACCAGGCCGTTGAACTCCGCGCGGCGGCGGATCCACAGGCCCACCACGAACACGGCCTTGGCGGCCTCCTCCACCAGCGGCCCGATCACCGCGGTCAGGAAGAAGCGGTGATCGGCCTGGCCCAGCAGCAGGTGCGCCACCGACTGCGAGGTGTTGTTGAGCAGCAGCGAGCAGGCCGTCGCACCGCCGGCGCCCCACAGGAACGCGCCGACCATCAGCATCGGCGGCTCGGGTTCCCAGCGGTCGATCCAGACCGTCGCGGCCACCACGACACCGACCGGCAGCAGCGCGGCGACCGCTCCGAACACGGCGGGCAGCGCGCCGACCTTGGACGTCGTGATCCCCAGCATGACCAGCCCGATCATCCCGAGCAGGATCAAGCCGGCGATCGGCCAGCCGACGGCGTGGTGCTTGCGGCTCTGCAACCGGCGCGCGCGGGAGACGTCAGCGATCGGCTCCGCGTGATCATGACTCGACACGCCCCAGACCCTAGAGAACCCGATTCGCGACTGACCGAATGGTTCGCTTTTGTTCCCCTGACCGTTGTCCGGCGTGGAACTCACGAGCGACGACGGCGGCGGGGCTGGCCGTCGGCGCTGCCGCCGTAGGCGGCGAGGAGGTCGTTGACCGACGTGCCCGCGGTGTGCGCGCCCGCCGGTTCGGGACTCGGCTTCTCGTAGGCAGTGCGGTCGGGCCGCTGCGGCGCAGGACGACTCGGAAGGGCCTGGGCCATCTGCGGTTTCGGAGCCTGCGGCTTCGGCTGGTCGAGCGGGACCTCGCCGGACAGCCGGGCCATCACGTCCGTCTTGGCCGCGGCCGGAGCCGGGGCCGGCTGCTGCTTGACCGGCTGCTGGACCGGCTGCTGGATCGTCTTCGGCCGCTGCGGGCGGTGCTGGACGAGCTGCGTCTCGCCCTGCGGGCGCTCGGTCAGCGAACGCACCCGAGTGGACTCCGCGCGCAACGCGACCCGCTCGAAGAGCACGTCACCGCCGATCACCTGCTCCAGCGTCGTGCGCAACTTCGCCAGCTCGGCCTGCAACGCGCGGATCTGACCGTCGGACTCCTCGGACGCCCGGCGCCGAGCCTCCGCCTGGGCCTCCAGCTCGTACTCGCGCCGCGCGGCGATCTCGCGCTCCAGCTCCAGCTCGTAGATCCGCTGCCGATCGGCGGCGGCCTGCTCGCTCTCCAGGACCCGGTGCCGCAACCGCGCCACCGCGAACGCGCCCAGCAGCGCAGCCCACAGCGCGGCGATCAGGCCGAGGCGGAGCATCCGAGCGTCGTCGCTGAGGACCAGCAGCGACGTGGCAGCCGCCGCGAGCACGAGCGCACCGCCCCAGAGGAGGGTGGATCGCCCGTTGCCGGGGTCGGACTCGGTAGTGCCGCGCTCGGACATGGCGCCCACCGTACAAGGCGTTTACCAGTTCGAGATCTGAAGGTGCGCCAATCCATTCGGACATTGCTCGCGGCAGCGGAACGGCGACTACTCCGAACAGCCCAGGGGGTGGGCGGTCTCACTCGTCCTCGTGAGGATCGTCCGGCTCATCGGGATTCCGCAGGCAGTGCTCCAGCCACAGTCCCGCGCCGATCAGGGCTCCGGCGCTGATCAACCCGACGATGGCGGCGAAGGTGTCCGACCGCGCGGCCTGCACCGAGCTCATCATCGGCAGCAGGTGCGCCAGGAGTCCGATCCAGACACCGGCCATGATCGCCCCGGCCAGCGATGACGCCTTCGCCAGCGCCACGGCCCGCGCCGCCGTCAGCGCCTCGATCGGCTCCACCCCGGGCTTGCGCCGCACGCGGGGCCGCAACACCGCCGCCAGCACCACGTCGACCACGGCGATCAGCAACAACGTCGCTCCCGCCAGCAACGGCAACGGCGGCAGCTCGCCGTACATCAGCTGGGAGAGGAGGAACACCACCACGGCCGCCACCAACCCCGCGGCCACCAACTGCCCGGGCTTGGTGAACGACATCTGCTCAGTGCTTCGCGGCGACACCCCACCAGCATCCCACCTCCCCCAACCCGGCGGTCAGCTCCCCAGAAGACGGATTTCAGTGGAACTCGGGAACCGGAGTTCCACTGAAATCAGGTACCGGAGTTCCACTGAAG
Organism: Saccharopolyspora sp. NPDC049357; assembly: GCF_040677225.1. Taxonomy (NCBI): domain Bacteria; kingdom Bacillati; phylum Actinomycetota; class Actinomycetes; order Pseudonocardiales; family Pseudonocardiaceae; genus Saccharopolyspora; species Saccharopolyspora sp. NPDC049357. The sequence continues at coordinate 62,421 of NZ_JBFAQJ010000009.1, read as the reverse complement.
CCAGGTACCGGAGTTCCACTGAAATCGGGAACCGGAGTTCCACTGAAGCCAGGTACCGGAGTTCCACTGAAATCGGGAACCGGAGTTCCACTGAAATCTGGGAGACCGCGGGGAGTGATGGTGTGAGGACAGGACTCAGTGGAGCGAACGTGGGTGCCCTGCGGGAGGTGGGTCCTGAGTGCGTCCCTAGTGGAGGGTGAGGTCGTCTCTTCGGCGGACGTCGTCGCGGTCCGACTCGGGGAGGGCCGCGAGGAGGTCGGCCACGCGGCCGTGTCCCGGGAGGTGGGCTTCGGGGTCCAGCGCGAGCCAGGGGATGAGGACCGTGGCTCGGTTGGGGGTTCCCGGGTGCGGGAGCACGAGGTCAGGGTGGTCGCTGCGGACCTCGTCCACCGCGACCACGTCGACGTCGAGGGTGCGCGGGCCCCAGCGCTGCTCCCGGATGCGCTCGGCCTGCTGCTCCAGGGCCTGGGCCCGGCGGAGCCAGCCCCACTCGTCGACGTCCGGGGACTCGACGATGAGGACCGCGTTGAGGAAGTCCGGTTGATCGGTGACGCCCCACGGCGCGGTCTCGTAGACCGGCGAGGCCGCCACCAGCTCCTCGGCGAAACCCTCGACGGCCAGCCGCAGGTAGCGCAGCCGGTCACCGAGGTTCGAGCCGAGGGACAGGACCGCTCGGCTCACGCCGGCACCACGTTGCCGCGGCCGCCCCGTCGCGAGCGGCGGATCGTGACCGCGACGTCGGCGAAGGACAGCGGGATCGGCGCGTGCGGTTTGTGCAGCGTGACCTCGGCGGCGTAGGCCCGCTCGTCCTTCATCACCTCGTCGGCGATCTCGGCGGCCACCGTTTCGATGAGGTCGCGCGGCTCGCCGCCGACGATCCCGGCCGCCATCTCGGCGAGCTCGCCGTAGTGCAGCGTCTTGGTGAGGTCGTCGGTCGCCGCGGCGTCGCCCAGGTCGAGCCAGACGGTGATGTCGACCAGGAAGTCCTGACCGTCCCGCTTCTCGTGGTCGAACACGCCGTGGTTGCCGCGCACCTGCAAGCCGGTCAACGTGATCCGGTCAGCCAACGCACTCGCCTCCGCTCCGCCAGGCGGCCGTCACCGCCACCGCGTCCAGCGAGCGCCGCACGTCGTGCACCCGCACACCCCACGCTCCCCTGTCGGCGGACAGCGCCGAGACCACGGCCGTGGCCGTCTCGCGGCCTTCCGGCGGGCGCGGCGCGCCCTCGTCGGCCAGCAGCGCTCCCAGGAACCGCTTGCGGGAGGCGCCCACCAGAACCGGGAAACCCACGTCGACGAGGCCGTCGAGGTTCTGCAGCAGCTGCCAGTCGTGCCTGCCGGTCTTGGCGAAGCCCAAGCCCGGGTCCAGCACGATCGCCTCCTCGGCGACACCCGCGCGCACCGCCACGTCGACCTGCCGCAGCAGCTCCTCGCGCACGTCGGCGACCACGTCGCCGTACTCGGCGAGGGAGTTCATGTCCTTGCTGTGGCCCCGCCAGTGCATCAGCACCCACGGCAGCCCGGTGTCGGCCGCGACGTGCGCCATCTCCGGGTCGGCGAGCCCGCCGGAGACGTCGTTGATCACCGCGGCACCCGCTCCCGCGGTCGCCTCGGCGACCTTGGCGCGCGTGGTGTCCACGCTGACCGGCACACCCTCCGCGACCAGCTCGCGCACGACCGGCAGCACCCGCTCGATCTCGGTGGCCGCGTCCACCCGCTCCGAACCGGGCCGGGTGGACTCACCGCCCACGTCGATGATGTCCGCGCCCAGCCGGTGCATCTCGACGCCGTGCGCCACCGCCGCCGCGCGGTCCAGGTAGCGCCCGCCGTCGGAGAACGAGTCCGGCGTGACGTTGAGGATGCCCATCACCGCGCAGCGCGCCGGGTTCGGCAGCTTCGGGTGCATCAACGCCCCCTGATCAGCGACAACGCCTCGGAGCGGGAGGAAGCCGAACTGCGGAAGATGCCGCGCACCGCCGAGGTCGTGGTCGTCGAACCGGCCTTGCGCACCCCGCGCATGCCCATGCACAGGTGCTCGGCGTCGATCACCACGATCACGCCGCGCGGCTCCAGCCTGCGCACCAGGGCGTCGGCGACCTGCGAGGTCAGCCGCTCCTGCACCTGCGGGCGCTTGGCGTAGAGGTCGACCAGCCGGGCCAGCTTGGACAGCCCGGTCACCCGGCCCTGCGAGTTCGGGATGTAGCCGATGTGCGCGGTGCCGTGGAACGGCAGCAGGTGGTGCTCGCACTGCGAGTACACCGGGATGTCGCGCACCAGGACGAGCTCTTCGTGGGCCTCGTCGAAGGTCTTGTCCAAGACCTCGTCCGGATCGGTGTAGAGCCCTGCGAACAGCTCCTGGTACGCGCGGGCGACGCGCTGCGGCGTCTCCCTCAGGCCGTCGCGCTCGGGGTCCTCACCGGCTGCGATGAGCAGTTCCCGGATCGCGGCCTCAGCGCGCGCCTGGTCGAACTGTGGAAGGTGGGAAGAGCCGTCGGGGCGGGAGTCCCCCGCCCCGATCGGCTCGTCGACCGCACTGGTCACTGTTGCTTTCCTCCACTGGCTTGGCAGCGCCCTGGCGGGCGCTGCGCCCGCCAGTATCAGCGGCCGTTGTTGCCGCTGCCGTTATCCCTGCCCGAGTCCTGGCCCTCGGGCCGCTCGGACTGCGATTCACCCTGCTCGGACGACTGCTGACCGCGCTCCCAAGAAGGCGTCCAGTTGTAGTTCGAACCGGACGGGTTGGTCGCCGGGGTCCATCCAGGAGGTGCACCGTAGTTGGGCGGGACCGCGGAGGGAACCTGCTGGCCCGACTGCGGCTGCTGGATCTGCACCGTCCCCTGGTTGGCGCCCGCGCCCGCCGGGGTCTGCTCCTGAGCCGGAGCAGCGGTCCCGTTCTGGACGTTCTGCGATGGCGCCGGGGTCGGCTCCTCCACGACCGGGGGCCACGGCTCGCCGCGCTCCTTGGCCAGCTCACCCGGGGTCTTGACCGGCGGCTTCTCCGACGGGGTGCGCCCGCCGAAGTCGTTGAACGCGGTGATCCGCGGCCGCTTCTCGACCCGCGAGAAGACCCGCTCCAGGTCCTTGCGGTTGAGCGTCTCCTTCTCGATGAGCTCCAGCACGAGGTCGTCGAGCACGTCGCGGTAGGTGTTGAGCACCTCCCACGCCTCGGTGTGCGCGGCCTCGATCAGCCGGCGCACCTCCTCGTCGATCTCGTGCGCGACCTCCAGCGAGTAGTTCGGCTGCTGGCCGGCGGTGCGACCCAGGAACGGGTCGCCCTCCTCCTTGCCGTACTTGACCGCGCCCAGCCGGGCGGTCATGCCGTACTCGGTGACCATCGCGCGGGCGATCTTGGTCGCCTGCTCGATGTCGCTGGAGGCCCCGGTGGTCGGCTCGTGGAACACGAGCTCCTCCGCGGAGCGGCCACCGAGCGCGAACACCAGGCGACCGATCATCTCCGAGCGGGTCATCATGTCCTTGTCGTCCTCGGGGACGACGAGCGCGTGACCGCCGGTGCGGCCGCGCGGCAGGATCGTGAGCTTGTAGACCGGCTCCAGGTCGGGCATCGCCCACGCGGCGAGGGCGTGTCCGCCCTCGTGGTAGGCGGTGATCTTCTTGTCCCGCTCCGAGATGATCTTGCTCTTGCGGCGCGGGCCACCGACGACGCGGTCCACCGCCTCTTCCAGCGCGGCAGCGTTGATCAGCTGGCCGTTCTCGCGGGCGGTGAGCAGCGCGGCCTCGTTGACCACGTTCTCCAGGTCGGCACCGGAGAAGCCGACCGTGCGCTTGGCGAGTCCGTCCATGTCGACGTCCTGGGCCAGCGGCTTGCCCTTGGAGTGCACTCCCAGGATCGCCTTGCGGCCCCGCATGTCCGGCGCCGAGACCGGGATCTGCCGGTCGAAGCGACCGGGACGCAGCAGCGCCGGGTCCAGGATGTCCGGGCGGTTGGTGGCGGCGATCAGGATGATGCCGCCGCGCGAGTCGAAGCCGTCCATCTCGACGAGCAGCTGGTTCAGCGTCTGCTCGCGCTCGTCGTGACCACCGCCGAGGCCGGCGCCGCGCTGGCGGCCGACCGCGTCGATCTCGTCGACGAAGATGATGCACGGCGCGTTCTGCTTGGCCTGCTCGAACAGGTCGCGGACGCGGGAGGCACCGACACCGACGAACATCTCGACGAAGTCCGACCCGGAGATCGAGTAGAACGGCACCCCGGCCTCACCTGCGACCGCGCGGGCCAGCAGCGTCTTACCGGTACCGGGCGGGCCGTAGAGCAGCACGCCCTTGGGGATCTTCGCGCCCAGGGCCTGGTAGCGGCCCGGGTTCTGCAGGAAGTCCTTGATCTCGTGCAGTTCTTCGACGGCCTCATCGGCGCCGGCGACGTCGCCGAACAGCGTCTTGGGCATGTCCTTGGTGAGCTGCTTGGCCTTGGACTTGCCGAAGTTCAGGACGCGGTTCCCGCCGCCCTGCACGTTGTTCATCATCCACATCAGCAGCAGCACGAGCAGGCCGATGGGGACGAGGTAGAAGAGCATCTGCACCCAGAACGAGTCCTGGGTGACCTTGGTGTTCCAGGTGGGCACCTGGGAGTTGCGAATCTCGCCGACCACCTGCTCGGTGGCGCCGGCTGGGTAGTTCGCGATCAGCTGGTTGCTGCCCTGGAAGTTCTGGCCGTCGTTGAGGGTCAGCCGGACCCGCTGCTCCTTGTCCTCGATGGTCGCTTCTTTGACCTTGCCCTGGGCGATCTGTTCCAGGGCCTGCGAGGTGGAGACTTCGCGGTAGGCACGAGTCTCGTCGAAGAGCACGCTGAACGCGTAGATCAACAGAAACGCTGTCAGGATCCACAGCAGCGGGTTGCGGAGCAGGCGCTTTCGGTCCATTCACTTGCGGCCGACGGGCGGCCTCGACCCTCCCTGACTGTTACTTCGGGTGACGGCACCCGATGCGGACACCCCGCCGTCAACCCCTTCAGACCAGCGTACCGGCCGATGCGCGGGCACGACCATGCCGCGCCCAGCACAGGGCGCCCAGCCTACTAGGATCGCCCCGCCCCGAGCGGGCGGGACGATCGAAATCTCCGCATCACACGCCTGAGGTGTAGACCTTGGGGTCGAGCGTGCCGATATAAGGCAAATCACGATAGCGCTCTGCGTAGTCGAGACCGTAGCCCACGACGAACTCGTTCGGGATGTCGAAGCCGACGTAGCGCACGGGCACGTCCACCTGGACGGCGTCGGGCTTGCGCAGCAGCGTGCAGACCTCCAGCGACGCGGGGTTGCGCGACCGCAGGTTCTTGAGCAGCCAGGACAGCGTCAGGCCGGAGTCGATGATGTCCTCGACGATCAGCACGTGCTTGCCCGCGATGTCGCGGTCGAGGTCCTTGAGAATGCGCACCACACCCGACGAGGACGTCGACGAGCCGTACGAGCTGACCGCCATGAACTCCAGCTGCGCGGGCTGCGGCAGCGCGCGGGCGAAGTCGGTCATGAACATCACCGCGCCCTTGAGCACGCCGACCAGCAGCAGATCACCGCCCTGCTGGTAGTCCTCGTCGACCTGCTTGGTCAGCTCCGCGACCTTGTCCTTGATCTGCTGCTCGGTGATGAGCACAGAAGCGATATCGCCGTCGTACACGGCTCGGCTTCCCCTCTTGTCGGATCAACAATTCCCCAAGCCGGAGACCCGCCCCGACGATCGTGCCGGTGCACCCTCAGCCATTCGGCGGCTTGCGGTCCGCCGTCTCCACCCGCAGCCTGCCATGCGCCCGGCGCAGCACAAAGTCACCCGGCAGCGCAGGACCGCCCTGACCCCGCCACTCGGCGATGAGCGCGTCGGCCGAGCGCAGGTGCGCATCAGTCATTTCGGGCACCCCCTCGGATCGGAGCCAGTCCCGCAGCACGCGCCGCCGGACCGCCGCCGGGGCGAGCCTCAACCGCTCGCAATCCAGGCCGTGATCGGCGCCGACGCGGGAGAGTTCGGCCGCGGCGACGGCCTCCAGGGCATCGGAGTCCTCGCGCAGCTGGCGGGCGGTGCGGGCCAGCGCCTCCGCGACCCCGCCCTGCAACGCGTCTTCCAGCAGCGGAAGAACCTCTGTGCGCAACCGCACACGGGCGAAGCGGGGGTCGGCGTTGTGCGGGTCCTGCCAGGGTTCGAGGCCCTGAGCCCGGCAGGCGGCCTCGGTGCTGGTCCGGCGGACGTTCAGGAACGGTCGGGCCCACGGCGGGTCCAGCGGGCGCATCCCGGCGATCGAGCGCGGTCCGGAGCCGCGGCCGAGCCCCAGCAGCACCGTTTCCGCCTGGTCGTCGAGGGTGTGGCCGAGCAGCACCAGCGAGCCGCTCGGGCGCTCGGCCCGCAGCGCCGCGTAGCGCGCCTTGCGCGCCGCCGCCTCCAGACCGCCCATGCCGTCCACTTCGACCTCCACGACCTGCGCGGGAAGGCCGAGCCCGGCCAGCTGCTCCACGGCCCGCTCGGCGACGACGTCGGAGCCCATTTGCAAGCCGTGATCCACCACGATCGCCTGGGCGCTCGCCCCGGTCCGGCGCGACACGTGCGCCACCGCGGCGGCCAGGGCCAGCGAATCCGCTCCACCGGAGCAGGCCACCACCAGCGGCGCGCCCTTGAACGGAGCCGCCTCCGCGGATTCCAGCAGCCGCCGCACGGCGGTCCGGGTCTCGCTCACAACGGGCTCAGGCGGCATCCTCCGATTCTCCCCACCCGGCCCGGATCCGCGCGGGAGGCCCGTCAGCCGTGGACGCGGCGGATCCAGCTGTCCGGTGCGGTGATCTCCGCCCTGGTCGGGAGGTTGTCCGGGTGCGCCCAGACGGCGTTGAAGCCGGTCATGCCGATCCGGCCCACGACGTGGTCGGTGAAGGCCGCGCCCTGGGCGTACTGGCGGATCTTGGCGTCGACGCCGAGCAGGCTGCGCAGGATGCGGTCGAGCAGACCACCACCGTTGCGGCGGTCGGTGAAGCGCTGGCGGATGGTGCCGACGCTGGGCACGACCTGCGGTCCGACGGCGTCCATGACGTGATCGGCGTGGCCCTCCAGCAGCGTGGAGATCGCGATGATCCGGTCCAGCGCGGCGCGCTGCTCCGGTGATTGCAGCAGTTCCAGGACGCCGAGCATCCCCGGGCTGGATTCGGAGCGGCGAGCCGTGCGGGCCTCGCGCACCACGTTCGGCAGCCTGGTCAGCAGCTCGGCGGAACCGCCCTCCATCTGCGAGAGGAGCTGTCCGAGGCTCGCCGCGAAGTGCTCGCGCAGCCACGGCACGGCGTTGAACTGCAACCGGTGCGTCGACTCGTGCAGGCACACCCACATCAGGAAGTCGTCCGCCGGCACGCCCAGCGACTGCTGCGCGGCCACGATGTTCGGCGCCACCAGCAACAACCGCCCGCGCTGGCCCTCGACTCGGGACTCGCCGTAGGGGTCGAACTGGCCGAGGACCTTGCCGCCCAGGTAGGCCAGCACCACCCCGGCCTGCACGCCCGCGCTGCGCGCGCTGATCTCGCCCAGCAGTTCGCCACCGCGCGGCGGGAGCGAATCCGCGGCCGACAGCGCTGCCCCGGTCAGCTCGGCCAGGCCGAAGGCCGCACCGCGCACCCAGGCCGGCCGGTCCACCACGTCACCTTCGGCGATCGGCAGGTCCAGGCCCAGGCCGGTCGTCTCGCGGACGTGCGTTTCGGCGTCGACGCTGAAACGCCGCAGCGAGCGGACCGCCCGCGCGGCCTCGGCTCGCGGGACCTCCGGCCCCGGCTTCATCAACCGGACGGCGGTGCCCACGGCGACGTTCCAGTCCAGCGCCCGAGGCACCTCGGCGGACGACGGCAGGGTGGCAGGTCGGGCGTTCACATCACCGACCGTACTTCCAAAATGGCCGGTGGTCACCTTGCGGAACTGGTCAGGTACCGGAACGTGCGGAGACTTCTCCCTGGACAGGCGCGCCCGCTCGGCGTGACCTAGCGGCAGCCGCAGCCCCGCAGGGCGTCCGCGAGCGCGTCGAGAGCCGGGCGGGCGACCGACGAGCCGGTGCCGTTGGACATCATCGCGAAGACCAGGAGTCGACCGTCCTGGGTGACCACGGATCCGGCCAGGCTGTTCGCCCCGTCGAGCGTGCCGGTCTTGGCGCGCACCCAGCCCTGGCCGGCACTGCCCTGGTAGCGGTCGGCGAGGCTGCCGCTGCCGCCCGCGATGGGCATGCCCGGGAGCAGGTCGCGCAGCTTCGCCGAGGACTCCGGCAGCACGCCGTCCGGCCCGGCCGGTGCGGTCGCCCTGTGCAGCAGCTGCCCGAGCAGCTGCGGGGTGATCCGGTCGTCCATGGACAGGCCGCTGCCGTCGGCCATCGAGGTTCCGCTGACGTCGAAGCCGTTGCGCTGCAACACCTCGAGGACCGCCTTCGTCCCACCGGCGAACGACGGCTCCTTGCCGGTGGCGATGGCGACCTCGCGGGTCAGCGCCTCGGCCAGGATGTTGTCGGAGTGGAGCAGGACGTTCTCGACCAGCTCGCTCACCGGCGCCGACTGGACCTGACCGAGCACCTGCGCGTTGGCCGGGGCGTTGCCCTGCGCTGCGGTCGCGCCGCCCAGCCGCTTCGCCAGTTCCTGAGCGGTCTGCAGCGCGGGAGTGGAGGTGCGCGGGCTGTAGTCCTTCGTCGGATCCGCCCGGCCGCCGTCGAGCATCACCGGCTCCATCGGCGAGTAGAACCCGGCGGCCACGTCCTGCGGCAGCCACCCGGAAGCCGCGCTCGGCCCCCGGTAGCGGCTCGTGTCGACCAGCACCGTGTTCACGTTCCCGCCGGAAGCGGCCTTGACCTGCGAGACCAGGTCGTCCAGCTTCGCCGCGCCCGGGTACACCGACTCCTGGTCGCCGGACAGCGAGGACAGCGTGGGGTCGCCGCCGCCGACGAGCACCACCGTGCCCGGCTGGTTCCCGCGCACGACCTCGGTCGTCAGGCGGGCGTCGTGGTCGAGGGTCAGCAGGGCCGCGCTCATCGCCAGCAGCTTCCCGGTCGAGGCCGGCATCAGCGGCTGACCGGGGTTCTGCTGCCACAGTACGTTGCCGGTGCGGGCGTCCATGACGACGCCACCGAGCGTGCCCAGCGCCGGGTTGGCCGCCGGAGCGGCCAGCGCGGCGCTGATCCCGGACTGCGCCGGGGTGGGTGCGTTCTGCCCCAGCGGCTTGATCTCGGGGTCGAGCCGGACCGGCGCGGGCGGGTCGGCGATCTGCGCCTTGCTCAGCGCGTCGACCAGCGACGGGCCGAAAGCGACACCGGCCCCCAGCAGCACGACCAGGGCGATCGCGATGCCGATCAGCGGGCCGCGTCCCTTGCGGGCGGTCTTCGTCCCGACCGGCTGCTCCTGCGACGAGACGTGCTGCGGAACGGCGCGCGGGGCGAACGGGTCGGTGGTGTCGTCGGGCTGGTACGGCGCCTGCGGCGTCGCGAGCCCGGCGAAGTCCTCCGGCCGCGCGTAGGACTGCTGGGCCTGCGGCGGCTGCTGGGCCTGCGGGCCGGGCGCGGGCGGCGCGATCCCGACCGTCGGCTCGGCCTGCGGGGCGGCGAGACCGGCGAAGTCCGAGGCGGAAGCCGTGCGCAGGGCATCCACGTCGATCTGGTCGATCCACTGCGTCTGCTCGGCCGAGGATTCCGGCGGAGCCGATGTCCGCAGGTCCTTGAGGTCGATGCGGCTGGTCTGCTCGGCTGCGGATTCCGGCGGCTCCTGCTTGCCACCGGGCTCGGCCAGCGCCTCGTCGAGCGCAGCCCGCGAGATCTGCTGCGTCCTCTCCGCCGGACGCTCTTCCGGCTCGACCGCCGGCTTCGCCTCGGCCTCGGGCTCCTCCGCGGGGACCACGGCGATCATCTGCGTCTGCTCAGCAGGCCACTCGGGCTCCACTTCGGACGGCGCAGGTTCCGGTGCCACCTCGGACGTCTCGTCCTCGACGGTGTCCGGGGAGGTTGCTTCCCCCTCCTCCGCCGAGTCGTCGGCCTCTGCGACCTCGTCTTCAGCGGGTTCGGGCTCGTCCTCGGGCTGGGAACCGGAGGGCTCGGTCGACGCTTCCGGTTCCGCGGCGTCCTCGGCGGGCTCGTCCTCGGGCACCGGCTCCGGTTCGGTCCGCTCCTCGGCCGTCTCGTCCTGGGACGCCTCGTCCTGGGAGTTCTCGTCCTCGGAGGTCGTGGCCTCGGAATCCTCGGCGGCCGGTTCCTCGCCCGGGTCCTCGGCACTCGCGTCTTCGCCCGAGTCCTCGGCAGTCGATTTCTCGGCGGTCCCGTCCTCGGTCGTGTCCTCGGCGGTGGTCTCCGAGGGCTGGTCCTCGGCGGTCTCGTCGGACGGCTGCTCCTGGGCAGTCGCGTCCGACGGCCGGCCCTGAGCGGACGGCTCCTCGGCGGCCTCCGCCTCGTCCGCCGGCTCGTCCTCCGGGGTCACCTCGTCGGAAGACCCTTCAGGGCCTTCCTGATCAGCGGTTTCGTCCTCGGAATCCGCTGCGGTCGCGGCTTCCTCGTCGGTTCCGGCATCCTCGGCCGCGGGCTTGGTGAGCTTCTGCGTCTCGACGACGGAGCTCTTCACGTCGGCCTTGGCGAGCTTCACGGTGCTGCCGGCGCCGTTGCCCTCGGAGTCGTCGCCGAAGAGGCTTCCCGCGACCCGGACGGTGGCGGTGGGCGCGTCGGCGGATGTGGTCTTGGTCCCAGAATCGGGCGCGCTCGAACCGGTCTTCCCCGCGTCGGGTTCGGCTGAGCCGGCTCCTGCGGCGTCGCCGACTTCGGTGCTCGCCTGGCGCTCCGCCGGGTTGCTTGCGGGCGGGGTGTTCTCCGACGTCTCAGCAGCTCGATCCGGGGACGGCGCAGCGGTGCGCGGCCGGTCATCCTCGCCCGGCGAGGCCGCTTGGACGTCGGTTTCGGACACCTCACCCCGGGTGTTCTGGGGTTCGGGCACGTGCTCCTCCTCGACTGGAGGTCAGACTGCCAGATTGCGAGCTCTCGCACTGCGGTGGGGCCAGGGCGCCGAGCGTGGTCCACACTAGACGTGGTCGCGCGCGCGAGCGTGCGGACTGCATCCGACGCAAGACGAGTGAGGAACCGCGTGGACTTCGACGTCACGATCGAGATCCCCAAGGGGAACCGGAACAAGTACGAGGTGGACCACGAGACGGGCCGTATCCGTCTCGACCGGACGTTGTTCACCGCCACGCAGTACCCGGCCGACTACGGGTTCGTCGACGACACCCTGGGTGAGGACGGCGACCCGTTGGACGCGCTGGTGCTGGTCCAGGAACCGACCTTCCCGGGTTGCCTGATCAAGTCGCGCGCCATCGGCATGTTCCGCATGCGCGACGAGAAGGGCGGCGACGACAAGGTCATCTGCGTTCCTTCGGACGACCCGCGTCAGGAGCACCTGCGGGACATCCACCACCTCTCCGAGTTCTACAGGCTGGAGATCCAGCACTTCTTCGAGGTGTACAAGGACCTGGAGCCGGGCAAGAGCGTGGAGGGCGCCACGTGGGTCGGCCGTACGGAGGCGGAGGCCGAGATCAAGAAGTCCTACGAGCGCGCCAAGGAGACCGGCCACTGACGCCACTCCTGGGCAACACCGGAAGACCCTCCTCGCGGACGCGTGGAGGGTCTTTTCGTGCCCGAAGAGTTCTCCACAGTCTGTGGACAGTTCTCCCCACCCCTGTGGACAACTGGGGACAACCTGTGGAAGACCGCTCATCGATGCCGTGTTTTCGCAGGTCGCGGCACGCTCCCCAAGGGTGAGCCGTCGATCCGCCGCAGCAACACCACGGGGTCCGCCGACGCGTGTTTTCCACAGCCCCGGACGTAGGGCCGCCGCTCCTGCGGTTGGTAGAACCAGTTCATCTCGACCTTCGCGCGCGCCACCGCACGCCGGCGCGCCAGGTACCGCCGCAGCCACCGCGCCACTCCCACGGTCGCGACTCCCGCCACGGCCACCATCAGCCACGTCATCGCACTCCTTCCTCCGGGGAAGGGATGCCCGCGCGGCGAGATCATGATGGCGTCCCGGCCGAAGATCACCCTGATGGCCCCAAATTCAACGGGTGTTGATTTCATGGGCGTGGCGGAGTTATCTTCGAGCTGACGCACGAGGGGGTGGTCGCCGTGCCGGTGCTGCGACTCGACGAGGTCCGCGCGGGAACGGGCGAGGTGGTCGGCGGCAAGGCCGCCAACCTCGGCGAACTGATCGGGGCGGGGTTCCGGGTGCCGCCGGGATTCGTGATCACCACCGCCGCCTACGAGGAGGTCTGCCGCGTCGCGGACCTGCTCGACGGGCTGCCGGGATCAGCGGCCGAGATCCGCGACCGGATCACCGCCACCGCTCTCCCGCCGGGACTGACCACCGCGATCACCGACGCCTACGCCGAGCTCGGCGCGGGCCCGGTCGCGGTGCGCTCCTCGGCGACCGCCGAGGACCTGCCCGACGCGAGCTTCGCGGGCCAGCAGGACACCTACCTCAACGTCGTCGGCGCCGAAGCGCTGCTGGACGCGGTCCGCCGCTGCTGGGCCTCGCTGTGGACCGACCGCGCTGTCTCCTACCGCGAGGCGAACGGGATCGACCACTCCTCGGTGCGGCTCGCGGTCGTCGTGCAGGAGATGGTCGACGCGAGCGCCGCCGGGGTGCTGTTCACCGCCGACCCCGTCACCGGGAACCGGGCGTCCTGCGTGATCGACGCCAACACCGGGCTCGGCGAATCGGTGGTCTCCGGCGCGGTCACCCCGGACCACTTCGTGGTGTCCGGCGACCGGGTGACCAAGCGGCTCGGCGACAAACCCACCAGCGTCCGCTCGGTCGCGAGCGGCGGGGTGGAGACCGTCGCCCAGGATTCCGGGACCGCGTCGATCAGCGACGAGCAGGCCCGCGAACTCGCCGAGCTCGGCCAGGACGTGGCGCGGCACTACGGCACGCCGCAGGACCTGGAGTGGGCGATCGGCGCCGACGGCGTGTGGCTGACCCAGTCGCGGCCGATCACCACGCTGTTCCCGCTGCCCGCCGAGACCGAGGACGGGCTGCGGATGTACCTGTCGGTCAACGTCGCGCAGGGCGTCTACCGGCCGCTGACGCCGATGGGCGTGGCGACGCTGGGCCTGCTGGCCACCGGTGTGCTGCGCGAACTCGGCCTGTCCGCACCGGCTGCGCGGCCGGCGCCGTTCCGCCCCGTCGACGGGTGGCTGCTCCTGGACATCACCGGCACCACCGGGAACCGGGTCGGCCGCGCGCTGCTGCCCCGGTTGATGGCGGCCGCGGAGGCGCGCACCGGTCGCGTCTACGAGTCCCTGCTGAACGATCCCCGGCTGCCGCGCAAGCCCGGCGCGACCGCGCGAACGCTGCGCGCGTTCGGCCTCCTGCTCGCGCGCAACCGGATTCCGCTGCTGTTCGCCGGGGTCCTGCGCGATCCCGCACGCGCACGCGCCGAGGCGTTCCGCCGGGTCGACGAGCTCCGCGCCGAACTCTTCTCGCCCGAACCGAGGACCGCGCGAGAACGACTGGACACGGCCAGGCACGCGCTGCTGCGGAGCACCGCCCCGCGCATGGCGTGGGTGGCTCCCCGGATGATGCCGATCCTGCTGCTCAGCCGGCTGCTGCCGAGGCTGGTCCGCGCGACCGAGGCGGAGATCCACGAGGTCCTGTCGGGTATCCCGCACAACGTGACCACCGAGATGGACCTGGAGCTGTGGGCCATCGCGCAGCACATCGGACCCGACGTCGCCGACCTACCCGACCGCTACAGGGATCGAGCCCTCCCCGCCGACGTCCTCCGCGCGCTCGACGACTTCCTGGCCACGCACGGACATCGCACGGCGGGTGAGATCGACGCGGGACTGCCGCGCTGGTCGGAGGAACCCGGCCAGGTGCTGGCGCTGGTCGAGAACTACGCGCGCACCGGCGAAGCCGGGCACGACGCAGCGGAGCGCTTCCGGCAGCGCGCCGAAGAGGCCGCGGTGAAGGCGAGCGAGATCGTGTCCCGGCTGCACAACCGCGTGCACGCCGGGCTCGCGAACTTCCTGCTCGACCGGGTTCGGCAGCTGGCGGGGATGCGCGAACTGCCGAAGTACTGCGCCGTCCTCGGAATCGCCGCCGCGCGGAGACACCTTCGGAACATCGGCGACGAACTCGCTTCGGCCGACCGGATCTCAGATCCGTCGGACGTGTTCTTCCTGGATTACGAGGAACTCTCGGAGCTGATCGATGGCGTCGACCACCGCGCGCTGATCGCCGCCCGGCGGGCGACCCACGAGCGCGAGCTGCGCCGCAAGCACCTGCCCAGGTTGCTGCTCTCCGACGGCACCGAGCCCGAAACCCTGCTGGCCACGGCGGAAAGCGGGAACGCGCTGCGCGGAACGTCCGCCTCGGCGGGCACCGTGACCGGAATCGCCAGGGTCGTCCGCGACCCCGCGAACGCCCGGCTCACCCCGGGCGACGTCCTCGTCGCCCCGTCCACCGACCCGGGCTGGACCCCGCTGTTCCTGACCGCCTCCGGGCTGGTGATGGAGATGGGCGGACCCAACTCCCACGGCGCCACCGTCGCCCGCGAGTACGGAATCCCAGCGGTGGTCGGGGTTCCCGACGCCACCGCGCGCATCACCGACGGCCAGACCATCACCGTCAACGGCTCGGCGGGCGTCGTGGAGCTGTGAAACCGTCGCCGAGCGGGCACGAGCGCGAAAAGGGCGGCGCGCGCCGGGAAGCGCGCACCGCCCTTTAGGTCACGCCCTCGCCGGGAGGGGTGTGGCGAGGCGTGAAACTCGTTGCTTCGGGGGCCGTTCGCCCGGTTCGACCGGCGGGTAGGAGGCGCGCCGGCGCGTCGACGGGCGGGCAGGATCGGGGATGTCAGTTGCCGAGCTGAGTGGTGGAGCCGAGCGGGCCGTGGGAGACGACGTCGTTGACCTTGTCCAGCGGAGCACCGGTCTCGCCGGTCAGACCCTGGACATCGCTGACGACGGGAAGGCCACCGGCCAGACCGCCGACCGGGTCGCTCTTGCCCGTCATGCCCTGAACGTCGCTGACGACGGGAAGGCCACCGGCCAAGCCGCCGACCGGGTCGCTCTTACCGGTCATGCCCTGAACGTCGCTGACGACGGGAAGGCCACCGGCCAGGCCGCTGACCGGGTCGGTCTTGCCCGTCGGCAGCGGAGCGCCACCGAGCTCGGTGTTGCCCTGCGCCACGTTGCTGACCGTGTCACCGACGACGTTGGTGGGGAGCTGGCCGGGCTTGGTCTGCGGGGACTGGGTGACCTGCTGCAGCGTGCCGGTCAGGGTGGTGGGCAGGGCACCGGTCGCACCGCTCTTGCCGACGGGCAGCGCGTCGGCGACCGGCAGGCCGCCAACGACCTGGCTCACCGGGCCGAGGGCGTCGAGACCGGGCAGTCCGCTCTTGCCGACGGGCAGCGCGTCGGCGACCGGCAGGCCACCGACGACGTCGCTCACCGGGCCGAGGGCGTCGAGACCGGGCAGTCCGCTCTTGCCCGCGGGCAGCGTGGAACCGACCGGAAGCGGGGCCTCGTCGAGCGCGGAGGCCGGGTTGAGGTTGTGGGTGTGGCCGGTGCTGGCGTTCTGCACCGTGTCGACGACCGGCTTGAGCAGGCCCGCGGCGGGGGTACCGCCGACGACCTGGCTGACCGGGTCGCCGGAGCGGCCGGTGAGGTGCTCTTCGAGCGGAACCACGTCACCGACGGTCTTCTGCGCCGAGGCGAGGGTTCCGGCGGCGTGGAACGCGGTGTTCGCCGCGCCGTTGTCGGTGGGCAGCGATGCCGGCAGCTGCGGGGTCTCGGCAGCTGTGGCCGTGGCTGCGAAGCCGACGGCGCCGGCGCCACCGACCAGTACGGCGGCCGCCGCGGTAAAGGTGCGCTTCATCGCAATGCTCCTCTCTGCACAGGCCGAGTCCTGTGCGCCCGGCGGAGATTACGGAAGAACCACCTGACACTATTCAGCGATCACGCCAGGAGGAAATATCAACAACCGGTGATCGCCTTGCGCGGCATTCTTTTCACGATCGAGGGATGGCCCACCGATCTTGATTACTGCATGAGCCCGTCGTTGACTCCCGACGGCAACCGCCGAGCCCGTTCGGCGCGCAAAGCCTCG
Organism: Saccharopolyspora sp. NPDC049357; assembly: GCF_040677225.1. Classification (NCBI taxonomy): domain Bacteria; kingdom Bacillati; phylum Actinomycetota; class Actinomycetes; order Pseudonocardiales; family Pseudonocardiaceae; genus Saccharopolyspora; species Saccharopolyspora sp. NPDC049357. The sequence continues at coordinate 46,340 of NZ_JBFAQJ010000009.1, read as the reverse complement.
ACGGCTTCGGCGAATTCGGCGTACGCCTCGCGCTCGGAACCGAATCGGCGGTAGCGCCCCACTCGCAGTTCCACGGACTCGTACTCGCGCTCCAGCGCGTCGGCCGTCTCCTGCCAGGAGGCGGCGCGGTCGCGGTGCTTGGTGTAGCCCGCGTACGCCGCGGAGACCGCCACCAGCAGGCTCAGCCCGATGGCGAACCAGCGGATCTCCGGAACCGCGGCTGCGATCGCCGTCGCCGTGGCGGCGACGATCGATCCGCCGATGACGACGGCCTGCAGCGCGCTGTCCTTCCAGCGGTCGCTGCGCGCCTCGTGCCGGTAGCGCTCGATCAGCTCCGGCAGCTGCGCCCGGTAGCGCCGGTGCGCGTCGAGCAGGTCGCCGGTCCCCAGTTCGTCCAACAGCATGTCGCGGTGCGCGCCTTCGAGCGCGCGCAGGTCGGTGTCCACCGCGCGAACCTTAAAGTGCTGCCGGTAGACGTAGACCGCCGCCACGCCCGCGGACGCGGTGGCGATCACGAACGTCACCGCGGCGGGCACCACCGAGGTCGATAACGCCAGCAGCGTTGCCCCCACCGCGGCGAGCAGCAGGTTTCCCGGGACGGCCCACACGAGCAGCAACCGCTGCACGATGCGCTCCCGGTAGAGCTCCTCGGAGCGCTGGGCGATTCGACGCTCCCAGTCCCCCTGCCGGCGGTCCTCGGCGAGCACCCCACCGCCGACGATCCCGGCCGTATCCACTCGCTCCATCACATGTCCTTCCAGCGCGTTAGTGCGATCGAAGTAGCTCCCGGAGTTCCACGACAATCGGCCAGGAGGGTGACTCTCGACTGGTTCTTTGGGTCCATCATCGATTGCGCCGAGTGATCACCGCTGGCCTCGAACGCCGCGAACCTCGCAATACCCGGCAGTGATAACAGTGAGTGGCGCGATGCCGGAGAGTGCTGGGCGGTTCCGGGTCAGGACACTGTGGCAGCGCCGCCGGATCACCGTTCAACCGGGTGGCAGAACGGTGATCCGGCGGCGCGCCGATGCGCTGGAGCTACTTCACCAGGGTTAACGCGCTGGACGCTCGCGTTCCTATTCCGCGGGCCAATGGGTCAGCAACCGCGGCTCCCCGTAGAACGAGACAGGGTCGACCGCTTGCCCTTTGATCTCGATCTGGAAGTGCAGGTGCGGTCCGGTGGATTGACCGCGGTTGCCCATCGCGGCGATGAGATCACCGGATTGAACCTTTCGGCCCACCGGCACGTAGGCCGAATCGATGTGGCCGTAGGTGGAAACGGTGTCGTTGGGATGCGCGATCCGGATCCACAGCCCGTAGCCGCTGGCAGGGCCGGAATCGATGACCGTGCCCGCGGAGGCGGCCCTGATGGGCGTGCCGACGTTGTTGGCGATGTCGACGCCCTTGTGCATCTCGCCCCACCGCATCTCGAACCCGCTGCTGATCACGCCGCGCGTCGGGGCGAGCCAGGGGTCGGGCCGGGGAGCTGGTGGTCCGGATTCGATCGGGGGGACGGCCGCGGTGTGCGCGACCTCGCGCACGGCCGGGATATTCCGCTCGGGGTGGGCATCCTGCACAGCGACCGTCGCTGCGGTTATTCCACCGGCGCAGAGTCCGGCGGTGATCAGGAAACCAAGAACATCATTGAGTACGGGTCTTCTTCGCAATGCCATTGTGTTTTCACTCCTGGCGCCATCGGCGCCCTGCGCCTCCGGCTCGGTGAATCCTGTTGGCATACGCCGGACGAATTCATCCGGCGTCGGGGCAGCCCGGAAAAGATTGGAGCGGAGCGAGGCATTCAGCGCATTCCCGAATAACCGTTCTCCGGCGCCCGACTTGTGTTCATCGACAATGAGTGGACCGGTCCGCGCATCCACCACAAGAATCGATTCGAGCACCCAGGGTCCACTGTGGTCGCGATTACCGGTGAACGGTGCGACACCCGCCCCGCTCGGTTCGGGGAGGGGCCACGCAGGGTGCACGGCGGTGAAGGAATTTCCGGTTCAGCGCCCGGAACGCCTTACCACCCAACCGAGAGTCACCCGATCAGGTCAAACCCGGTGGGCTTTCCGGCGCGTCGACGCGTTCCTAGGCTGACGAGCAGGTCGCGCACGGGAGGGGTCGAGCATGGACGAGGACCGCATCGAGACGCTGGCGGTGCACGGCGGAGAACGCCGGCCAGGCCCCGAAGGATCGGTGGTGTACCCGATCTACCAGGGCACGGTGTACTCGGTGCCGAGCGGAACCGACTACCACGACCTGCGCTACATCCGGTTGAACTCGACCCCGTCGCAGTCCTACCTGCACGACAAGCTCGCCGCCCTGGAGGGCGCCGAAGCGGGGCTGGCCACCGCGTCCGGGATGGCCGCGATCTCCACCGCGCTGCACAGCGTCCTGCGCAGCGGCGACCACCTGCTCGTCGGCGACTGCCTCTACGGCGGCACGCACGACTTCCTCACCCACCACGCAGCCGACTTCGGCTGGAGCTACACCTTCATCGACCCGCACCGCCCCGACACCTGGGAGGCCGCGCGCGCCCCGCGGACCAAGGCGGTGCTGGTCGAGAGCATCACGAACCCGCTGGTCCGGGTCGGCAGGCTGCCCGAGATCGCGGCGTTCGCGCGGGCGAACGGGCTGATCAGCCTGATCGACAACACCTTCGCCACACCGGTGAACTTCCGCCCGCTGACCGTCGGTTTCGACCTGGTGCTGCACAGCGCGACGAAGTACCTCAACGGGCACTCCGACATCGTTGCCGGCGCGATCGTCGGAGGCACCGAGCACGTCGAGCGCGCCCGCACCACCGCCAACCACTTCGGCGGCAGCCTCGACCCGCACGCGGGGTTCCTGCTGGCGCGGGGTTTGAAGACGCTGGCGCTGCGCGTGCGCGCGCAGAACGAGAACGCGCTGCGGCTGGCCGAGTTCCTCGCAGCGCGGCCCGAGATCGAGCAGGTCAACCACCCAGGTCTGGACTCCCACCCCGACCACGCCCGCGCCTCGGAGCTGTTCGACGGCTTCGGCGGAATGCTCAGCATCCGCCCGGCGGGCGGGGTCGCGGCGGCGCAGAAGCTCATCGACGCCCTTCGGCTGCCGTTCGACGCGCCCAGCCTCGGCGGGGTGGAGTCGCTGATCACGCGACCGGCCGCCACCTCCCACGCGGGCATGAGCCCGCAGGACCGCCTCGCCCTGGGAGTCACCGACGACCTGATCCGCATCAGCGTCGGCGTGGAGGCCCCCGAAGACCTCATCGACGACTTCGAGCGAGCCCTCGCAGCGTCGTGAAAGATCGCTTGATCAGCCCCGTTGGCAAGTTGTCGCAGATGGCGGCTTCGCCCGATGGCGCTGAGTAAGTTCGTGCCCGTGACTCCTCCGCTCGGCGGGGCTTCTGGCCCGTACTACACCGTGGGTGAGGTCGACGATCACGACGAGATCGTCCCGATCATCCCCAGGGACCAACCGTTCGTTCCGCCGACCGCAGTCGAAAGAGAGCTCTGCTCAGCCATCCTCGACGAAGACCCCTGGTCCTACCTGTGCGTGGTGGCCGCGACCGGCGTGTACCACCCGGTGGCGCTGGTGCACGCGCACAGCAACCCGGCGAAGCGGCAGATGGTGACCTCGACGCTGGGGGACGGGCGCATCGCGACCTTCGTCTACACCCAGGACATGCTGCCGCGGCCGCATCCCTACCTGGTGTACGAGTTCGTCTCGCTGCGCGCGCTGTCGGAGATCATCCCGGACGAGGTCGACGTGCTGGTGGTCAACGCGAACACGCCGTGCGAGCTGTACCTGGACGTCACCGACGAGGAGCGGGAGCGCTGGCAGGCCGCCTACGAGCGCTTCGGCGCACCGGGTTTCAGCGGCAACCGGCTGGTGACCCGGTTGAGCGGGGGCGCGGAGCCGACCGAGCTGCTGCACGGCCTGGCCTGCGGTGCGCACCTGTGCTTCCTCAACGGCGAGGCGTGGAACAACCTGGACTGGCACGGGCTCGGCTACAGCGGCGAGGTGGAACGGCTGTCCGAGGGCTGGGGCGTGAAGGTCCGCCAGGACTGGATCAACCTGCAGAACCGGCTGCTCAACTGCGATGTCAGCACCTCGGACTGGGATTTCGTGCTGGGCGCGCGGAACTTCCTGGTCAGCACCGAGGGCCCGCAGGTGGATCCGCAGCGGTGGCGGGAGTGCGTGGACGCCACGATCCGCAACAACATCGCGGCCAACGTCCCGGGCGCGTCGGCCGAGCGCGGCGGGAGCCCGGAGGTCGACTCCTACGCGGACTTCCTGTGCGGGCTGGTCGGCAAGATCATCCGGTACGAGGCGCGGTTCCGGGCCGACGAGCTGCTGCCGCCGAGCGGCTACGTGCGCACGGTCGCCGCCTGGGACCTGGGCAGGGCGTCGAAGATGGCCCGCTGGGGGCGCGGTGCCCGGTACGCCACGCAGGCGGAGATGTACGAGGCGCTGGACCTGGTCGGGCAGGAGGTGCGGTCCCGCTACTCGTCGTGGGCGGAGTTCTCGGTCGGCTACGTCCTGGGCCGCTGCCTGCACTTCGACGACGAGGCGTTCGGCGCCACCTACACCGATGTGCTGGAGGCGCACCGCGCGTTGCTGACCGAGCACGGCAGCCCGTGGCTCACGGTCCCGTTCCGGACGGAGAGGTGAGCTCCGGATCACTCCAGTTCTTCGCAACTGCGATCTGATCGCTCTGAACTGGGGTGTTCGTGGTCTTGGCGAGAAGTCGCCAATAACAATGCATGCCGAGCGCTCTGGTGTTGTCACCTGATCGGGTGGTGTTTGTCTACCATCAGCGGGTCCCGCGATGACCCGGCTGCATTGGACCGACGTTGAGCGAGCAACCGAGTACGAGATCCGGCCACGGGCTCTGGCTTTCCCGCGCCGCCCTGGGGTTCGTCGCCCTCGCCGCGCTCATGGGCTGGGGTGCGAGCTTCGTCGGCCTGCACGCCTACGGCCAAGACCAGATGGTCGGCTTCAGCTACTGGACCGCCTGGCTGATCCCGGCGACCTTCGACGGCGCCGCCTTCGGTGCCACGCTGATCACCTACCGCGCCTCGATCTACGGACGCAGCGCCGTGCGCGGCCGGCTCCTGATGTGGACCTTCACGGCGATCTCGTCGTGGATCAACTGGATCCACCAGCTCACCCCGGAAGCGCGCATCGTCGCCGCCGGTCTGCCGGTCGCCGCCGTCGCGGTCTTCGACGTCGTGCTCGCCGAGCTGCGCGCGGACTTCGAGGAACGCCACGGCAAGCGCCGCCTGCGGCTGCGCCCGGGACTGCTCGTGCTGCGCTGGCTGGTCGACCGCGACGGCACCTCCGGCGCCTTCCGCCGCCAGGTCACCGACATCCCGGTCTCGGAGATCGCCGGTCTCGGCAAGCAGGACGAGGCCATGCGGCCCGCGGCGATCGCCTCCACCTCCCCGGAACCCGCACCGGTTCCGGCCGAGCGCACGCCCGCTCCGCCTCGACCGACCCAGGAGCTCCCGCCGCAGGCCGCCGAGATCCGCCCGGAACCCGCCGCGCGCGAACCCGTCGTGCGCGAGTCCGTCGTCCGCGACGTCGGGCCCCCGCCCGAGGAGCGCGAAACCACCGCAGCGGAAACGGAGACGACCGAGCGCGACGACGATTTCGACGAAAATCGCTCGGAGGAAACCACTTCCACCGGGTCGCACGAGCGCCCGCACCTCTCGGAGCAGACCCTCACGCTGCCACCGGTTCCCGCGGACCCGCTCAGCGACGAGGACAAGCGGACCTTCGCGCGCCGCGACTACCGGCTCTCGCTGGAGATCGGCGAGCCGATCACCGGCGCCCAGCTCGGCAACCGCTACGGCTTCTCCGAACGCTGGGGACGCCGTCAGATCGCCGCGGTCCGGGTCGAGATGGAGCAGGACGAGGAGGCCCGCGACCTCGTCGCGGTCCACTGACGGCGGCGCTCACGCCCCCGCGGTGAGCGCCTCCACCAGCGCCTTGCGGTGCTGCCGGGTCTGCTTGGGCATGTTCCAGCCCAGAACGCCGACGGCCCGGCCACCGCGGTGGTGCAGCTCGACGAAACGCCGCTCGGCGCGGTCGCCTTCCACCACGGTCACCTCGTCATCGGGCGAGAGCACCCCGTGGACGTGGATCTTCGCGTCGAACTGGTCGGTCCAGAAGTACGGGACCGGCCGGTACGCGCGGTCCCCGCCGAGGATGTTGTCGGCGACGGCCATCGCCTGCTCGCTCGCGTTGGTCCGGTTCTCCAACCGGATGACCCCGAACTCCGGGTGCTCCCACCGGGCCACGTCACCGACGGCGTAGATCCCGTCGGCCGCGCGGCACCGGGAGTCGCAGACCACCCCGCGGTCGACGATCAGCCCGCTGCCCTCCAGCCAGCCGGTCACCGGATCAGCGCCGATGGCCACCACCACGACGTCCGCGGGCAGCACCTCGCCGCCGACCAACCGGACCCCGCTGACCTGACCGCCGTCGCCGACCAGGCCGTCGACGGCGGCACCCAGCCGCAGCCGGACGCCCTGATCGGTGTGCAGCGCTCCCAGCGCGGCGGCGGCTTCCGGGCCGAGCTGGGCCGCCATCGGCGCGGCGAGCGGGCCGGTCAGCGTCACGTCCAGCCCATCCCGCTCGCGGTCGCGGCGATCTCACTGCCGAGCACGCCCTCCCCGACCACGACCAGCCGCTTCGCGGCCAGCAGGTCGGCGCGCAACGCGACGCCGTCGTCCAGCGTGCGCAGCACGTGCACCCCGGCGAACCCGTCCTGACCGGGCAGCCTGCGCGGGCGGACTCCGGTGGCGACCACGACCGAATCCGCTCGCAGCTCGCGTCCGGACTCGGTGCGCACGGTGCGCGCGGCGACGTCCAGCGCCACGGCCGGATCACCCAGCACGAACTCCGCGTCGAGCTTGTCCAGCGCCTCGGGGCTGCGCAGGCTGGTCCGCTCGGCCTCCCACTGCCCTGCCAGCACCTGCTTGGACAGCGGCGGCCGGTCGTAGGGCGGGTGGGATTCGGCGCCCAGCACCGTCATCGATCCGTCGAAACCCTTGCGCCGCAAGGCGTCCGCGGTGGTCAACCCGGCTGCCGCAGCACCCACGACCAGAACTTCGCTCACGTTCGGTGTCCTCTTCCGGCTCACTCGGTGACGGGCGCCAGCCAGAGGCCGGTGAGCGCGTCGATCACGTTCTGGGCGGTTTCTTCCCAGGTCAGCCGGGCCGCACCCTCGGCGAGGGCGCGTTCCTGCTCGGCCATCATGTGCACCAGCACGTGCCGGGTCATGTCGTTGCGCACGATCTTGGCGCGCAGCGGGAGGTCCGGCTGGCAGTTGTTGAGACCGTCCATCACGCGCATGAGCGTCGGCCCGGACAACGCCTCGGCGACGACGAGTTCGCGCAGCGCCGGGTCGCTCATCAGCTGGGCCGAGAAGCGCGCGAGCGTCGAGCCGCGCAGCGAGGCGTGGTGCTCGACCGAGGGCAGCACCAGGCAGGTCAGCCAGTCGCGCACGTCGCGGGAGTCGCCGATCTCACCGAGCAGCCGCTCGCGGTTGGCCTCGACGGGTTCGGCGTGCCTGCGCACGATGGCGCGCAGCAGATCGGCCTTGGTCCCGAAGTGGTAGCCCACGGCGGCGTTGTTACCCTGACCTGCGGCTTCGCTGATCTGCCTGTTGGACACGGCGAAGACGCCCTGCTCGGCGAAGAGCCGTTCAGCGACGTCGAGGATGCGCTCCTTGGTGGCACTTGCCCGGGAGGTCGCGGCGCTCATGCGCGCCAGCTTAAGTCACGTGACTGATTCTTAGCTACCCAGCAGATTCGCATAGCGCTCCAGGTCGACGTTGCCGCCACTGATGATCACACCGATCCGCTTGCCCTCGAACTCCGGCGCGGCGGCTCGGACGGCGGCGAACCCGAGGCACCCGGTGGGCTCGACGACGATCTTCAGGTAGGTCGCGAACAGCTTCATCGCCTCGACGAGCTGGTCATCCCTCGCGGTCAGGATGTCGTCGACGTCCCGCCGGATGATCTCGAAGGTGTGCGCGCCGAGGTGCTGCGTCTGCGCCCCGTCGGCGATGGTCCGGGGCGTGTCGATGTGCACGATCTCCCCGCTGCGCAACGACCGGAGCCCGTCGTCGCCGGCCTCCGGCTCGACCCCGTGCAACCGGCACCCGGGAGACGCAGCCCTGGTGGCCAAGGCCGTCCCGGACAGCAGCCCACCTCCGCCGAGCGGCACGAACAACGCGTCGAGGTCCCCGACGTCCTCGAAGAGCTCCTTGGCCGCGGTCCCCTGCCCGGCGATCACGTCCGGGTGGTCGTAGGGCGGGATGAGCGTCAACCCCTGCTCCCGGGCCAGGGCGTCCCCGATCTCCTCGCGGTCCTCGGAGTAGCGGTCGTAGCGCACGATCTTGCCGCCATAGCCGCTGGTGGCGGCCACCTTCGAGGCCGGAGCGTCATGCGGCATCACGATCGTCGCGGGCACCCCCAGCAGCTGAGCGGCCAACGAGATCGCCTGTGCGTGGTTCCCGGACGAGTAGGTCACCACGCCTGCCCGCCGCTGCTCCTCCGACAGCTTCGACACGGCGTTGAAGGCCCCGCGGAACTTGAAAGCCCCCATCCGCTGGAAGTTCTCGGCCTTGAAGAAGACCTCGGCCCCGAGCTGCTCATCGATCAACCGGGACCGCAGCACGGGAGTCCGGTGGGCGACCCCCTCCAACCGCTCCGCGGCGGCGACGACGTCCTCGAACCCCACGACCATCCCGACCTCCACGGTTGTCACCCCGAACCCTCCCGGGCACCGGGCGTCACACGATAGCCGTTCGTCCACCAGATGCGGATCCGTCAGCCGCACCGCACCCGCGATGCGCGCACCGGAGGAGAAATCTCGTTCCGTGCGAACAACCTTCGGCGTGGCCGCTGCGTCGTACGGACGAAGACCGTCGCAGGCCCCGGCTTTCACCGGCGGTTGTTTCGACGGCGCCGGCACGACCACGCCGCAGGCCGTCGAGGCCCGCTCGGCGAAGGCGGCGGCGAGGTGGTCCAGAACCTCGGGATCAAGCAGCCGCAGGTCCCACAACAGCGAAGACCGCAGGTCACTGGGGATGACCTGCGGTCTTCTGCCGCTTCGGGATCAGCTGGGGCGGCTGGTGGCCATCTTGACGGCGAAGAAGCCCAGCAGGGTGCCGGAGGCGACGCGCTGCGCGCGGAGCACACGGGGGTGTCGGGCCAGGTACCCGGCGAGCGCGGCGGCGGTGAGCACGATGAGGCCGTTGACGGTCACGGCGACGACGATCTGCGCCATGCCGAGCTGGAGGAACTGCCACCACGTCGCACCGAGCGCGGGATCGACGAACTGCGGGATCAGCGCGGTGTACAGCAGCGCGATCTTGGGGTTCAGGAGGTTCGTCAGCAGGCCCGTGCCGAACAGACGAGCAGGCGAGTGCGGCACCAGATCGCGCAGTTCGAACGGCGACGCACCGCCGGGGCGCAGGATCTGCCACGCCATCCACGCTAGGTAGGCGGCGCCCAGCAGCTTCACCACGTGGTATGCCTCCGGCACCGCCACGAACAGCGCCGACAGGCCCGCGGCGGCGGCGACCAGGTAGACGAGGAACCCCAGCCCCACCCCGGCCAACGACACGAGTCCGGCACGCCGTCCCTGCGAGGTCGCACGCGATGCGAGGTAGACCATGTTGGGCCCGGGAGTCAGCACCATGCCCAACTCCACGATCACGACACCGAGCAACGAGGCGAGCGGCACGAATTCCACCCGCCGAACCTACCGGAGGGGCGAAGCGAAACCGGCCACTTCCCGATTTCTCGGAAAGTGGCCGGTCGCGGTGGAGCCGCCTGGGGGAATCGAACCCCCGACCTACGCATTACGAGTGCGTCGCTCTGGCCGACTGAGCTAAGGCGGCAGTGCGCGGACAAGTGTAGCTGGCCTGATCCGGAGCTCAGCGGGACCCCCCGGACTCAGTTTGACATCGATGTCCGAACTGTATCGAAAAAGCTTTGACATCGATGTCCAGCACCTGTTCAGTGGCCTCCGAGAGCGGCGGAGCGGCCGCGCGACCAGCGAGGAGGTGCCGGGGTGGGCTTCGCGACGACCGAGGCGGTCGTGGGCGTCGACGTGGGAAGCACCGAGATCAAGGCGCTCGTCGCCGATCTGAGCGGTGTGACGCTGAGCGTCCAACGAACGGCCACCGACTGGCACCGATGCGCGGGTGGCGGCAGCGAACTGCCCGTCGACGTGCTCCTCGATCGCGTGCTGTCCGCGCTGTCAGGAGCCGTGCGGGTGGCCGAGGAATCCGCGCGGCGGCTGACCGTCGTCGGAGTCGCCGTCACCGGCATGGCCGAGTCCGGCGTGCTGCTCGACCGCGGCGGAGACCCGCTGCACCCCGTCATCGCGTGGTTCGACCAGCGCGGCGCCGAGGAGCTGGCGCTGCTCCCCGACGAGCTCGTCGACACCTTCAGCGGGCGCACCGGTCTGCCGCTGAGCCCGCTGTGCTCGTTCGCGAAGCTGAACTGGCTCTCCGCGCGCGGGATTTCGCCACGCCTCGCCGAGAAGTGGCTCAACGTGCCGGAACTCGTCGCCTCGGCGCTGGGCGGCGAGGCCGTCACCGAACCCTCGCTGGCCTCCCGGACCGGGCTGCTCGACCAGGGCGCGCGCGGACCGTGGGAGCCGGCGTTCCAGCAGCTCGGCCTGCGGACCTCCGCGCTCCCGCCGCTGACCACCGCGGGCACCCCGATCGGCCGGGTCGACCACCCGGGCGTCCCGGACGCGGTCCGGGGAGCGGTGCTCACCGTCGCCGGGCACGACCACCCGGTCGCCTCGGTCGCCAGCGGCGTCTGGCACGGGGAGCACCTCTTCGACTCCTGCGGCACCTCCGAGGCGCTGCTGCGCGTCGTGTCCGCTCCGCTGCGCGACGACCAGCGCCGACGGCTCACGGCGAACGGCGTCGCGCAGGGCGCGCACGTGCTGCCGGACCGCTGGATCCTGCTCGGCGGCACCCGCGGCGGGCTGCTGCTGGACCGGGTCCTCGCGCTGCTGGGACGCCAAGGCCAGCGGTCGCGGGCGGAGCTCGACGAGCAGGCCGTCGCGAGCCCCGGCTCGACGGGCTCGGTCCTGATCAGCGGTGCGCACGCGCGCAGCGAGCACGTCTCGGTCCAGCTCGTCGGATCCGACGTCACGCCCCTGACGACCTGGTCGGCCGCCCTGGACCACGCGATGGCCGAGACGGACGCGGTGATCGAGCTGATGTCAGCCGAGGCCGGGCCGCACGAGCACGTCACCGCCGCAGGCGGGTGGACCCGGATGCGCAGCTTCCGCGCGGCCAAGCAGCGCAGCCTGCCCGCCGTCGAGTACGCGCGAGTCGACCAGCCCAGCGCCTACGGCGCCGCCCTCTTCGCCGCGCAGGCCGCCCGGCTCGCCGCAGGCGAGACCGGGGTGTCCGCAGTGGACATCGCCCGCGAATTCACCGGAAACACCCTCACAACCGCAGGAGTTCAGCTGTGACCCTCGCCGACATCGCGCGATCCGACGGCACCTTCGCCATCGTGGCCCTCGACCAGCGCAACACCCTGCGCCGCATGTTCACCGCCGCCGACCAGCCGGTCGACGACGACGTGCTGCGCACCTTCAAGGGAGACGTCATCGCCGGGCTCTCCCCGAGCGCCAGCGGCCTGCTCGTCGACCCCGACTTCGGCGTTCCCGCTGCGATCGCGGACGGCAACCTCGCCCCCGGCGCCGGGCTGGCCGTCGCCGCGGAACCGTCCGAGCGCGGCAAGTTCGGCGACGAACCTCTCACCCGCCGGGAACCCGCCCAGAACGCCGCGTGGGTGCGCGACATGGGCGGCCACGCGGTGAAGTTCCTCGTCCAGCTGCGCGCCGACCGGGACCGCTCGCTCGGTGGGCGGGACGTGTCCGCCGAGGCGCTGGACGCCACCGCGCAGGTCGTCGCCGACTGCCGCGCGGACGGGGTGCCCTCCGTGGTGGAGAACCTGATCTACCGGTTGCCCGGCGAGACCGAGCTCACCCCCGAGGCCCGCGCCGACGCGATCATCGAGGCCGCCCGCGCGCTCAACGACCTCAAGCCCGACCTGCTGAAGCTGGAGTACCCGGGCTCGGCCGAGGCCTGCCGCCGGATCGCCGAAGCGGTCACCGTGCCGTGGGTCGTGCTCTCCGCCGGTGTCGGGTTCGAGGAGTTCCAGGAGGTGCTGCGCATCTCGTGCGACGAGGGCGGTGCCTCGGGATTCATCGCGGGCCGCGCGTTCTGGAAGGACGCGGTGGCGTTGGAGCCGTCCGAGCGGCGCCCCTTCCTCTCCGACACCGCAAGGCGCCGGCTGGACGCCTGCGCGTCCGCCATCGACGGCAGGGCCACGCCCTGGACCGCGATCGCCGACGACTGACCCGCTCCCGAAAACCCTCAGGAACAGGAACTTCACCGGCAACGAAGCCGGAGAGATGAGGTCCGACCGTGGTCTCCACACCGGTCACCCCACCCACCCCCGCCCCCGCGAGACGAGCCGTCGTCGGCGCGACCGCGGTCGCCGCGCTCGGCGGCCTGCTGTTCGGCTACGACACCGGTGTCATCTCCGCAGCGCTGCTCTACATCGCCCCGGCGTTCCAGCTCTCCGAGATGTGGCAGCAGATCGTCGTGGCGTCGCTGCTCGTCGGTGCGATCGTCGGCGTCGCGGTCGGCGGCATCGTCGCGGACAACCTCGGCCGCCGCCGGACGCTGTCGATCACCAGCCTGGTCTTCACCGTCGGCGCGGTGATCTCGGCGGTGGCGCCGAACCTGCCGACGCTGCTGGGTTCTCGATTGCTGCTCGGCTTCGCGATCGGCACCGCCTCGCTGTCGGTACCCGCCTACATCGCGGAGATCGCACCACCGGAGAGCCGCGGCCGGCTGGTCTCGATCAACCAGATCATGATCAGCTCCGGCATCCTGTTCTCCTACCTGGCCGGTTTCCTGCTCGCGGAGGCCGCGGCCTGGCGGTGGATGCTGGGGCTGGCGGCCGTGCCGTCGCTGCTGATGTTCGTCGGTCTGCTGAGGCTGCCGGAGAGCCCGCGCTGGCTGGTCTCCCGAGGCCGCCTGGACGACGCGAGAGCCGTGCTCCGCAAGGTGGTCGGCGCCGACCGCGTCGAGTCGGAGCTGACCGCGCTGTCCTCAGCGGTGACCGCCGAGCGGAACGTGACCTACCGCGACGTGCTCCGGCCCTCGCTGCGACCCGCGATCTACCTCGGCATCGGGGTGGCCGCGGTGAACCAGCTGGTCGGCGTCAACGCGATCACCTACTACGCGCCGACGCTGCTGACCAAGGCCGGTTTCGGTGAATCCGCGGCGATCCTGTCGTCGGTGGGCATCGGCGTCGCCAACGTCGCGTTCACGCTGGTCGGCCTGCTGCTGATCGACCGGGTCGGGCGGCGCCCGCTGCTGCTGGTCGGACTCGGCGGCGTGGTGGTGTCGCTGGTCGTCATCGGACTGCTCTACGCCGTCACCGACCTCAGCGGCATCTGGGCCGTGGCGCTGGTGGCCTTCCTGATCATCTACGAGGCGATGTTCTCCGCCAGCATCGGTCTGGCGATGTGGCTGATCAACAGCGAGATCTTCCCGACCGCGCTGCGCGGCAAGGCGGGCAGCTTCGGGATGTTCACGCACTGGGGCCTGAACCTGATCATCTCGCTGACGGTGCTGAGCGCGTTCGAGGCGTTCACCCCCAGCGGCCTGTTCTGGCTCTACGCGGCCTTCGGCCTGATCGGCTTCTTCTACCTGAAGAAGTACCTGCCGGAGACCCGCAACCGCACGCTGGAAGAGGTCGAGGAGATCCTGCGGGCGAGGGCGCGGAAGTGACACCGGTCGCGCTCCTGATCTCCGGCGAGCCGGCCAGCGGCAAGACCACGTTGGGCGCAGCGGCGGCCGAGCGGTACTCGGCCGCCCTGCTCGACCTCGACGTGATCACCGGCCCGCTCACCGAGCGGTTCGGCACCCGCCTGGACGACCCGGAGGTGCGGGAAGCCCGCTACGCGGCGCTCCTCGACACCGCGGTGGACACGCTGCGGGTCGGCACCTCGGCGGTGCTCGTCGCCCCGTTCACCGCCGAGCGCACCGACCCGCGCCGGTGGTCCGCCGTCGCCGGGCGGCTCCGCGCGACAGGTGCCGAACCGCTGCTGGTGTGGGTGGACTGCCCGCCGGAACTGATCTTGACCAGGATGCGCGAGCGGGCCGCCTCGCGCGATTCCGCCAAGCTGGACGATCCGGCGAAACTGCTGGCCACGCGGCCGATCGAGCCGGTCGCGCAGCACGTTAGAGTCGATGCGACAACTCCGATGGCCGAACAACTCGCCGAGCTCGACCGGCACTGCCCGAGCGGAAGGGAGCAGGCGTGCGCACAGGCAACGCCACGCTCTACGACGTGGCCGCTGCGGCCGGAGTGAGCCCGAAGACCGTCTCCCGCGTGATCAACGGAGCCGCCGGGGTCTCCGAGGCCACCCGCCAACAGGTGCAGACCGCCATCGACGAGCTCAACTACCGGCCGAACTTCCACGCCCGCTCGCTGCGCGTCGGACGCGACGAAGCCATCGGCGTGGTGCTCGAATCGCTGTCCGACCCGTTCTTCGCCACCATGGCCAGCGTCATCGAGGAGCACGCCCTGCAGCGCGGCCACGTCGTGCTGGCCTCCAGCGTCGGTGGCGACCCGGAGCGCGAGCACAAGCTCGTGCAGAGCCTGCTCCAGCGCCAGGTCTCCGGCCTGATCATGGTTCCGGTCAGCGGGGACCAGAGCTACCTGCGGGCGGCGGCGGGGCAGACCCCGGTGGTGTTCGTCGATCGCCCCGCCAGATCCGCCGACGGGCTCGGCGCCACCGTGCTGGGCGACGACTTCGGCGCCGCGCAGGCCGCGACCAAGCACCTGCTGCACTCGGGTCACACCGAGATCGCGCTGATCGGCGACCGGCCCGACGTCTACACCACCGCCGAGCGGGTTCGCGGATATCGCAGCGCCATGGAGGAATCCCGCGTCGGAGTGCGCGAAGACCTCGTCAAGACCGGCATTTCCAGCGCGACGGAAGCGCGCAGCGCGCTGGACGAGCTGCTGCGCTCGGAACACCCGCCGACCGCGGTGTTCTCCTCCAACGCTCGCTGTTCCCTCGGCGTCGTGCCCGCGCTGCACGCTCGCGGGCGGACCGACATCGCGTTCGTCAGCTTCGGCGACTTCCCGATGGCCGACTCGCTCTACCCGGCGGTCACGGTCGTCGACCAGGACCCGGCCGCGGTCGCCAGGACCGCGACCGAGGAGCTGTTCAAGCAGATCGACGGATCGGCGGCCACCGAGGCACCGCTGTCCCTGCCGTTGCGGCTGGTCCCGCGGGGTTCCGGCGAGATCCCGCTCGCCGCCGTCAGCCGGGTGTGACTCAGGCGTCACCGAACGCTGCTGTGATCGTTGATACATCCACCGAGGCAGTGACGCCTATCACGGAGGATGTCGGATGCGCGCCTTTCGTCGGCTGTGCGCCTGCGCGGCGATCACCATGGCGATCGCCGGGATGTCGATGCCCGCGGCAGTCGCGCAGAGCGCGTACCCCACGACGCCGACGCCGCAGCCGCAGGATCCGAACCAACCTCCCGGGCGCGTTCAGGAGGACATCCCGCGGCCGGTCATCGGCGATGCCGGGACGATGCTCGGGATCGTGCGCCTGCTGCCCGCGACCGCGCCCGGCGACGCGTTCTTCAACGACCCCGAGTTCGAGCGCAAGCTGCCCAAGCAGGCCGTGCTCGAAGCCGGCATGGGCCGCGCCGTGGCGCAGGTGAACTCCGAGGCCTACCTCGCCCACGAGCACTCCGTCGCCGAGGCCTCGCCGTTCGGCGTCGGCATCATGGGCTACGTCCCGCAGGTCCCGGGCGGTCTCTCGCAGAACGCGCTGTCCGACCACGATGCGCCGACCACCAGCGCCCTGACTCCGCCGTCGTCCCCCGCCGACCAGCTGGTCAGGCTCAGCGGGTTGAACGGCACCGTGCACGCGCGGTGGAACCAGGAGACCGGGCCGTGCGGGGTGGCTCCGCTGTCCGAGGCGCGCTACTCGATGGCCTCCGGTTCGGCGCTCGACCAGGTCCCCGGGCTGGGCGGTTCCGTGCTGGAGGTCCCGTCGATCGCCGAGGCGCGCTCCAGCGTGCGGCTCGCCGACGTCCCCGGGCAGATCGGCAAGGCCGTGACCTCGACGTCGGAGCTGCAGATCTCGCAGGTGAAGCTGTTCAGCGGTTCGCCGCAGGAGATCTCGGTCGACGTCGTGGGACGGCCGGTGGTGGTCGCCACCGCGACCGGTGATCCCGCCACCACCCGCGTCGACTACTCCGCCCCGGTGCTGCGCATCAGCCAGGGCGGCCGGGAGATCGCCGTGCTCGACGCGGCGAACCCGACCGAGGACGTGCCGATCCCCGCGATCCCCGGCCTGGACCAGCGGGTTCTGGACCTCGGCGTGCTGCGGCTGAGCCTCGGCGAGCTCAAGCGGGAAGCGATGGGCAACGAGATCCGCGGCACCGCCAGGCTCTTCGACCTCAAGCTGATCGACGGCACGAAGCTGGGACTGCCCACCGCTCTGGCCCAGATCTCCTTCGGCGAGCAGGTCGCGCGGGCCGCGGCTCCCGCGGGCGGGGTCAACTGCGATCCCCCCGTCGCCGGCGCCGCGGGCGGAGCGGAGGCCACACCGGCCGCCTACCACCAGGCGCGCACCGAACCGCTCGCGCTGACCAGCGGCAGCTACTTCGCGGTCCCGATCTTCTGGACCGGCGCGGGACTGCTGCTCCTCGGCTCGATCCTCGTCGCAGCACTGCCCCGCCGGAACGCCAAGCACTGACCGGACGGATCACCCGGTGAACAGGGTGGCGAGCATGGCCTCGATCGCGATCAGCGGTTTGACGTTCTGGGTCAGGGCCGTGCGGCATTCCAGGACCGCCTCCAGCCGGCGCAAGGTGGACTCCGACGTCCACTCCGCAGCCGCCTTCGCCGACGCGCGGGCGAAATCCGGGTGGTTGAGGACCGCTTGCGAACCGGTGCGGGTCACCAGGACGTCCCGGTAGAAACCGGCCAGGTCCACCAGGGCAAGGTCCAGGGCGTCCCGCTGGGAGCGGGTGGTGCGGGACTTCTGGCGCTTCTCCAGCTCCTTCAACGCCGCGTTGGCGCCCCGGGTCGCCGACGCCGTGCCCTTGCCGGTCCCGCCCGCGCCCATCGCGGTCTTGAGCTCCTCGCGCTCGGACTCGTTGCGATCCTCGTTCGCCGTGACCGCCTCGGTCTCGGCCAGCTTGACCAGCCCGGACGCCGCCGTGAACACGTCGGCGAAGCGCTGCAGGCCCAGCGGGATGCGCAGCACCGACTCGCGGCGCTCGCGGGCCAGCTCGTCGGTGGCCAGCCGACGGGCGCGGCCGATGTGCCCGCCGCAGACCTCCGCCGCCCACTCCGCCAGCTGCGGGTCGATGTCGTCGCGCTCGCGCAGCACCTCGGCGATCGCGCCGGACAGGGGCGTGCGCAGCTGCAGGACGCGACACCGCGAACGGATCGTCACCGAGACGTCCTCGGGGTGGTCGGACGGCGCGCAAAGCAGGAACACCGTGCGCGGCGGCGGCTCCTCGACCGCCTTGAGCAGCGCGTTCGCCGCGCCCTCGGTGAGCCGGTCGGAGTCCTCGATGAGCACCACGCGCCACTGCCCGGTGCTCGGGCGCCGCGCGGCGGCCTGCACCAGGGCGCGCATCTCGGCCACGGAGATCGACAGGCCCTCCGGCACCACCAGCTTCACGTCCGCGTGGGTGCCGTGCAGGACCGTTCGGCAGGCGGTGCACTTCCCGCATCCGGGAGTCTCGGGATCCTCGCACTCCAGGGCGGCGGCGAAGGCACGAGCGGCGATCGAACGACCGGAACCCGGCGGGCCCGTGAACAACCACGCGTGCGTCATCGCACCCGGCGGCACCGGCTCACCCCGGACCTGCCGACGCGCCGCGTCGGCCGCCGCGTGCAAGGTGCCGACGGCGTCGGGCTGGCCGACGACCTCCGCCCACACCCCGGTCGCGGGTACCTCCGGAGCGCCGGTGCGCATCGCGTCAACTCCCTCGTGCCGAGCTATCGGGTCACGACTCTACGATGCCGCACCGACTCCGCGGTCAGGACTTCGAGGTGGTCGACTTCGACGACGTCGACTTCTTGGCCGCCGTCTTGGTGCCCGTCGACTTCGACGCCGCGGTCTTGGTGCCGGTGGACTTCGACGCGGTGGTCTTCTTCGCCGCCGTGCTCTTGGACGCGGTCGACTTGGAGGCGGTCGACTTGGACGCCGTGGACTTCTTCGCCGGTGCCTTCTTCTTCGCCGGAGCCTTGGCCCGGCGCTCCGCCAGCAGCTCCACGGCGCGGTCCATCGACAGCTCCTCCACCGCGTCGCCCTTGCGCAGCGACGCGTTGGTCTCGCCGTCGGTGACGTACGGGCCGAACCGGCCGTCCTTGATCACCAGGGCCTTGCCGGTGTCCGGAGCCTCGCCCAGCTCGCGCAGCGGCGCGGCGGCGGCCCGACGGCCCCGCTGCTTGGGCTGCGCGTAGATCTTGAGCGCCTCGTCGAGGGTGATCGAGAAGATCTGGTCCTCGGTCTCCAGCGACCGCGAGTCCGTGCCCTTCTTCAGGTACGGGCCGTAGCGGCCGTTCTGCGCGGTGATCTCGTTGCCCGACTCCGGGTCGGTGCCCACCACGCGCGGCAGCGACAGCAGCTTCAGCGCGTCGTCGAGCGTCACGGTGTCCAGCGACATCGACTTGAGCAGGCTGCCCGTGCGCGGCTTGGACTTGTCGCCCTCCGGCAGCACCTCGGTCACGTACGGACCGAAGCGGCCTTCCTTGGCGACGACCTCGTGACCGCTCTCCGGGTCGGTGCCCAGGCTGCGGCCCTCCATCGGAGTGGCGAACAGCTTCTCGGCGATCTGCACCGTCAGCTCGTCCGGCGGCAGGTCGTCGGGCAGGTTCGCCCGCTGCGCCGTCTCGTCCTCCAGCGTCCGCTCCAGGTAGGGCCCGTAACGGCCGACGCGGACGTAGATGGTGCGCCCGTCCTCGTCGTCGAACATCGGGATCGAGTTGATCGCGCGCGGGTCGATCTCCTCCACCGACGAACCGACCAGCTTCTTCAGCCCACCGGCACGGCCGATCGAGTCCTCCGGACCCACTTCACCGCCGAAGTAGAAGCCGGCCAGCCAGCGGGTGCGCTCCTCGCGCCCCTCCGCGATGCCGTCCAGCTCGTCCTCCAGGGCGGCGGTGAAGTCGTAGTCCACCAACCTGCCGAAGTGCTGCTCCATCAGCCCCACCACGGCGAACGCGATCCACGAGGGAACGAGGGCCGAGCCCTTCTTCCACACGTAGCCGCGCTCCTGCACGGTGCTGATGATCGACGCGTACGTCGACGGGCGGCCGATGCCCAGCTCTTCGAGCGTCTTGACCAGGCTCGCTTCGGTGAAGCGCGGCGGCGGGTTCGTGGTGTGCCCGTCGGGCTCCAGCTCCGGCGCCGTGATCGACTGGTCCTGGGCGAGCTGCGGCAGCCGCGACTCGGCGTCGTCGGCGACCCCACCCGCCTCGGAGTCCACGGCCTCGACGTAGGCCTTGAGGAAGCCGGGGAAGGTGATGGTGCGACCGGACGCGGCGAAGGTGCACTCCTCACCGCTGGTGGCGGTGCCGCTGATGCGCACCGACAGCGTCGTGCCCTTCGCGTCGGCCATCTGGGAGGCGATGGTGCGCTGCCAGATCAGCTCGTAGAGCTTGAAGCCGTCGACATCGTTGGACAGCTCGTTGGCCACCTCGCCGGGGGTGCGGAAGCTCTCGCCCGCCGGGCGGATCGCCTCGTGCGCCTCCTGCGCGTTCTTGACCTTGCGGTTGTACTGCCGCGGCTGCGGCGAGAGGTACTGCTCGCCGTAGAGGTCGCGGGCCTGGTTGCGCGACGCCGCGAGCGCCGTCTCCGACAGCGTCGTGGAGTCGGTACGCATGTAGGTGATGTAACCGTTCTCGTACAGCCGCTGCGCCGTGCGCATCGTGCGGTCCGCCGAGAAGCGCAGCTTGCGGCTGGCCTCCTGCTGCAGCGTGGAGGTCATGAACGGCGCGTACGGCTTACGCGTGTAGGGCTTCTCCTCGACGCTGGAGACGCGCAGCTGGGCGTCGGTCAGCGCCCCGGCGAGCTGCCGGGCCTCGGCCTCGGTGAGGACCTTCGTGTCGGAGTTCTTCAGCCGTCCGTCCGGACCGAAGTCGCGGCCGGTGGCGAGCTTGGAGCCGTCCACCGAGACCAGGCGGGCCCCGAAGCGACGCGGCGAGGCGTCCGGGCCGGCGTCCATGGTCGCGGCGATGTCCCAGTACTCGGCGGAGACGAAGCGGATGCGCTCCCGCTCCCGCTCGACGACCACGCGGGTCGCCACGGACTGCACGCGGCCCGCCGAGAGCTTCGGCATGACCTTCTTCCACAGCACCGGGCTGACCTCGTAGCCGTAGAGGCGGTCCAGGATGCGGCGGGTCTCCTGGGCGTCGACGAGGTCCTGGTCGAGGTCGCGCGGGTTGGCGGCGGCGGCCTGGATGGCGGACTCGGTGATCTCGTGGAAGACCATCCGGCGCACCGGGACCTTGGGCTTGAGGGTCTCCAGCAGGTGCCAGGCGATGGCCTCGCCCTCGCGGTCACCATCCGTGGCGAGGTAGAGCTCGTCGACCTGCTTGAGGGCGTCCTTGAGCTCGGTGACCGTCGACTTCTTGTCGGCGCTCACCAGGTACAGCGGCTCGAAGTCGTTCTCGACGTCGACACCCAGTCGCGCCCACGCCTGGCCCTTGTACTTCTCGGGCACGTCCTTGGCGTTGCGCGGCAGATCGCGGATGTGCCCACGCGAGGACTCCACGATGAAGTTAGAGCCGAGGTAGGAGGCGATCTTCTTGGCCTTCGCCGGTGACTCGACGATCACCAAGCGCCGGGTAGCGGAGCCGTTCCCGTTGGGAGACCCCGAAGCCCGACCGGCCCCGCCGCCGGCCTTCTTCGTTCGTGTCGACCCAGCCAACGCTTACCTGCTCTCTTCTTCCGGAAGCATCCCTTGCACCCGGCGCCCATCCGTTCGTGTCC
Source organism: Saccharopolyspora sp. NPDC049357 (assembly GCF_040677225.1). Classification (NCBI taxonomy): domain Bacteria; kingdom Bacillati; phylum Actinomycetota; class Actinomycetes; order Pseudonocardiales; family Pseudonocardiaceae; genus Saccharopolyspora; species Saccharopolyspora sp. NPDC049357. The sequence goes on along the minus strand of NZ_JBFAQJ010000009.1, from coordinate 25,253 downwards.
CTGGAGTGTGCGCGCCGCACGGTTGGCCGTGCCGCACCGGGAAGGCACAGGGTTGCATATAACACGTCGATATTCGTCGACGTCCTGTTGTACGAACGTATCGGGTTACCCAGGTGTTCCGTTTCGTGACCTGGCGTGATGTGCGTCAACCCGCTCAGGAGACGAGCGGGATCATTCCCTCGATCGCACCATCGGGCAGCGGTCCTACCAGCTCGGCGAGCCTGGCCAGGCGTCTGCGACCGGTCACCCGCAGGGCCGGTCCGCCCGCCCTGACGCCGACGGTCTTGGTCGGCAGGCCGCAGCCGCGCAGGGCCGCCGCGAGCGGCTCGTGCGTGTCGGGAGCGTGCGGGTCGAGCCCGAGGCGGTAGCCGTTGTGGTCCGCCGTGCCCGCCGCGAGCGCCCAGATGCGCAGCGCCCAACCGTCCGGCACGAATCCCGACGGTACAGACTTCACGGCGCCGCGCAGCCAGTGCGCGGCCAAGCCGGTGAGGTCGGAGCGGAACGCGGTGCGGACCAGTGGCCGTCCTTCGTCGGACCGGCCGAGCTCGGCCTGCACTCCCCGCTCGGAGCAGGCGGCGAGCAGGCAGCGGGCGCGCCACTCGGCGTCGACGACCACCGACAGCCGCGCCGCGGTCCCGCGGCCGAACCCCACGGCCTGACCGGGACCGCACAGCATGCCCGCGAGGTCGGCGACGTCCGCCCGCCGAGCCTCTGCCGAGTAGAAGGACAGCTGGTCCACGATCGGGATGCTAGAACAGCAGTTCGAGATTATCCACCAACGTAACCCGATCGATTGAGTCCCGACGCCTGGTGGACACGACTTCAATGGAAATCGGAGCACGGAATTCCACTGAGATCCGGTTCCTGATTTCCATTGAAATCGTGACGTCCACGCAGGTCAGGAGAGTTACTGGGGTTGGCCTGGTTGGGCCGGGGCGGGTTGGCCCGGGGCCGGTTGAGCTGGGGCCGGGTTGAAGAACGGTTTGCAGCCCGGGGCCTGCTTGGCCGCGCCGGCGAGCTGCTGGTTCTTCTCCAAGGCGCCGAACTTGCTGTTGAGGTCCACCTGAGAGCTCTTCTGGAGCTCCGTCTGCAGGGCGGTCATGCCCTCGGTGAACTTCTGCTTGTCGTTCGGGTCGACCTGGTCGGCCTTGGCGCGGGCGCCCACCAGGACGTCGCGGATCTGGACGAAGCCGTCGCGGATGCCCTGGTTGACCTGGTCACCGCCCTCGATCGGGGACGGCGGCAGCTCCTGCAGCCCGCGGACCGTGTCATCGGCGGTCTTGCTCGCCGTGTCGAGCCGGGCGACCACGGAGTTCTTCATCGCCTGGGTGTTGCTCTTGTCCACCGCGGGCAAGTTCTTCTGGGACGCGGAGAAGTCGTTGACCAGCCCGCACAACCGGCCTGCCCACTCGACGCCTTCCGGGCCTGCCGCCTTCGGCGGAGCCGGTGCGGGCTCGGGCGCTGGTGCCGCACCGCAGGCGCTCAGGGCCAGCGGGATGGCCGCGAGCGCCGCGAGGGATGTCGCACGGAACCTCATTGCGAACTCCTCACATGGATCGGAGTAGCTCTCGCTGTGCGCTCGGACTCTCTCGTACCGCCACACCTCCCGGTGAACCCGGGGTCACCCGTCGCAGCGATCGTCCTGCTCACAGCGATGGGCGCCACCCGGATCGGGTGACGCCCATCGTGGAGGCCGATCTAGGCGGGAGCGCCGTTGATCGTCTTGTCGTCCGCGGGCTCGTCCGCGATCGCGGTCGAACGCCGCTTGGAGATCACCACGGCCGCGACGATCACCGCGAGCGCCACCACCGCGATGCCGATCCGCACCGCCGGGTTGGCCGCTTCGCCGACGGCGAAGTAGACCACGGCCGGCGCGATCAGCACCGACACCAGGTTCATCACCTTCAGCAGCGGGTTGATCGCCGGACCGGCGGTGTCCTTGAACGGGTCGCCGACGGTGTCACCGATGACCGTGGCCGAGTGCGCCTCGGATCCCTTGCCGCCGTGGTAGCCGTCCTCCACCAGCTTCTTGGAGTTGTCCCAGGCACCACCCGAGTTGGCCAGGAAGATGGCCATCAGGGTGCCGGTGGCGATGGCACCCGCCAGGTACCCCGCCAGCGGACCGACGCCCAGGCCGAACCCGACCGCGATCGGTGCCAGCACCGCCAGCAGGCCCGGCGTGGCCAGCTCGCGCAGCGAGTCGCGGGTGCAGATGTCGACCACCCGGCCGTACTCCGGGCGCTCCGAGCCGTCCATGATCCCGGGCTTGTCCTTGAACTGGCGCCGCACCTCGTAGACCACGGCACCGGCCGCGCGGGACACGGCGTTGATCGCCAGACCGGTGAACAGGAACACGACCGCGGCACCGATGATCACGCCCACCAGGACGTTCGGCGCGTAGACGAGGAACTCCGATGCCGACAGCTCGCCGGCCACGTCGGCCAGCGCGGCACCGATGGCGTCGGTGTAGGAACCGAACAGCGCCGTCGCCGCCAGCACCGCCGTGGCGATGGCGATGCCCTTGGTGATCGCCTTGGTGGTGTTGCCCACCGCGTCCAGCTCGGTGAGGATCTTCGCGCCCTCGCCCTCGACGTCACCGGACATCTCCGCGATGCCCTGCGCGTTGTCGCTGACCGGACCGAAGGTGTCCATCGCGACGATGACGCCGACGGTGGTCAGCAGACCGCAACCGGCCAGCGCGATCGCGAACAGCGCCACCGGCAGCGAACCGGACAGCAGGAACGCGCCGAACACGGCCGCGGCGATGACCGCCGCGGTGTAGACGGCGGACTCGAAGCCGACCGACAGACCGGTCAGGATCACCGTGGCCGCACCGGTCAGCGACGACTTGCCGACGTCCTGGACCGGGCGGTGCTCGGTGGCGGTGAAGTAGCCGGTCAGCTTCAGGATGACCACGGCCAGCAGGATGCCGATGACCACGGCCATCAGCGCGACCAGCGCGGGGCTGCCCGGGGTGGCTCGCACCTCCTCCGACACGCCGGTGAGCTCCGCGAAGGTGCTGGGCAGGTACAGCATCGCGGCGATCGCGCACAGCACCGCCGAGATCCCCGCCGAGATGTAGAAGGAGCGGTTGATCGCGGTCAGCGCGCTCTCGCCCGTGCGGGCCTTGGTGATGTAGACGCCGACGACCGCGGTGAGCACACCGATCGCGGGCACGATCAGCGGGAACAGCAGCCCGTGCGCGCCGAACGCGGCGGTGCCCAGGATCAGCGAGGCGACCAGCGTGACCGCGTAGGACTCGAACAGGTCCGCCGCCATGCCTGCGCAGTCACCCACGTTGTCGCCGACGTTGTCGGCGATGGTGGCGGCGTTGCGCGGGTCGTCCTCGGGGATGTTCTGCTCGACCTTGCCGACCAGGTCGGCACCGACGTCGGCGGCCTTGGTGAAGATGCCGCCGCCGACTCGCATGAACATCGCCAGCAGCGCGGCGCCGAAGCCGAAGCCCTCCAGCACGCGCGGAGCGCCGCCCGCGTAGACCAGCACCACCAGGGCGGCGCCGAACAGGCCGAGGCCGACGGTCATCATGCCGACCACGCCACCGGTGCGGAACGCCACGCGCATCGCCTTCTCGCGGCCCTCACCGGGCTCGCGGGCGGCGGCGGCCACGCGCACGTTCGCGCGGGTGGACAGCCACATGCCGAGGTAACCGATGGCGGCCGAGAACGCGGCGCCGAACAGGAAGAACACAGATCGGCCGATGCGCTCGCCGATGGTCTCGGCGGGCAGCGCGAACAGCACGAGGAACACCACGACCGCGAAGATCGCCAAGGTGCGGAACTGCCGGTTCAGGTACGCCGACGCGCCTTCCTGCACGCCCTTGGCGATGTCCTGCATCTTCGCGGTGCCCTGCCCTGCGGCGAGCACCTCCTTGATCAGGACGTAGCCGAAGGCCAGTGCGGCCAGGGCGATGACCATCACGGCACCGACCACTGCGTAGTCGATGCCTGCGAGCTCGATTCCGGTGGCTTGCTGGGCGAGGTCCATCCGGGACTGCGAGCTCGGTGGTGCAGCGCCCTGGGCCCAGCCATGCTGGACCGGGGTGAGCAGGGACATCCGTCCTCCTGGGTTGTGCTCGGTTCTCACACCGGCGGCCCCGCACGCTCTTACCGGGCCCCGATGCGCGGTAGGCGGCCCCGCCCGGTACGGCCCGTGATCGTTCGCTGGCCGTCCGTGGCGACGTCGTGAACCGGGAGTCTATTCAGACCCCGAGTGGCTTACCTCACGGTGTGATACGCAACTCTCCTCGACGTGCAGATCTGTTACCGAATAATCGATCCAGAAGGGACTTGATCCCCTGTTCGGACATATTTCGATTTGGACCGATCGGGTGACATGAGGTATGGCGTGTCGCAGCGGGATCCGCGAGGACGCGCCCGTCCCCCGGAACACGCTCCGAAGTTGCCCCGAAGGTGGAACATGAGCCGACTCGCGGAGGGGAACACCTGTGCGGGCGCCGATCAGAGCTGTGCAAGGCTGAACGACGTGCGCGAGGAGGACAAGGGACAGCGGCTGCTCCGCCGCGTCCTCGCCGGGATCCCGGCCGACGAGTCGCCAGTGACGCACGTCGAGCACCGCTCGGCCCGGCCCGCCCAGACCGCCGACTGGCCGAAGTGGGCACCGCCCCGGCTCGTCGAGGCGTTCCAGGCGCGTGGCGCGGACCAACCGTGGATCCACCAGGTCGAGGGCGCCGAAGCGGTGCGCGACGGCGAGAACGTCGTCGTCGCCACCGGCACCGCGTCCGGGAAGTCGCTGGTCTACCAGCTGCCGGTGATCTCGCAGCTGCTGGCCGACCCCAAGGCCACCGCGCTGTACCTCTCCCCCACCAAGGCGCTGGCCGCCGACCAGCTGCGCAGCATCTCCGAGCTGGAGCTCCCCGAGCTCCGCGCGGTGAGCTACGACGGCGACACCCCGCAGGCCGAGCGGGACTGGGTGCGCCAGCACGGGCGGTGGATCTTCACCAACCCCGACATGCTGCACTTCGGCGTGCTGCCGTCGCACGGGCGCTGGGCGCACTTCTTCCGCCGGCTCACGCACGTCGTGATCGACGAGTGCCACACCTACCGGGGCGTGTTCGGCTCGCACGTCGCGCTGCTGCTGCGCAGGCTCCGGCGGATCGCCAACCGCTACGGCTCGGACCCGGCGTTCGTGCTGGCCTCGGCCACCGTGTCGGACCCGGCGGAGCTCGTCGAACGGCTCACCGGCGCGCGCTGCCGGGCGATCACCGAGGACGGTTCGCCGCGCGGGGCGCGCACCGTCGCGCTCTGGGAACCGCCGCTGCTGGACGACCTCGTCGGTGAGAACGGCGCCCCGGTCCGCCGCCACGCCGGCTCGGAGGCCGCGCGGATCCTGACCGAGCTGGTCATCGAGGACGCCCGCACGCTGGCCTTCATCCGCTCCCGGCGCGGTGTCGAACTCGCCGCGCTCGCCGCGCGACGCGCGCTGTCCGAAGTGGACTCCTCGTTGCCGGACCGGGTCTCCGCCTACCGCGGCGGATACCTGCCCGAGGATCGCCGCGAGCTGGAACGGTCGCTGCTGACCGGGGAACTGCGAGCCGTGGCCACCACCAACGCGCTGGAGCTCGGGGTCGACATCTCCGGCCTCGACGCCGTGGTCGTCGCCGGATACCCGGGCACGCTCGCCTCGTTCTGGCAGCAGGCCGGACGCGCCGGGCGCGACGGGGACGGCGCGCTGGTGGTCTTCGTGGCGCGCGACGACCCGCTGGACACCTACCTCGTGCACCACCCGCCCGCCGTGCTGTCCCGGCCGGTCGAGGCGACCGTGCTCGACCCCGCCAACCCGTACGTGCTGGAACCGCACCTGGCCTGCGCCGCAGCCGAGCTGCCGCTGACCGAGGAGTCGTTCGAGGTCTTCGGCGGCGAACCCGCGCGACGAGCGGTCGAGGCGCTGACCACCGACGGCGTGCTGCGGCGACGCCCCCACGGCTGGTTCTGGACCGCCCGGGAACGCCCGCACCGCAACGTCGAGCTGCGCGGCTCCGGCGGCCCGCCGATCGCCGTCGTCGAAGGCGAATCCGGGCGCATGCTCGGCACGGTGGATCCCGATTCCGCCTGCTCGACGGTGCATCCGGGAGCGGTGTACCTGCATCGCGGCGAGTCCTTCGTCGTCGACGAGCTCGACCTCGACGCGGCCATCACGCTGGTCCACGAGGAGAGCCCGGACTGGACCACCTCGCCGCGCAACGACGTGGACATCTCCGTGCTGCGCACCGTCGAGAGCCACGACACCGGCGCCGGGGTCGCGGTGCACTTGGGCGAGGTGGAGGTGACCTCGCAGGTCATCGGTTACCTGCGGAAACGACCGACCGGCGAGGTGCTGGACCAGGTTCCGCTGGACCTGCCCGCGCAGACGCTGCGCACGCGCGCCGTCTGGTACACGGTCGGTCAGGACTTGTTGATGGGCAGCGCGCCGGGGGGCGCCGGGCTGGAACCGGCGCGCATCCCCGGCGCGCTGCATGCCGCCGAGCACGCGGCGATCGGCCTGCTACCGCTGTTCGCGACCTGCGATCGATGGGACATCGGCGGGGTCTCAACCGCTCTGCACGCTGACACCGGGGAGGCAACGGTGTTCGTGCACGACGGCCATCCGGGTGGAGCCGGATTCGCCGACCGCGGTTTCGCCTCATTGGTCCCATGGCTGGCCGCGACGCGGGAAGCGATCGCTTCCTGCGACTGCCCGGCCGGATGCCCGTCCTGCGTTCAGTCACCAAAGTGCGGGAATGGCAACGAACCGCTGGACAAGGCAGGGGCGGTGGCTGTTCTCGATGCGGTTTCGGCCGTGCTTCGGGGGTAGCACCGGCGGTCCGGGTGGGCCGCCCGACCGGGCACGATGAGCACTTGGGCTGGCTGGTGCGTGCTCGCGGGAATCTCGTGACCGGTCGGGCCGGGGGCCCTGGGCGCGGAAAACCGGACCGGGTCGGTGCATCACGGCCGCAGGATCACCTGCTCGCTGCGAGAACCTCCGCCACGTTCTCCGGTTGGTCATCGATCTCGATTGCGGTCCGGAGCGCGTCCTGGACGAACTCCGGGCTGGGCAGCTGCCAGGCGCACACATCGGGCTTGACCCTCCAGTGCACCGCACCGCCGGGGTAGACCGACGGTGGCAGCGGAACCCAACTCCCCTTGCTGTGCAAGCGGATGCCGCTCTGCTCGGCCAGCTCGCCGTTGAGCCGACCCCCAGGGGACATCAGGAAGAACCAGCTTCCGGTCGGGGTCGCCACGATCGGCACCGGGAATCCGCCTGCGCGCAGCGCCTTCGCCGCCCGCCTGCCGATCGCGATGTCGACCTCGATGGCCTCGGCCTGGAAACCGGTGGCGAGCAGCAGGTTGTAGGGGTGCTCGTCCCACCAGGCCAGGACCTCGTGCAGGTCCGCCCCCAGGCCGTCCTGCCAGTCGGCCCGCACGGGGGTCGGGCCGTGCAGCCGGCGGCCTCGGCGACCGAGCCACTCACCATCTCGGGGGAAGGTTCCGGGCAACACCGACCAACCACGCGACGCGAAGTCGATTGCCTGCACTCGCAGGTCGATCCGGCTGCTGGTCAGCCCGGCCGGGTGGGCCGGGACGCCGCGGAAGGAGCTCTGCCACCTCTCCGCAGACCATTGCATGTGTCTCCGCCTCCTCGTTCAGCGGTGAACGACCTCGCGCCCTGAGGTCGACCGGCCGGATTTCGGGGTTCCGGCCGATCCCCCGACCTCCTTGTCGGGTGGACCTCGGTTCGTGGCGAACCTGGGCTCGCCGCTCACACATTCAAAGAAACGTCATCCAGCCCCGGGGCGTACAGACCCGGTGCGACGACCGGTCGTTCGGCGACGACGAACGTGAAAGATCTAACACACGCGCTGAAAGATCCATGGCAGTGACGGTGACGCTTCGCCGACCGCTCCACTGCCGGCCGGACCGCTCGCCGACCGCTCGTCGTACTGCCCGCGTAATACACGCGGCTCAACCGGGGACCGGTCCGGCGCGAGCCCGTGCGCTCGGCGGTTGCCGTCCGGCCAGCGGTCCGGGCAGCTCCCCGGCCACCTCGACGCGAACCTCTCGACCGGTCAGGGTGCACGTGAGCAGGCGCGTCCGCATCCCGCCGGTCACCCGTCGGGCCTGCGCGCAGGCGAGTTCGGGTCCACCGATCACGTGAACCGCCGCCGCCAGCGCGGCGAGGTCGGCGGCGCCTTCAGCCCGCTGCCGGGCGGCGATGGCGGTGCCGAGCTGCACGAGCCACCCCAGCAGCACCAGCACGACCAGCGACAGGACCGCCGCGAGCACCGTCGCCGAACCGCGATCGTTCATCCGGCCTCCCCCGGTTCGAGGATCGCGACGGCGTCGGCGCGCAGCCAGTGCGCGCTGACGAGCACCTCGACCTGGTCACCGCGGACCACGTGGGCGTAGTGGGCGCCGACGGGCGCGATGGCGCGCACCGCCTGCTCCGCCCGGGGCGCGTCTCCCCGGGCGAGCAGGCGGGCGGCCTCGACGGCGGCGTCCTGGCAGCGCAGCTGGCCCAGGACCGCCATCCCGCCGAGCAGCAGCAACCCGAACACGGCGACCAGGGAGCAGATGCCCAGGGCCGCCTCCACGGTCACCGAACCCCGGTCGTTCACGTCCCCGCTCCCTGCAGTCCCCGCTGGATGAGGCCGGTCAGCGCCTCTTCGACCGAACCGCTGGTCACCACGGCGTAGAGCGTGGTCGCGAAGGCCACGGCCGCGAGCGTGCCGACCGCGTACTCCGCCGTGGACATGCCGTCGTCACCGGTCAGCGCGGCCCGCAGCCGCCGGATGAGATTTCGCATCGTCTTCTCCTCGTGTCTACAGTGGATTGATCGGGATCCGGTCGAACATGCCGAGCACGACCGGGAGCACCCCCAAGCACAGGAACGCGGGCAGGAAGCACAGCCCCAGCGGCGCCGAGATCCACACGGCACCGCGCTGAGCGCGCACCTCCGCCAGCTCGGAGCTGCGCGCCCGCGCGCGGTCCGCGAGCTCGGCCGCCACGTCGGCGAGCGCGCTGCCGGTGCGCGCGGTTCTCCGCGCCGCGCGGGCGAGCTCGGCCGTGTCCGGGTCGCGCAGCGCCGGTTCCCACCCGGCAGCGGCGTCCGAACCGAGAGCGAGGTGGTCGGCGACCTCGTTCAGCGTCCGCCGAGCGGTGCCGCCGACCTCGACCGCCACGGCGCGCACGATCACCGGCACCGGCAGCCCCGCCCGCATTCCCGCCGCCAGCAGGTCCCATCCGCCGGCGAGCACCAGCGGATCGGCCCGTTCCTCGCGCCGGGGACGCGGTGCCGCCGGTGGGCTCCGACGCCGACCCAGCCGGTGGCGGGTCGTGTCGACGGGGACCAGCAGCACGGCCACAGCGGCGGTGAGCAGCGCGAACACCTGGCTCATGTCCGCACCACCGACCTCGTCAGCCGGGAGCTCCACAGCACCCCGGCGATCAGCAGGGCGACCCCGACGAGCAGGAGCAGCTGCCCGGCGGGACCGCTGCCGAACACCGCGAGCGGCGCGGCACCGGCGGCCTGCCCGAAGCCCAGGCCCAGCACCGGCAACCCGGTGAGCACTCCCGCCGTGGCACGCGGACCGGCCATCTTCGCGGCCACCTCGCGGCGGAAGCCGGTGCGCCGCTCGACGTCGCGGCGCAGGCAGTCCAGCAGTTCTGCCAGCGCCACACCGTGCCGTTCGGCCAGGTCCCAGGCCCGGGTCAGCCGTCGCACCGGCGCCCGTGGTCGTCCGTCCAGCGCGGACACGTCGCCGCCGAGTCGAGCGGTCGCCGCCAGGTCCCGGAAGAGCGCGGCGACGCCGGGACCGGCTTCGGCCGCCGCGCCCTCCGCCGCGTTCGTCGGGTGCGCGCCCGCGCGCAGCTGTGCGACCAGCAGCCGCATCGCCTCGGCGAACTCGTCGTCGAGCGCGAGTTCCCGCCGCTCGTCGCGGCTTTCGCGGAAGTACCTGCCCGCGAGCAGTGCCAGCGCGATCGCCGCGCACGAGCCCGCCGGGCCCGCGACGGCGAATCCGGCGACACCGGTCGCCAGCGGCAGCAGGCGTTTCGGCCTCGGCGGCCTCAGCGGTGCGCGCCCGAGTCCGGGGAGCCGGTGGCGAGTGGTGAGCGCGGGCCAGCACAGCAGTCCGGTCGCGGCGAGCAGGGCGCTCGTGATCAGCACGGCAGCGCACCTCCCCTGGACTCCAGCAACGCCGCCAGCTCCGCGCGGCCCACGTCCCAACCGGTTTCGCGCTCCCAGGCCGGTCGCACGGTCACCTGATCACCCGACCGGTGGAGCACTCCGATCGCGGCGAGGCGTCTGCGGCGCACCTGCAGCACGACCTGCACGGCGGCGGCGAGCTGGCTGTGCAGGGCATCGCGGGACAGCCCGCCGAGCGCGGCCAGCGCCTCCATCCGGGCGGGCACCTCGCGCGGCGAGTTGGCGTGCAGCGTGCCGCCGCCTCCGTCGTGCCCGGTGTTGAGCGCGGCGAGCAGCTCGCGCACCTCCGCACCGCGCACCTCGCCGACGACCAGGCGGTCCGGCCGCATCCGGAGCGCCTGCCGCACCAGTTCGCGGACGCCGATCTCACCCGCGCCTTCCACGTTCGGCGGCCTGGTCAGCAGTCGCACCACGTGCGGGTGCCGGGGACGCAGCTCGGCCGCCTCCTCGACGCAGACGATCCGCTCGCGGTCCCCGACCTCGCCGAGCATCGCCGCGAGCAGCGTCGTCTTGCCGCTGCCGGTTCCGCCGGTGATCAGGAACGCGAGCTTGCGCGCCACGATCTCGCGCAGCACGGCGGCGCTGCGCTCGTCGAAGGTCCCCGCGCGCTGCAACGCGGCGAGGTCGTGCGCGGCCGGGCGCAGCACCCGCATCGAGATGCAGGTCCCGTCCCCGGCGACCGGTGGCAGCACCGCGTGCAACCGGACCGCGCGGGTGCCGCGCTGCGGCATCCAGGCGTCGACCCACGGCTGGGCGTCGTCGAGCCGACGCCCGGTGGACATCGCCAGGCGCTGCGCGAGACGGCGCACGGAGTCCTCGTCGGCGAAGCGCACCGGCGCGGGCCGCAGCCCGTCGCCCCGATCGACCCACACCTTCTCCGGCGCGGTGACCAGCACGTCGCAGGTCGCCGGATCGTCCAGCAGCGGGTCCAGCACTCCCGCACCGGAGAACTCCTGCTGGACGACGCGCAGAGCGGCGAGCACGTCGGCATCGGCGACCAGCCCGCCGGATTCGGCGCGGACCGCCTCGGCGACGGCCGCAGGGCTCAGCGGCGAGCCGTTGCCCACCAGTCGATTTCGCACCCGCGCGAGCAGTTCCCGATCCACGGACATCACGGACCTTCCCTTCACCGGCCGAAGAACGGCAGGACGGCATGGCCGATCGAGCGAGATCGGCCTGGGTTCAACGGGGGTTCAGCGCGGTACCGGCGACTCCGCCGAGGCGAGCTCGGCCAGCACCGCACCGGCCGCCGCGGCCAGCGGACTGCGGCGGTGCAGCGCGGTGACGAGATCACCGCGGTCGACGACGGCGGGCAGGCGCGGCTGTGGTCGCATCGTGGCGAGCACCGGCGCACCGGCGGCGCGTGCGACGTCGCGCGGTCGCAAGCCGCCCGGGGACGGTCCGCGCACCACCAGTCGCACCCGGTGTCCCGCGCGTTCGGTCACCGAGGCGACGACCCGCGCCGCCGCCGCGCACGCGCGCACCTCCGCGGGCACCACGACGACCACGAGCTCGGCGTCGCCGAGCACCGACTCGTCGGAGTCGCCCGGCGCCGGGCAGCGCGGCAGGTCGCACACCACGGTCGCGCCGGAGCGGCGACCGGCTCCGAGCACCGCGCGCACGCCTTCCGGTGTCAGTCCGCTCGGCGTCCGATCCCGGTCGCAGGCGAGCACGGCCAGTTCTCCGCGTCCGACCCGCTTCTTCGGCAGCGCCTCGCGCAGCGCTCCGGCACCGAGCCGCCCGGTGCCGACCGACAGGCCCGACCAGCGCACGCCTTCGTCGCGCTCCATGCCCGCGGCGAGGTCCAGGCCGCCGCCGAACGGGTCGCAGTCGACCAGCAGCGACCGGCCGCCGGAGCGGGCGGCGACCACCGAGGCGGCGGTGGCCAGCGCCGAAGCGCCCGCGCCACCACATCCGCCGAGCACGGCCAGGACGCGCCCCTCGCCGACGGGTGCGTCCGCGGCGTCGGCCAGCAGCTCGATCAGCTCGTGCTCGTCAGAGGGCAGGGTCAGCACCCGCTCGGCACCGATGTCGAACGCGGTCCGCCACAGCCGCTCACCGGTCGTCCGGCAGAGCAGCGCGACGCCGCGTCTGCGCGGCAGGCCGTGGGTGGCGCACGCGGCGGCGGTCGGCTCGTCGAGCAGCACCAGCGGCGCCGCGCGCCACGCGGCGGGCAGCAGCCGTGGCACGCGTTCGATCGTTCCGGTGGAGGCCGCGGCCAGCCGCGAGACCTCCTCCGCCAGCTCGGCGTCGCGCACCACCAGCAGCGGGCGCGCGGTCTCCGGGGTGGGCGATTGGGCTGCCGCGGGCATGACGAGCTCCCTGGATCAGGACTTTTCGGAGGAAAACCACTTCCGCATGGGCCGGAAGAAGGAGCGTTGTGCCGCGAATGGCCGCTCCTTATCCAAAGTGACCGGAGCTCCTGTCGGCTGCCAAGCGATTTCGGAAATCTGTGGATGAACCCGTTCGCTGTGGATAACTCGTCTTCCCTGAAAGAGTTGCATCAGGGCCGCATAAGAAATGAAGTGAATTCACATTTCGCTCGCCCGAAGACTGTTGCGCGAGCACGAACTCCGCGCAGGTGGGAGCATCCGAATACGAGACGACCCCCGCCAGGGGGGAGGGGCGGGGGTCGTCGTAGTTCAGCTCCGGGGGGTCGAGCTGAACTGGTCCGGTCTTGCCGGACTCCCCACACTGTATCCCGCAGATCCCTAGTAATGCCTCCCGTCCATTTGAGGGAACGTCTTTGCTCTCAGTGCCCGACAAACTGGCCAGACCCATTCATTCGTGGCAGAAAAACCAACCCGGACGGCGACCAACCCTCCGACAACCACACGGTGTGTGAAAAATCGCTCTCTCAAAGCACCCCACCGGACAAACAGCCCAGGATCGTGCGCACATGACCGGAACCAGCCTGGAAATGACGCGTCGACGCGACTCGTATGCTGTCGGCGTGACTGAGCCCGCGAACCCCGCCGCTACCGGACGCCGGGTGGCCGCGTTCTTCGACCTGGACAAGACCATCATCGCCAAGTCGAGCACGCTCGCCTTCAGCCGCCCGTTCTTCCAGGAAGGGCTGATCAACCGCCGAGCGGTGCTCAAGAGCGCCTACGCGCAGTTCGTCTTCATGCTCGCCGGCGCCGACGCCGACCAGATGGACCGGATGCGCGCGCACATCACGTCGCTGTGCACCGGCTGGGACATAGACCAGGTCAACGCGATCGTCGAGGAGACCCTCCACGACATCGTCGACCCGCTCGTCTACAAGGAAGCCACCCAGCTCATCACCGACCACCAGGACCAGGGCCACGAGATCGTCGTGCTGTCGGCCTCCGGCCAGGAGGTCGTCGCCCCCATCGCCAAGCTCCTCGGCGCCGACCACTGGTCCGGCACGCGCATGGTCGTCTCCGAGGGCCGCTACACCGGCGAGGTCGACTTCTACTGCTCGGCCGAGAACAAGGCGGTCGCCGCCCGCGAACTCGCCGACAAGTACGACTACGACCTCGGCGAGTGCTACGCCTACTCAGACTCGGTCACCGACATGCCGCTGCTCGAAGCCGTCGGACACCCGACCGTCGTCAACCCCGACCGGGGCCTGCGCAAGGAAGCGGTTCAGCGCGGCTGGCCCTCGCTGGCCTTCGAGCACCCCGTCTCGCTGCGCGCCCGCATCCCCACCCCGTCCCGCGCCGCCGTCACGGCCGCGGGCGTCGGGCTCAGCGCCGTGGCGGCCGCCGGTGCGACCTGGTGGGGCGTGCGCGCCTGGCGTCGCCGACGGTGACCGAAACGCAGGTAGATCGCTCCCCGGTTCGCCCTGAAGGACCCTTGCAGTGACGGGCATCACGGTCTACAAAGGGAAGTGCGGACCCTGTTTGGCCAGGGACGTTGTGGAGGAGAAACAGCGTCCACCCCTCTCAGGCTCCGCGCGCGAGACTTGGAGCACCCACGCGTCGCCGCACATAAGGCTGTCGTGCACAGGGTTGCGTCACGGGACGCCGGACGCCTAGCCCGAAAGTTACGACGAACAGCACGCTTGGTAACCCAAGAGCTCGCGCAGAGAGGGCGGCGCCCAGCACGGGCGCCGCTCTTTTGTGCGCTCCAGGCCGCCGACCCAGGCCGGGTGAGCGACGAAATCGCTTTCCGCTCGCCGCATCTCACCGGGGATCGCCGCAGCCCCATGCGCAATCCAGGAACCAAGAATCAACGATTGGATCAGTCCTCATCGTTGACCTCCCCATTTCCTGTGAGTAATTTCCTCATTTGTCCGCGTTTGTGGTGAACAGTTTCCGCCTGGTGCAGGGAGGCCGACGTGGCCCTGAAGAGCCGAACCCGACGCGCCGTCGTCGCGTTGAGCGCGTTGGCCGTGGGAGCTGCCGCCCTGACCACCACCGGGAGCGCTTTGGAACCTCGGGCTCAGACCGCCGACGAGCTGCTCAGCGAGATGACCCTGGAGGAGAAGGTCGGGCAGCTGTTCGTCACCTACGCCTACGGCCGCACCGCGGACACGCCCGACCCGGTCAACCGGGAGGAGTTCGGCGTCGACACCCCGGCGCAGGTGGTGCAGAAGTACCACCTGGGCGGGATCATCCACTTCACCTGGTCCAACAGCCTCTACGACCCGAAGCAGATCGCCGAGCTGTCCAACGGGCTGCAGACCGCGGCCACGAGTTCGGGCGCCCAGGTGCCGCTGCTGATCTCGACCGACCAGGAGCAGGGCCAGGTCACCCGGATCACCGAGCCCGTCACGCAGCTGCCCGGCAACATGGCGCTCGGCGCCGGCCGCAGCCCGCAGGACGCCGAGCGCGCGGCGGCCATCACCGGCCAGGAACTGCGCGCCATGGGCCTGAACATGAACTTCGCGCCCAGCGGTGACGTCAACGTCAACCCGGCCAACCCGGTGATCGGCGTCCGCTCGTTCTCCTCCGACCCGGCGCTGGCCGCGCAGTTCACCGCGGCCCAGGTGCGCGGCTACGAAGACGCCCAAGCCGCCGGTGAAGGCGTTTCGGCCTCGGTGAAGCACTTCCCGGGGCACGGCGACACCAACACCGACAGCCACACCGCGCTGCCCGTCATCGAGCACGACCGGCAGCAGTGGGAGCAGCTGGACGCGCCGCCGTTCAAGGAAGCGATCGCGGCCAACACCGACTCGGTGATGAGCGGGCACATCATGGTCCCCAAGCTCGACGACTCCGGGCAGCCGTCCACTCTGGCTCCGAAGGTGCTCACCGGGATGCTGCGCCAGGAGCTCGGCTACCAGGGCGTGGTGTTCACCGACTCGCTGCAGATGGAGGGCGTCCGCCAGCAGCACCCGGATTCCGAGATCCCGGTGCTGGCGCTGCAGGCCGGCGCCGACGTGATGCTGATGCCGCAGAACCTGCAGGTCGCCATCGACGGCGTGATCGCGGCCGTTCGCGACGGCCGGCTCACCGAGCAGCGCATCGACGAGAGCGTCTCGCGGGTGCTCAAGCTCAAGGAAGGCCGGGGCGTGCTGGCCAACCCGTTCGTCGACGTGTCCAAGGTGGACTCGGTCGTCGGCAACCAGCAGCACCTCGCCGACGCCCAGCGGATCACCGACCGCAGCACGACGCTGCTGCGCAACGACGCCGCGCTGCCGCTGAGGTCGCCGGGCAAGGTGTTCGTGACCGGCGCGAGCGAGCGGGGCGCGAAGGCGCTGTCCGACTCGGTGCGGGCGCGCGGGCCGCGGAGCTCCGCGCTGGCCACCGGCACCAAGCCGACGCAGGAGCAGATCGGCCAGGCCGTCGAGCAGGCCAAGGCCCACGACGTCGCGGTGGTGCTGACCAGCGCCGCCTGGAACCCCGACAACGCGGGGCAGCTGGACCTCGTGCGCGCGCTGCAGGCGACCGGGAAGCCGGTCGTGGCCGTGGCCGTGCGCGACCCCTACGACGCCGCCCACGTCGACGTGCCCGCCTGGATCGCCAGCTACTCCGACAAGCCGGTCGCCATGGAATCGGTCGCCAAGGTCCTCTTCGGCGAGGCCACGCCCGCGGGCAAGCTGCCGGTCCCGGTGCCCGAGCCTGGTAAGCCTGGAACCGACAGGTATCCCTTCGGCTTCGGTTTGGCCTGGTGAACAGCATGAGCGGAATCGGCAGGCGGCGCTTCCTCGCCGCCTCGGCCCTGGCGGTCCCGACCGTCGGCGTGGCGTCCAGTTCGGCCTGCGCGGCCAAGCCGGCGCAGATCGCGCCCGGAGCGGTGCGCACCGGCGCGGACGTGCTGGCGAGCAGGGACTTCTCGGACCTCGCCGGTCACCGCCTCGGCATCGTCACCAACCCGACGGGCGTGCTGTCCTCGCTGGATCACCTGGTGGACGTGATGCACGCGGGCGGCAAGGTCGACATCGCGGCGGTGTTCGGTCCCGAGCACGGGTTCCGCGGCACGTCGCAGGCCGGCGGGTCCGAGGGCGACTACCGAGATCCGCGCACCGGGTTGCCGGTCTACGACGCCTACGGCGCCGACGCGGCCAAGCTCGCCGAGCTGTTCCGCAAGGCCGGTGTCGAGCAGGTCGTCTTCGACATCGCCGACGTCGGTGCGCGCTTCTACACCTACATCTGGACGATGTACACGGCGATGCAGGCCGCGCAGCAGCTCGGCCTGGGCTTCACCGTCCTGGACCGTCCGAACCCGGTCGGTCCGCTGGTCGCCGGGCCGCAGCTGGACCCGCGGTTCGCCTCCGGCGTCGGTGAGCTGCCGATCGTGCAGCAGCACGGCATGACCGTCGGCGAGCTGGCGCGGATGTTCGACCGCGTCCACCTGCCCTCGCCGCTGCCGCAGCTCAACGTGATCCGGGTCGAGGGCTGGCAGGGACGCACCGCCGACACCGGCCTGCCGTGGGTTCCGCCGAGTCCCAACATGCCGACCCCGGACACCGCGGCGGTGTACCCGGGAACCGGGTTGTTCGAGGGCACGACGTGGTCCGAGGGGCGCGGCACGACGCGTCCGTTCGAGATCATCGGGGCGCCCGGGATCGATTGGAAGTGGGCCGAGGAGCTCAACGAGCTGGGCATCGAGGGCGTCCGGTGCCGCGAGACCTACTTCGTCCCGACGTTCTCCAAGCACGCCGAGCAGCCGTGCGGTGGCGTGCAGCTGCACCGCACGGGTGATCTCGACCCGATCCACCTCACCGTTGCGATGTTGGTCACAGCCCGACGGCTCTATCCTCAGCTCTTCGCCTGGCGAGAGGATGGGATGGTCGACAAGTTGTCCGGCTCGGACCGGCTGCGCGGCATGGTGGATGCGGGCGCCGACGTCGGCGAGATCACCGATTCCTGGCGGCAGGACGTCGTCGACTTCCGCCGGCATCGCGATCCCTACCTGCTGTACCGCTGAGGGGGGCCTTGGATGGGCAAGACCGCGCTGGCGGCCGTGGCGCTGCTGTCGCTGACCGCGCTGGGCGGCTCGGCCGTGGCCGCGCAGGGACGGGCGGCAGGGCACTTCGACCGTCCCCAGGACGGCTTCGCGCCCGCCGAAACGCTGCTGCAGGACGGCACGCCCTCGGGCATCGGACTCGACCCGAAGCCGATCGACGACGCGTGGCGGCAGCTCGCGGCGTGGACCGAGAAGACGCCCGAGCTCGAACACCCGATGTACGCCGGTGCCGTGGGCCTGCTCGCGCACGACGGCGTGGTGGTCAGCCGCACCGCCGCCGGTGAGCAGCTGCGCTACGCCGACGACAAGGGCACCGAGCTCCCCGCGCAGGACCAGGAACCGATGCGCGCCGACACGATCTTCGACGTCGCCTCGATCAGCAAGCTGTTCACCTCGATCACCGCGCTGCAGCTCGTGGACGACGGCACGATCTCGCTGGACGATCCGGTCGCCGAGCACCTGCCGGAGTTCGCCGTCAACGGCAAGCAGGGCATCACCGTCGAGCAGCTGCTCACCCACACCTCCGGGCTGCAGGCCGAGGTGCAGCTGTGGAAGCTGCCGCCGGAGCAGCGCATCCCGTCGGTCATGGCGCTGACCCCGGAGCACCCGCCGGGCACGAACTACGAGTACTCCGACCCGAACATGATCACCCTCGGCGTGCTGGTCGAGCGGGTCACCGGGCACCCGCTCGACCAGGTCGTCCAGGAGTGGATCACCAAGCCGCTGGGCATGCGCGACACCGGCTACAACCCGCCGGAGTCCCAGCTGCACCGCATCGCGGCCACCGAGTTCCAGACCGACCCGCCGCGCGGCATGGTGCGCGGCCAGGTGCACGACGAGAACGCCTGGTCGCTGGGCGGCGTGGCCGGTCAAGCCGGTGTCTTCTCGACCGCCGACGACCTCGCGAAGCTCGGGCAGACGCTGCTCAACGGCGGGACCTACGGCGGCACCCGGATCCTCTCCGAGCGCACCGTCGAGAAGATGCTGACCGACTTCAACACCGAGTTCCCCGGGAACTCGCACGGTCTCGGGTTCGAGCTCGACCAGCGCTGGTACATGGCCGGGCTCAGCGCTCCGCGCACCGCCGGGCACACCGGCTACACCGGGACGTCGCTGGTCATCGACCCTGCGTCGCGGTCGGTGGCGGTGCTGCTGACCAACCGCGTGCACCCGTCGCGCGAGTGGGGCTCCAACAACCGCGCGCGCCAGACCCTCGCGCAGGGCATGGCCCGCGCGCTGGCGGTCTTCCCCCGCCACGGCCGCGCGTCGTTCCACGCGCCCCGGGCGGCGACGCTGACCAGCGCGCCGCTGGGCCCGGCGGACGGGCCGCTGGAGGTGTCCTTCGACGCCTTCGTCGACACCCAGCAGGACGCCGACGGCACGGACGCCCTCACCGTCGAGTCGAGCTCGGACGGGGTGAACTGGCGGCCGGTGCCGCTGACCGCGTCCGGTCCCGGCGCGCCGGAGGGCCCGCAGCCGGCGCTGGCGGGTTCGGGGCACCGCGCCTGGTGGAAGGTCAACGGCGAGGTTCCCGCAGAACCGGGCAAGAAGGTCCAGCTGCGCTGGCGCTACACCGTCGACGCCCAGTACGAGGGCCGCGGGGTCAACGTCGACGGCCTCAAGGCCGCCGACGGCGACCGCACCCTGCTGGACTCCGAGCGAGACTCCACCGAGCTGCACCTCGACGGCTGGAACCCCGCTGCGCGCTGACTCAGGACGCCGGTAGCACCAGAGCTCCGGTCTTGTCCGTCGTCACGCACAACGAGCAGATGATCTTGCCGGGCTCCGCGCTGGCCAGCACGTCCGGCCGCTCGAACTCCTGCGAGCAGTAGTCGCAGGTGTAGATCGTCGCGACGGGTGTGCCGTCGACGTCGAAGCGGGGTTCGGGAATGCCGTCATCGGTGCGGCGCAAGGCGAACCGGCCGCGGGTCGCGATCGCCATCACCGGAGTGAGCACGACCGCGATCACCACCGCCGCGATCGGCGAGTACGGCGCGACCGCCTCGCCGAAGGCGCCGAAGTACATCGCGATCGAGACGATCGCCGAGGTCAGGAAGGCCGTGACGCCCACGGGGTTGACGGCGTGGAGCATGCCGCGCCGGAACTCCGGTTCCTTCGGCGACAGCTTCAGCACGAACTTGTTGATCATGATGTCGGCGGCGACCGTGCACACCCACGCGATCGCGCAGTTGGCGTAGAAGCTCAGCACCGAGTTCAGGAAGGCGAACATGTCCGCCTCCATCAGGATCAGCGCGACCGCCAGGTTCGCCAGCACGAACACGATCCGGCCCGGGTAGTGCTTGGTGATCCGGGTGAAGGAGTTCGTCCAGGTCAGGGAGCCCGAGTACGCGTTGGTGACGTTGATCTTGACCTGGCTGAGCACCACCAGCACGACGGCCAGCGGGATCGCCAGCCACGCGGGCAGGAACAGCTCGTAGACGCCCAGGAACTGCTGCACCGGCTCGGTCGCCGCGGCCCCGGCGACACCCATGATGAAGAACGCCAGGAACGCCCCCGTGGCCTGCTTGATGGCGCCGAACACGACCCATCCCGGGCCCGCGACCAGCGTCGACAGCCACCAGGAGCGCTTGTTGGCCTCCGTGCGCGGCGGCATGAACCGCAGGTAGTCGATCTGCTCGCCGATCTGGGCCATCAGCGACAGCGCCACGCCCGCGCCGAGCATGACCGACGCCGCGTTGAGCCCACCGCCCTCCTCGCCTGCGAAGGCCAGCCAGTCGCTCACCGAGCTCGGGTCGACGACCACCAGGTAGCCGATCGGTCCGACCATCAGCAGCAACCACAGCGGCGTCGTCCACACCTGGAGCTTGCTGAGCGCCTTCATGCCGTAGATGACCAGCGGCACGACGATCAGCGTGGTGATCAGGTAGCCGAGCCACAGCGGAACGCCCAGCCCGACGTGCAGCCCCTGGGCCATGATCGCGCCTTCGGTGGCGAAGAAGATGAACGTGAAGCTGCCGAAGATCACGCTGGTCAGCACGGATCCGTAGTAGCCGAACCCGGCGCCTCGGGTGATCAGGTCGAGGTCGATGTTGTAGCGGGCGCCGTAGTAGGCCAGCGGCACACCGGTCACGAAGATGATCAGCGCGGCGACCAGGATCGCCACCAGCGCGTTGAGCGTGCCGTAGCTCAGGCCGATGCCCGCGCCGATCGAGAAGTCCGCGAGGTAGGCGATGCCGCCCAGCGCGGTCGTGGCCACCACGCCGGGCTTCCAGCGCCGGTAGCTGCGCGGCGCGAAGCGGAGCGTGTAGTCCTCCAGCGTTTCGCGCACCGCCTGATCTCGCGCCACGTCCTCGCGTGGTGAACCGACGACCATCGAACCCCTCCTCTGCCGAGCGCGCGTGCAGCCGGGAGTGTTCGCGCCGGATGTTTCAGGCGGTCGCGAGGCGGGTTCCGGTCAGATGACGAGATCGCGCGGCGGGCAGCGGCCGGGCAGGTGTACAAGTCGATCTCGGGGACCGGGTACTTAGCCCTCATCGAATTGCGCGGCGGAGATGCAACCTGGACCCGTGCGTGAACCGTCTTCCCGACGGATACGTGAGATATGCATTGACCTGCACAAGAAACGGTTAGTAAGTTTCCCACATGGCCATTTCGGAAATCTCCGCTGAATCGAGCGAGGGCAGCCCCCTCGTCAAGATTCGCTCGCTGCTGCCCGGACTAGCGCGGGCCGAGCAGCGCGTGGCCAACATCGTGCTCGCCGACCCCGCCTCGATCTCGCGCCGCAGCATCACCGAGGTCGCCGAGGCGGCCGGGACCAGTGAAACGACCGTCACCCGGTTCTGCAAGGCGATCGGCGTCGGAGGATACCCGGACCTGCGGATCGCCCTGGCCGCCGACACCGCGCGCACCTCGACGCGCGATCGGGAGCTGGGCGGCGACATCGGCCCGGACGACGGCCTCGGCGACATCATCTCCAAGATCGGCTACGCCGACGCCAAGGCCGTCGAGGAGACCGCGGGCCAGCTCGACGCCGCATCGCTGAACGCGCTGGTCGACGCGGTCGCCACCGCGCGCCGCATCGACGTCTACGGCGTCGGGGCCAGCGCTTTCGTCGCACTCGACCTCCAGCAGAAGCTGCACCGCATCGGACTGGTCAGCTTCGCCTGGTCGGACACGCACAACGCGCTGACCTCGGCCGCCGTGCTCGAACCCGGCGACGTCGCGATCGGCATCTCGCACACCGGCGCGACCACCGAGACGGTCGAGGCGCTGCGCGAGGCCAAGCGGCACGGCGCCACGACCGGAGCGATCACCAACTTCGCGCGCTCCCCGATCACCGAGATCACCGACCACGTGCTGACCACGGCGGTGCGCGAGACGACGTACCGGTCCGGCGCGATGGCCAGCCGGATCGGGCAGCTGACCGTGATCGACTGCTTGTTCATCGGCGTCGCCCAGCGGCATCTGGAGCAGACCAAAACGGCGCTGGAAGCGACGCGCGAGGCCGTCTCCGGACACCGCCTCGGCAGTCGCCCCGATCGGCGTCGGCACAAAGAGGCGTGATGCATCGCGCCACGGCCGGCCTCGAACAACCGAACAGGAGGCATGAATGAGCCGGGATCACGCGATCCGCGTCGCATCGCCGACCGAGCAGACCAACCCCAACACCCGCGACATCGACCTGCTGCCCACGCTGGACGTCCTGCAGCTGTTCAACAGCGAGGACCGCACGGTGCCGGAGGCCGTCGGCCGCGTGCTGCCGGAGCTGGCGGAGGCGGTCGACCTCGCGGTGGCGGCGCTGCGGTCGGGTGGCCGGGTGCACTACGTGGGCGCGGGAACGTCGGGGCGGCTGGCCGTGCTCGACGCCGCCGAGCTGATCCCGACCTTCAACGCCCCACCGGACTGGTTCATCGCGCACCAGGCAGGCGGCCCGGAGGCCTACCAGCAGGCGGTGGAGAACGCCGAGGACGACGAGGACGCGGGCGCCCGCGAGATCCGCGCGCAGGGCTCCGACAAGGACTTCGTGTTCGGCCTGGCGGCCTCCGGCCGCACCCCGTACGTGCTCTCGGCGCTGACCGCCGCGAAGGAGATCGGCGCCACCACCGCGTTGCTGACCTCGAACCCGGACCCCGGCGAGGTCCCGGCCGACGTGGTCATCGCCGCCGACACCGGCCCGGAGCCGATCAGCGGCTCGACCCGGATGAAGGCCGGAACCGCGCAGAAGCTGGTGCTCACCTCGTTCTCGACCGCGGTGATGATCAAGCTGGGCCGGGTCTACTCGAATTTCATGGTCAGCATGCTCGCGACCAACGCCAAGCTGCGCGGACGCACGATCAACATCCTGCAGGAGTCGACCGGCGAGTCCGAGCAGGCGTGCGCCGACGCGCTCACCGCGGCGGGCGACGACCTCAAGACGGCCCTGGTCCACCTGCTCTCCGGCGCCGACGTCGAACGCTCGGCGGCGGCCCTCGCCGTGGCCGACGGCCAGGTCCGAGACGCCCTCCGGAGCCTGGAGGGCTGAAGACGCCCGCAGGCGGTGCGAGCCGCGAGGTTCCAGACCTCGGCGCCCGCGCCGCCCGTCAGGCCATCGACTTGGCGACGACTTCGAACGCCTCGGTCATCAGACCCCAGAAGCGCCCCTGGTCCAGCGTGGTCGGGACCAGGGCGTTCCTGAACTCCGGCGGGGCCTTGAAGTCGGTGACGGTCATCCCCGAGGTGAACCGGCCCTGCGTCTCGACATCGACCCGCGCGGGCACGGCGTCCATCAGGGTCGGGTCGATCAGGTAGGCGATCGCGCAGGC
Source organism: Saccharopolyspora sp. NPDC049357 (assembly GCF_040677225.1). NCBI lineage: Bacteria > Bacillati > Actinomycetota > Actinomycetes > Pseudonocardiales > Pseudonocardiaceae > Saccharopolyspora > Saccharopolyspora sp. NPDC049357. The sequence continues at coordinate 1,890 of NZ_JBFAQJ010000009.1, read as the reverse complement.
GTCGTGGATCGCCGGGCCGAGCTCCTGGTAGTCCGGGAACCGGCCGTAGAAGTCCAGGCACGGCGTGAGCAGCTCGGATTCGAGTCGTCCGAGACCGGCGAAGCGGGTGCGGACCTCGGCGTTCGCGCGGGCCTGGTGGGTCAGGTCGAGCCCGACCATGACCGTCGTCCAGCCCGCTTCGAAGACCACGGCGGCGGCTTCGGGATCGGCCATGACGTTGAACTCGGCCGCCGGAGTCCGGTTCCCGCGCGTGTAGGCACCGCCCATGATCACGAACTCGGCGGCCCACTCGACGATCCGCGGCTCCTTGCGCACCGCGAGCGCGATGTTGGTCAGCGGACCCGTCGCGACCAGGCTGATCTCGCCAGGAGCGGCGGCCAGCGTCTCGATGATCAGGTCCACCGCGTGGCGCGGGTCCAGCTCGGTCGCGGTCTCCGGCAGCACGACCTCGCCGAGACCCATCACGCCGTGCACGTTCCCGGCGTTGATGCCCTCGCGCACCAGGGGCCGACCGGCACCGCGCGCGACCGGCGCGGTCATGCCGTAGAAGTCGCGCAGTCGAAGCGAGTTCTCGGTGGTGAACTCCAGCGGCACGTTCCCGCCGACGGCGGTGATGCCCACGACGTCCAGCCGCGGATCGCCGTGCGCGAGCGCGAGCGCCAGCGCGTCGTCGATGCCGGGATCGCAGTCGATCAGGACCTTCTTCACCGTCAGCCCTCCTGAACGGCGTCGGCGATGGAGGCGGCCTCGCGGGCACCCGCTTCCAGCGCGGAGCAGCAGTGGACGATCCAGGACGCGACCGCGTCGGGGTCACCGGTGGCGAAGCCCAGCGCGCGCTCGGTGTAGTCCTCCTGCCTGCGGAAGTAGGCGACCTCGGGGACGACGAGGCCCTTGGGGTCCAGACCGCTGCCGATGACGGCGAGCCGGGCCGCGGCGCGCGCGATGACGCCGTCGGCGTGACCGAACGGGGTCAGCGCGAGCAGCTCCCCGTGCACCACCGCGGCCAGCACCGGCCCGGCGCCGTGGGCCTTGGGTTCGGTGATGATCTCGCTGAGCAGGTCGAGCCGTTGGGCGATCACCGGGTCGGCGTGCGGCCGGCCGAGCTGGTCGGGGTCGTCGACGAGGTCGCTCGCGGCGAGCACGTGCATCCGTGCCAGGGCCTGCCGGGGCGCGCGCTGCCAGGTGGGCAGCAGGGTGCCCATGGCCTCGGCGACGCGCAGCGATCCGGCCAGCAGCGGGTCGCTGACCTCTCCGGACTCGGGGATCTCGGTGGCACCGCCCGCGACCGCGGCCGACGCGCGGGCCGCGCGCACGGAGGCTTCGGCGGCGGTGGCGGGCCAGCCGCGCCGGTTGGCCGGGTGCCGGTGCACCTCGTCGATGGCGGCGCGTGCGGCGGCCACCGCGTCTGTGACCCCGTCGAGTTCCAGCAGCGGTGCCAGCGATGGCTTGTCGTTCACGGGTCAAGACGCTACCGGCCGGTACCGGAAACCCCGGTGAGCGGCCCGTGTGCGAGTTGTGCCACAGTTGCAGCCACGTTGCACGTGTTCGACTCTGCGTTACCGCAGGACAACGCAGCGGAAGCATTTCGGAACCGGAGAGTGACGGTAGGAATTCGGTCCGTTGCGACCGAATGGTCTGAACCAATCAAGCGAAACCTCTGTTGCAGTGAACCAGATCGCACTACGGTTCCCCTAGCACTGCATTCACATCTCCAGGGAGGTTCTGGGCAATGAGTCAGCCCGACGGGCAGAGCAACACGCTCGACAACCTGCTGACGGAAAGCAGGACGTTCCCGCCGTCCGAGGATTTCGCGGCGCAGGCCAACGCCACGTCGGCGCTCTACGGCCAGGCCGATGCGGACCGCGAGGCGTTCTGGGCCGAGCAGGCATC